>DOPS01000360.1:9380-45097 GCA_003512645.1 Desulfosporosinus sp.
ATTCATGCTGCTTTAAACATGTCTATTATTGAACGATTAAAAAATCAAGGACGAATCACAGATATTGTAAGTCGTGGAGGGGCCTTTTTAACAGGCTGGATGTTCCACAACGAGCAAGAGAATCCTCTCTATACTCAATTTGATCGTGTGCTTGAAATCTGTAAAAAATACGATGTAACGCTGAGTATTGGAGACGCAATCCGACCCGGTTGTATTGAAGATTCTCTGGACCGTGCCCAAGTCCAAGGCTTGATTGTGGCGGGAGAATTGGTACAAAGAGCCTTGGAAGCTGGCGTCCAAGTGATGGTAGAAGGCCCGGGCCATGTGCCCGTGGATCAAATCCCAGCAACGATCTTGCTCCAAAAGCAACTCTGTCATCATGTTCCATACTATATACTTGGAAATTTAGTCACGGATATTGCGCCGGGCTACGACCATATCGTAGGAGCCATCGGGGCCACAGCGGCAGCTATGGCCGGTGCAGACTTCATATGCTATGTTACACCTGCCGAACATCTACGCTTACCTACCGCTGAAGATGTTCACGCAGGGGTCATAGCTACGCGCATTGCGACTCATGCTGCCGATATAGTTAATGGTGTTAAGGGTGTACGTGAATGGGACTTAGCTATGGCTCATGCTCGTAAAGCCTTAGATTGGGAAAAACAAATTGAATTGTCCATTGATCCTCCTACAGCTCGCCGAGTCCGAGGAGAGCGTAACGAGGAGGGGGCGGAAGCCTGTTCTATGTGTGGTGGGTTCTGTGCCATGAAATTAGTTGGGGAACACCTTGGGAAAACGGGAGGAACTTGCTAACTAACGGGAAGAGGGCACTATTGACAAGGAGGGTGAGGCAAATGAGCCAGATTGGGGTCATTATGGGAAGTGACTCAGATTATCAAGTTATAGAAGAAGCCCTGGAAGTTCTTCAGCAATTTGAGGTTCCTTTTGAAGTTATCATTTCTTCCCCCCAAAGGACGTTGAAACGAACGGTCGATTGGGTGAAAGGGTTTGAAGCTCAAGGGGGAAAACTTATTATCGCCGCGGCAGGGTTAGCAGCCCACTTGCCTGGGGTTGTGGCGGGGGCAACAACTTTGCCGGTCATCGGTGTTCCGATGAGCAGTGGTGCCATGGAAGGAATCGACGCCCTTTACTCCATTGTACAAATGCCCCCGGGAATCCCAGTGGCAACCGTAGGCATCGGTGCTGCTCGGAATGCAGCGTTACTTGCGGTACAGATTCTGGCAAGTCAGGATAAACCATTGAGTATGAAGGTTAAAGTCTATCGAGCCCAAATGTTGCAGGATATCGAGGCGAAGGACG
The DNA here is from genome assembly GCA_003512645.1 of Desulfosporosinus sp. GTDB lineage: Bacteria > Bacillota > Desulfitobacteriia > Desulfitobacteriales > Desulfitobacteriaceae > Desulfosporosinus. The sequence goes on from DOPS01000360.1 coordinate 10,704, forward strand.
AAGCGTTGCAGAAGCGGTTAAGCGAAGAAATTTGAAGACTAAGCACTGAACTAAGGGGAGGGGGGCAAACGTGTTCGAATTTAGAGAGGATAAACCGAAAGAGGAATGCGGAGTCTTTGGGATCTATGCCCCCACTCTGGAGGTTGCTCGTGTAACTTACTACGGGCTCTATGCTCTTCAACACCGAGGACAGGAGAGTGCTGGAATCGCGGTTTCAGATGGACGAAGCATTGATGTGCATAAAGGAATGGGCTTGGTATCGGAAGTGTTTTCAGACCATGTTGTGGATTGCTTGAAGGGGAAAATGGCGATTGGACATGTCCGATACTCCCCAAAGGGTTCAAAGCTGCTTGCGAATGCTCAGCCTTTGGTGGTACACTACCAAAAAGGCATGATGGCCTTGGCTCATAATGGAAGTTTAACCAATGCCTTAGAACTACGTGAAGAACTGGGGAAAAACGGGGCAGTTTTCCAAACAACGATTGATAGCGAAGTGATGATTAACCTCATTACTCGCTATCGCCGGGAGTCCTTGGAAGATGCGCTGCTTAAGACCATGATGGATCTACGTGGAGCGTATGCCTTGGTTATCTTGGCAGAGGATAAACTTATTGGACTCAGGGATCCCCATGGCGTTCGTCCCTTATGTATTGGGCGTATCGGCGATGGGTATTGCTTGGCCTCAGAAAGTTGCGCTCTCGATACCATTGGTGCAGAGTTTGTGAGGGATGTGGAGCCCGGTGAAATTGTGGTGATCGATGAAGATGGACTCCACTCATACCAGAGATTTTCTAAACTAGAACGCACGTCGTGTGCCTTTGAATATATCCATTTTTCCCGACCGGACAGTACAATTGATCAGCTGAGTGTCTCGGAAAGTAGACGTCAGATGGGCATTGAACTGGCCCGTGAATATCCAGTTGAGGCGGATCTTGTGATTGCGGTCCCAGACTCCGGGACTGCTTCTGCCTTGGGGTATGCCACAGCACTGGGGCTTCCCTTTGGAGAAGGGGTTATTAAAAACCGTTATGTCCATCGAAGCTATATTCAACCTACTCAACAAATGCGAGAAGTGGACGTTCGTCTGAAGCTTAATGCTAATGCAAGTGTCCTGAAAAATAAGCGCGTTGTTATGATTGATGATTCGATTATCCAAGGAACCACCAGTTCGAAACTGGTGGAAATGGTCAGAAAAGCAGGGGCCAAAGAAGTACATTTTCTAATCAGTTCTCCTCCGGTAGCCTATCCGTGCTTCTATGGGATTGACACGGTAAAACGAGAAAAACTCATTGCCAATCAATTGGATATAGAGGGAATTCGGGAGTTTGTAGGAGCAGATTCGCTACACTATATCTCTGAGGAAGGCTTGCTTCGAGCACTTGGGACGGACTGTGTTTGCTTAGCCTGTTTTGATGGAGCGTATCCCATTCCGGTTCGAATTTAATGAGAGGTAAAAAAGTGACATTGAGTGGACGCATTGGAGATCCTGAGGGGAGGTAATAAAGATGGGATCGACACCCTTTTTTCGGCATAATCCCCAGGGTGTAGGACCTCAGTATTTGGAAGACCTGGCAACCGGGTACTGGTTTTCTGAGGCACTGTTTACGGCCGTTGAACTGGAAGTCTTTACTTTTCTGGAGCCTAGAGGCATGACGACTGACGAAATTGCAGGAGCACTAGATATGCCTCCGTCTGGTCTGGGGCGTTTTCTTCAGGCTCTTTGCACAATAGGGTTAGTGGTTTATGATGGTAAACGTTATTATAACACCAAGCTTGCCGGCGACCATCTTGTCCTTGGTAAGAGTGGGTATCAAGGAGATTCGATCCTCTGGCGTAAAGGCCTTAGGCTAGGATGGCAGGACCTTACCGAATGCCTTAAGGCTGGCGGCAGAGTGAATTTTCCAGTCGAAGAAGAGGGTCAAGAGCAGTTTGCCAAGCGGATCCGTAAGTATATCAATGCTATGGATAATATTGCTGAATCTAAGGTGGCAGAGATTCTGCCTTTCTTCGAGGGGCTTGATCTGAAGGGGGAGATACTTGATATAGGGACCGGCTCTGGGGCGATTGCCTGCGGTTTTCTGGAGATTTCTCCTTCTTTATCGGCAACTTTAGTGGATCTTCAGGAAGTCCTCAGCTATACACAGGAGTTGATGGACAAGAAGGGGTTGGGGAAACGGGTTTCCTACATACCGAGCAATATTTTGGAACCCTGGTCCGTTGCTAAGGAAGGGTTTGACTTGGTCATTCTCTCAAATATTATTCACGCCTATTCAGAACAAGAGATTCCTCTAATCTTGGACCGTGCAGCAAATTGTCTCAAGTCGGAAGGGCTCCTAGTCATCCATGATTTCTTCCCTGAGCACTTCTCTGCTAAGGCTGCACTGCTCGATCTAAATATGTTTATCAATACCTACAATGGCAGGATCTTTTCTGGAACATGGGTAAAAGAACAATTAGCCATGTCAAAACTCTATACAACTGAGCTCATCCCCTTAGCGACGGACACTGCGCTGATCTTCGCGGCCAAGGATAAAAAGAAACTGGAAAGTCTCTGTCTGGATGAGAGAACCCGTCTGATTGCCAGGATTAAAGCGATGGGTTTTAGAGAAGTTCTTCCTATCAATAAAGAAAGCATCCATGTTGCTGACTGGACGGATCTCCGCTGCCAATTTGGCTGTGATCGGTATGGACATGCCCACTGCCCACCCAATAGTCCCTCACCTCAAAAAACGAGGGAGGTACTGCAAGACTTTTCACACGCTCTGCTTCTGGAGGGGGAACCTCCAGGAAAAGTGTTTCAGAGCCGAGTTTTGGACGCTGAAAGAGAAGCCTTTTTAGCAGGATTTCATAAAGCGTTCGCTTATTGGGCCGGCCCATGCCTTCTTTGCACAACCTGCGCTGTGGGCGCTACCGACGGGAAGTGTCGCAATACACGGGATGCTAGGCCCTCTATGGAAGGGGCGGGCATTGATGTCTACGAGACCGTCCGACGGGCGGGTCTTAATCTTCAGATTTTACGCGACAAGGGCGACTACGTCAGATATTTTGCCCTGTTGTTATTGGAGTGAATTTACGTGCGTGTTTTGATGATTCAAACCCCTTCAGTAGAAGACCTCTCTCAGGAGAGAGTCTATCCTATCGGGATTGTCCTTTTGGCCGGTCGCCTTCAAGGGTATGGTCATGAGGTGAGTATCTTGGATATGAATCTGGAAAGGGATCCTTATGGAGCACTGAAAGAGAAGCTCAAGACATTCCAACCTGAGGGGATTGGTTTATCCCTGCGGAATATTGATCCACTGGGCAATAAAACTAGTTCGCTGATTTCTCCCTTTATTGTCACGGTTCGGTTGATTGCTGCTGTTCTGCCCCAAGCCTGGTTGATTGTGGGCGGCACCGGCTTTTCCCTTTTCCCGGAACGGCTGATGTTAGAGGTGCCTGAATTAGATTACGGAATTGTAGGAGAAGCAGAAGTCACCTTTCCAGCTCTTCTTCGCTCTATAGAAAATCCTCCGCCTCTGGCTGGGCTTTGTCGGCGGGAGGGTTCGAGGGTGCGCGTTTCACCGCCTGCCACTAATTTTGACATGGCTAATTATGTTCCTGCGAATCGACTTTTGCTGGATCCTGAGCTTTATAAAGGGATTAACAACTACGTTCCTACGATTGGAATTGAGGCAAAACGGGGTTGTGCTCTTAACTGCGCTTATTGTGTTTATCCGCAGCTTCAAGGGAGGAGATTGCGGTGCCGCCCGACTGCTGCGGTCGTGGATGAAATGGAACTCTTGCATAAAGACTATGGTATTCAGAGTTTTCACTTTACCGATCCTGTACTCAACGTCCCCCGCGGTCACCTTGAGGGAATCTGTGAGGAGATACTGCACAGAAAGCTCAAGATTCGGTGGGATGGTTTTATGCGGGAAGACCAGCTTAATGAAAAGAATGTCGCTTTGTTTGAACGGGCTGGGTGTGAGTGTTTTTCCTTCTCCCCCGACGGTCTGTGCCAGGAATCATTGGATGTCCTAGGCAAAAATCTTAGTGAGGCACAGATTTTAAAAGCAGCAAGTTTCGTCGCTCAGACGGACGTGGTCAGTGTCTATCATTTTATGGTCAATGTGCCTGGAGAAACGGAAAAAACCTGTGAAAAAAGCATCCAGTTTGTCGAACAGCTTTATGAATTACATAGTAAGAAAAGGAATCTAGGAACCATCATACTGAATAATATTCGCATTCTACCAGGCACAGCAATCGAAAGAATGGCTAGGTCGCAAGGGGTTATCGATGCGGAAACGGATCTGCTCTATCCCACCTATTACAACCCGAAGCCGTTTAATACCTTCAGATACAAGCTGGAAACACTTCAGCAGTGTAGAAACATATTTATGTGGCAGGAAGTGAGGAGGGAAATAAAGTGAAGATACTATTATTAGAGCACCCACGAACCGTCTGCCCGGAACGATGTAATGACATCGCCAATACTCCCCTTTCTTCATGTCTTCATTCTGGTTATGTAGCCGGTATGCTCATAAGCGAAGGGCATGAGGTCGAAATCATTGAAGGATTCCTGGATGGGCTCGACTACCAAGAAATAGAGCGTAGGGTAAAAGCTATGCAACCGGACTTGATAGGGGTTCATATGGTCTACCATTGGCAGACGGACACAGCCTTGTACGCTTTTCTCCACAAGGTTAAAGCGGAGCAACTCTCCTCGTATATCACGGCTTACGGGTATTATCCGACCACTGACTTTGAAGACATTTTATTGAAGTGCCCAGATATTGATTCAGTGATCCTGGGCGAACCGGAACTGACCTTTACCATGGTAGTGGAAGCTTTAACAAAAGATTTTACAAAAACCTTAACTAACCAAGGTCTTAAAAATTTACCCGGTCTTGCTCAGAGGGACGACTCTGGTATAATTGTTTTCCAGCGGCGTGAACTGGTGGGTGATCTGAACGCTCTCCCTTTTCCCGTGCGAACCGAAGCCCTGTTCCGTCTGCCTGAAGTAAACCTTCAGGGGAGTAGGGGCTGCTATGGGGGGTGTACTTTCTGCTACATCAACCCTTTTTATGGACAGGGCTCTCAGTGGCGTGGTCGAACTCCGGAAAATATCATCGCGGAAATCGATGACTTAATTGCACAACATAAAATTGAGGATTTCTATTTTACCGATCCCAATTTCTTCGGTCCGGGTGAAAGAGGGCAACAACGAGCCTTGCGCTTGGCAACGCTCCTTAAATCCAGAAATATTCGGTTTGGCATCGAGGCCCGGGTTAACGACATCCATGAGGAAACCGTAAGTGCCTTGGTAGAAGCAGGCCTTCGCCATATTCTCATAGGACTAGAGAGCGGTAGTGACAGTTCCCTAAAACGGATAAATAAGATGACAACGGTTGCTCAGAACGAGAGGGCGATCAGAATCCTCCGCCAATACGGGATCGAACCCAATATTGGGTTTATCATGTTTGAGCCCGATTCATCCTTGGCAGATATCCGGGTCAACTTTGAATTTCTAAAGCGCAATGATCTAATAAACAATCTGGCGATTACGGCGAACATGCTCTATCATCACCTGATTGTTTTAAAAGGAACGAAGGCTCACCTAGATCTGCAGGAAGCTGGGCGCCTGGAGGTCCAAGAATCAACGTATGAAAGTATTGTGACTCTTACTGATCGAAAGGTCGTGATCTTAGCCCAGATCATGAGGAGAATTACTAATTTTCTCTTCGACCGTATGGCTGGGATTTGGGGTGGGAAGGTTCTGGAACCCTCGAATGCCAAGGAAAGGTACGCACAAATAAATGGCTTGTTGGTCACCCTATTTGAGGATTGTTTAGTGACCTTGGAGTCTGGGGAACAGTTTACGGAGGCACAGGTTGAGACTTTAGTTAAGATAACCGAAGAAGAGATACATGGGATTTTGGGATAAAGATAAACTCGACTCTTAAACGGCTGATCTTGATAAACCAAAGAAAAGGGGACGTAACGAAACTTATGTAAATGTTTTGTTACGTCCCTTGCCACCTTATCTCTTTGGTGTAAAAAAACCTTTTGAGAAGGCTATAAGGGGATCTTGAAGTAAATCATTATAAAACTACCAGAGACGAGTGAAATTAACCAAGCCCAGCGCGGATCCTTGTAGTGTATTTGGAGCAAAGTAAACATGCCTAAGTTAAAAATAACAGAATAGGTTAACTTCCAACCGTTAAAGTAGGCAAAATGACCGATTTCTAATGCCCACCATTCTATCCATGAAAATATAAATACCCATATACAAATGTAAAGTAATTTCTTTATGTTACATCGCTTGGGGAAATAAGGAAAGAACAAGAAGGCGACACATGGGAAAATTACTAAAGTCATTAAAACATCAGCTAATGATGTAGGTATAATAGTATTAAATTTCCAAAGGGGTTTATCCTTAGTAAGATGAAGGTAAATAAAATTACCTAATCCCCAGAATAGGATCGTAGGATAATATTGTTTCCAGTGCCTCCAATCACCCCATTGAAAAGTAATTGCTAAGACAATTATTGTGAGTAGAGGTTCTTCCATTTTAACTCCTCCCTTTCTTATTTTTAGGATTTTTATAGTCTTTATACTGACTTGAACTAAGATTATGATTTTAAGCTTTAAAAGCTCCTGTAATAGTACTTTGTATAAAACAAAGTCGAGGCCAATCTATGGTTGGTACCTCGGCTATTTGCTGATCCAAACTAGTCACGTGGTCTATGATCAGAATATTTGCCGTTATGAGATACCTAATAATAAATAAAACTTTGAATATTTAATCTTATCAGAAGGATAATTGAGATTTATGTAGAATACATTAATTCAAGAGCATGAACATAGTTCATATATGTGAATTTATAATTAATTAATGTTGCTCTTTCTTTATGGAACAAGTCTCCGTAAATTAATTACTTTAGAAAAGGAGGGGTGTTAGCAGAAATAATTGATTGGGTCATGAAAAGTTAAGCATCTTACTTAGAGGGGAGCTTGGTATGGAAAAGAACGAAGGTATTCTAGGACAAACGATGGGGTTTTTGACAAAACTGTTAAATGGTATACTGGCTATTCTTTTGGCGCTTATGGTTATTATTGTGTTTTCTAATGTTATTGGTCGTTATTTCTTAGGTAGTTCTTTAGCTTGGTCTGAAGAAGTATCGCGGTTTCTATTTATCTGGCTAGTATTCTTTGGGGCAATCCTAGCGTACATTAACGATGAACATTTAGCCCTTGATATACTCACTAAAGTCTTGCCCAAAAAAGGCTCACAATTAATAGCGGTGATAGCAGATCTCCTGGTGATCTATGCACTAAGTTTGATTACTATAGGTGGATATAAAATAACTGTGGAGAATATGACGTGGCTATCCCCGGCGGCTTCTATTCCTTATGGTTATGTCTACATCGTTGTTCCCTTTACTGGCTCAATTCTTATTATCCAAGCAGTCCTAAAAATATTCCGACATGTTAAAGCACTTTTTAGTTCCTCCGTGCACTACGAGACGCCTGTCGATGAGGTCTCGCTACCAACAAAAACGATTTAGAAGGAGGAAAGTGATGTTAGCTGCATTTCTTCTCGGCTTATTTGGTTTCATATTACTCAATATTCCGATTGCATTTGCTTTGATTCTAACGACAGTGGTCCTGATGCTCCTTTTAACGGGGGACGTATCGACCCCTATTATTGCTCAAAGCGTTATTCGTGGTGTAGATAGCTTTCCCTTAATGGCCATCCCGTTCTTTATACTCGCTGGCGAAATCATGAATGAAGGTGGGATTTCGCGGCGAATAGTGGAATTTGCCAGAGCTCTTGTCGGACACGTGACCGGCGGCTTAGGTTATGTTGGAGTTGTAGCCAGTATGCTTTTTGCAGGGGTATCTGGTTCAGCCGTTGCAGATACTTCGGCGATTGGTTCAATTCTTTTACCTATGATGGATAAGGAAGGGTACAAAAAGGCATCCAGTGCCTCTTTGATCGCTGCCGCAGGAACCATCGGGCCCGTTATTCCACCGAGTATCCCCATGATCCTGTTCGGTGTGATCGGCGGAGTCTCAGTCGTTAAAATGTTCCTGGGTGGAATTGTTCCTGGGATTCTCATCGGGATTGGGCTTATGGTAGTTTGGTATTTTCATTCCAAAAAACAAGGCTACAAATCGAACAATAAATCTACTCTAGGAGATGTAGGTCGTGCAGGCAAGAGTGCCTTTTGGGCCTTGATTTTACCAATCATCATCTTGGGAGGGATTATTACCGGTATTTATACTCCGACGGAGGCTGGGGTTATTGCCGTGGTTTACTCTCTTTTCGTTGGAAAGTTCGCTTACAAAGAATTGAAACTAACTCGTATGCCTAGGATTTTGACAGCTTCCGCAAAAAGCACTGCCATTGTTCTGCTTCTATGCGGTGCCGCGATGTCTGCAGCATATCTGATCACTACGGCGCAAATTCCTTCATTATTAACGGGGACTTTAATAGCATTGTCCAATGACAATGTATATTTGGTTATGTTTTTTATTAACATACTTTTGCTCCTTGTGGGCATGGTCATGGACTTAACACCAGCGTTACTGATTTTAGGGCCCATGTTGTTACCCATCGCTACAGGATTTGGTCTGGACCCTGTATATTTTGGAGTGGTTATGGTCGTTAACCTTTGTATTGGCTTAATTACACCACCGGTTGGGACGGTACTTTACGTTGTCTGTGGAATCTCTAAATTATCTATGGGAGATCTGGTTCGGCCAGTCTTACCATTTGTTGCGGTTATGATTGTTGTTTTAGGCTTGATCACGTATATTCCTGAACTCATCACGTTTATTCCTAATCTGGTTGCCAGGTAATAGAGTGTTAACTTGTATTCCTTCTTGAAAGAAAAGACAAAATTCTTTCAAAGAGAAATAAAAAAGCTTGAAAGAAAACTTTTAAGCATCTAAAAAAAATAGGGAGGAAAGAATTAATGATCAAGAGAAGAAAAGTATTGGCGACGCTGCTCACAGGTTTTATGGTAGCGACATTGGCTACAGGGTGTGGTCTGTCGTCAGCAAAGCCGGCTCCAACGACTGCCCCAGCACCAGCAGCAGCCCCGGCAAATGCAGATGCCAAGGTAATTAAGGTAAGTATCGGGCTTAACGAAGCGAGCCCACTCTATCAAGGGATGAGAAAGTTCGGAGACCTCGTTCAAGAAAGAACTAAGAACAAATATGAGATTCAGCTTTATGCCAATGCCCAGCTAGGGGATGACATTAAGGCAACAGAATCAGTTCGTATGGGTACTTTAGAAATGACTCCCCCTTCAACCTCTCCCTTGACCGGGATTGAGAGTAAGTTAATGGTTTTTGACTTGCCGTTTCTATTTCCTAGTCCAGAAGTTGCCGATAAGGTATTGGACGGACCAATCGGTCAGAAGCTCTTAGATGGCTTGAGCGCAAAAGGCTTAAAAGGGCTCGCCTACATGGAAAATGGATTCAGGGACGTGACAAACAGCGTGCGTGAAATTAAAGCTCCTGCTGATTTGAAAGGGTTAAAGATCCGTACGATGGAAAATCCGATGCACTTAGCAGCTTGGAAAGCCATGGGTTCCAACCCGACCCCTATGCCTTTCAGCGAAGTTTTTACTGCGATGCAACAGAAAACAATCGATGGACAAGAAAACCCCATTCCAACGATTTATTTACAAAAATTTAATGAAGTACAAAAATATGTTACCGTATCCAATCATATCTATAGTCCTTTTATTGTGTTATTCAGCCAAAAAATTTGGGACTCTATGCCTAAGGAAGATCAAGAGATTTTCCAACAAGCAGCACTTGAAGCTAAAGACTTTCAAAGAAAAATCAGTCGTGACATGGTTAAAGATCAAGTTGGAAAGTTACGTGATGCAGGAATGACCGTAACAGAATTAACTCCAGACCAATTGAAAGCATTCCAAGATGCAACTAAACCTGTTTATGATCAATTCGCCGAGAAGATTGGTAAGGACCTAGTCAAAGAAGTTACGGATGAAGTCGTAAAACTCTCTAAATAATAGTTTCAAGGTTTCTAGAGGGTTGTGAATGTGTCAGGGGTACAAAAAGGCACCGCACCACTTCAATGGTAGTTGCGTTTTGTACCCTCTTTAAACTAAGTTAAGGAATCTTACAAATCTGATAATTAACCAGGATTGTATTCTGGTGCAATAGATGTAAGGAATCATGGAATAGGCTTGAAACTTAGGATCTGAAAAACAAAGATTGTTTAGGGGAGATGACATCAATGGATAAGGAACTTTATCGTCCTAAATCTACAGCAGCCAGAGAGCTTTGGTCACAATTTGATGCTTTACAACTGGGTATGGATTGGGACGAAGAGGATCTCAAAAAGCCTCAGATTCTGATCGAGGATGTTTTTGGGGATAGCCATCCGGGCAGCTCTCATTTAGATAGCTTGACAGAACAAGTGGGTATTGGTATTTACGAAAAGGGTGGACGTCCTGCAAAATATCATGTAACCGATGTCTGTGATGGTTGTGCTCAAGGGCATAATGGTATGAATTTTGTGTTAGCATCTAGGGAAATTATTTGTGATATGATCGAAATCCATGCTTCGTTTGTTCCTTGGGATGGGTTAGTGTTAATCTCCTCTTGTGATAAATCGATTCCAGCTCATTTGAAGGCTGCTGCCCGCTTAGACTTGCCGACCATCTTTGTTCCTGGCGGAAGCATGCGCCCGGCTCCCTATATGTCTACGTCTATAAAGGCGGGGGAGATTTCATTGAGACAAAAAAGAGAAGGAATTTCGGAAAACGAGGTAAGAGCCTTTAAGTTAACAGGATGCCCTTCGGTTGGGGCGTGTCAATTTTTGGGCACGGCCAGTACAATGCAATCCATGGCAGAGGCACTTGGCTTGGCCTTGCCGGGGAGTGCTTTGGTTCCGGCTACGATGCGAGATATTACGGCAATGGCCAGGGCGGCTGGACGTCAAGTGTCGAAGCTGATAGCGCTTAATCTTACGGCGCGTAAAATACTGACCAAGGAAGCCTTTACGAACGCTATAAAAATTCATGCAGCCATTGGGGGTTCCACGAATGCGCTTCTGCACTTGCCCGCCATAGCTCGTGAGTTGGGTTTATCGTTAAAACCAGAAATGTTTGATGAAATTAACCACAAGATTCCGCATATTGCTAACATTTATCCTAGTGGCCAATATCCGACTGAAGCCTTCTGGTTTGCTGGCGGAATTCCCAGAGTCCAATGGTTATTACGCGACTATCTTGATCTAGATGTCATCACAGTAACCGGCAAGAGCTTACGTGAAAACCTTCACCAGCTTAACGAGGAAGGCTACTTCGAACGCTTGGAAGGATATCTGACAAATTACGGACTTAAACGGGAACAAGTTATTAAGCCTGTCGAGGAGACTACGGAGATTGGCTCGATTGCTATTCTAAAAGGTAATCTAGCTCCGGAAGGGGCGGTGATTAAATATGCAGCTGTCGTAGAAGAAATGATGCATCATACCGGCCCGGCCAAAGTATTTGACTCCGAGGAAGAATGTCATCAGGCGATTATTGATAACCAAATAGAGCCAGGAATGGTGCTTATTATTCGCTTTGAGGGACCTCGGGGTTCAGGGATGCCTGAGATGGCGATGACAGCAGAGGCTTTAATGTGTGATCCGAAATTAAGTAATTCGGTCGTGCTCATTACAGATGGACGTTATTCGGGTGCCACTCGTGGGCCCTGTATAGGGCACGTTTCACCTGAGGCCGCAGTCGGTGGTCCCATCGTTTTAATCGAAGAGAACGATATCATTGAAGTGAATATTCCGGAGCGAGTTCTCCGAGTGATCGGTATCAAGGGTCAACTTATGAGGGCAGATGAAGTAGATGAGTTACTACAAGAGCGGAGGGGACGTTGGCAACCTCCTAAAAGCGCTCCCAGAAGTGGTATTTTTAAGCGTTATACAGAACAAGCTCTATCAGCGATGTTTGGAGCCAGTCTTGAGTAAACCAGATAAGATAAATTTTAGTTATTAAATAGTAGGACGTTTATAGTCTAGAGCAAATTCCTGTATAATGGTTGTGTTAAGGAGCACAAGGAGGAAAACTAAATGACCGTAAAATCCGCCGCACGAGTAATGGAAGTAATGGATGTCCTAAGAAATTATCCGGATGGATTGACATTTCACGAACTTTGTAACGAACTTGATATACCTAAAAGTAGTATGCACGAATTACTCAGCACAATGATAGAACGCAATTATCTTAGTCAATCGGAAAATAAGAAATATTGTCTGGGTTTTAAGCTGATCGAATTGGGCTTATCGTCGCTTGAGCGAGTCAATGTGTACCAGAATGCTAAAAAGTACATGGTTAAACTGGTCGATTTAATTGAAGAGACTGTTTTTATGGCGGTTTGCGTTGACGATGAAATTGTCTACATTAACAAGTTAGACTGTTCTCGTTCAATACGAACAAACGTTACTTTAGGGGATCATAAACCGATGCATTGTACCGCTTTAGGAAAAAGTTTTTTGGCGTTTATGCCTGTGCCGGAGATCGAGAGGATAGTGATTCGGAGAGGGTTGCCCACGTTCACTTCTCAAACCATTACGGACCATAAAATATTGCTTAAGGAATTAGAAAGTGTGCGTCAGCGAGGAGTGGCCTATGATAATCAAGAAATTGAAGAGGGACTAACTTGCATTGCTTGCCCGATCTTTGATTATCATGGGCGGGTTGTAGCGGCAATCAGTGTGGCGGCTCCGACAGAACGGATGGAACTGAGAAAGAAGGAAATTGAAGCATACTTGCTAGAACACACCCTTCAATTATCGGCTGAATTCGGATATCGCCCAAGAATGGGTATTTAAGATTCCCACATGGACCCACAAAATTAGGTAGATGATTATATGTTAGTGTAGAAGTAATCATCCGTTTATAACTATGAACTTTGTTTATATATATGAATAAAAGGAGGGTTAATATGAAACATCGAGCCATTGTAATGTCCAGGGAGGACAATGTTGCAACGGCACTCGAAGACCTTGTGGCCAATTGTGCAGTTGGGGTTAGGGACGGAGCGGAACTAAAGGCCACCATTTTAAAGGAAGAAATTCCTTTTGGTCACAAATTCGCTACAGAGACCATACTGAGAGGCACAAGCGTAATCAAATATGGGCAGGTCATTGGTGCTGCGACGCAGGATATTCAAGCGGGAGCACATGCCCATGTACATAATGTTGAGAGCCTACGAGGAAGGGGGGATAAACAGTGAAACTTATGGGATATCGCCGATCAAATGGTAAGGTTGGAGTTCGTAATCATGTCTTGATTCTTTCCAGCATTGTCTGCGCTAATCATGTAGCTGATCACATTTTCAGACAGGTAGCAGGGACTGTCAGTGTTACCCATCAGCACGGATGTGCCCAAGTTGGGTCAGACTTTGAACAGACGTTTAGAACTTTAGTTGGATTTGCGGCTCATCCCAATGTTTATGGTACGGTCGTGGTTGGGCTGGGCTGCGAACAGATGGAGGCAGAAAGAGTAGCAGAAGCGGCTCGCCAAGCAGGTCATGAGAATATAGAGGTCGTGATTATTCAGCAGGAAGGTGGAACTCTGAAAGCGATTGCCAAGGGTGCTCAGATCGCTCGGGAATTGGTAGGGAGAGCGAGTCAAGTCTCCCGGGAGGAAATAAATTTCGAAGACATCATTTTCTCGACCGAGTGTGGCGGATCTGACGCCTGCTCAGGCATTTCCGGTAATCCAGCCTTAGGGTATTGCAGTGATAAAATTGTGGATCAAGGAGGAACCGTCATTCTGGCTGAAACCACTGAACTAATTGGTGCTGAGCATTTATTAGCAGAACGAAGTGTGGATGATACGGTTCGTCAGAGAGTGTTCCAAGTCATTAACCGGATGGAACAAAGCATATTGGACATGGGGGTTGATCTCAGGGGTGCACAGCCTTCTCCAGGAAATATGCAGGGAGGGATCACAACCATTGAAGAAAAGTCTTTAGGTTGTGTTCATAAAGGTGGGCATCGGGCATTACAGGAAATCATTGATTATGCCCATCAACCCACGAAGAAAGGCTTAGTCTGGATGGATACTCCGGGGCATGATATTGAGCAATTGACTGGAATGGTTGCCGGAGGGTCACAGATTGTTGTTTTTACGACGGGCCGAGGTACTCCGACCGGGTCTCCTATTGCACCGGTAATTAAGGTTGCGACCAACACCTTTACGTATAAAAACATGAGAGACAATATGGATCTCAATGCCGGAACGATCGTCACAGGGGATGAAACTATCGAAGAGGTTGGGGAACGTCTATTTGTGGAAGTTTGCGACGTGATATCTGGGAAACTGACCCAGTCGGAGATTTTAGGGCATCATGAGTTCGGAATTAACCGAATCGGACCCACTTGTTAAATCTTCGCAGTAAGTAAAGCAGGAAGCTTGAGAGGTGAAAAGTGTGTTACCTGAGCAACTGATTCAAGAAATGGTCCAAGTTTTGGGTAAGGACCGAGTTAAAAAGGAACTTGAGGATCTCATTTGTTATTCCTATGATTCAACGAATATGATTGAAATGCCTGGAGTCGTCGTTTTTCCAAAAACAACAATAGAGGTTTCCAGCCTGTTGAAAATCGCCACCCACTGGCGGATACCTGTAACAACACGTGGGGGAGGGACGAACCTCGTGGGAGGAACGGTACCTCAAGAAGGTACGATTGTACTTTCCACTCAGCTTTTTAATCAGATAGTAGAAGTCGATGAGGAAAATTTAGTTGCCGTTGTCGAACCCGGTTTGATTACCCGGGACCTGCATCGAGCAGTAGAAGCTAGAGGGCTTTTTTATCCGCCAGATCCCGCATCCTTAAACATGTCGACGATCGGAGGAAATGTTGCCGAAAATGCCGGCGGTCCTCGAGGGTTTAAGTACGGTGTGACCAGGGACTATCTCCTGGGGCTTACAGTGGTCCTAATGGATGGTCGCATCATAAAAGCCGGCGGCCGGACAATCAAAAATGTCAGCGGCTATGATTTGACCCGTTTTTTCGCGGGTTCAGAGGGGACGCTCGGGGTGATAACTGAGATTACTGTTCGGCTCATTCCGCTTCCAGAGTATAAACGAACCATGCTAGTTCTGTTTGATGAACTTGGTCAGGCTGCAGAGACAGTATCAGCTATTATAAAGGGTAAAGTGGTACCCACAACGCTTGAACTCATGGACCATGAAATTATTGATTTGATTGAGCAACGGGATCCCGTGGGATTTCCCCGCGATGTTGGAGCAGCCATGCTCTTCGAAGTCGATGGAGGGCAAAACGAGGTTCAAGCGCAAATTGAGAAAATAGAACGGATCTGCCTTAACCAAGGTGCCAGATCTGTAAAATTAGCAGCTAATCAAGAAGAAGCTGACAACTTATGGCGGGGCCGTAGAAATGCTTTTGGGGTAATGGCCCAAAGTTTCACAAATGTTTACCCGGAAGATGCTACAGTTCCTCGCAATAAGGTTCCCGAGATGATTAAACGCATGAAAGAAATCGGGAAGAAGTTTAATGTGGGGATGCTGATTTTAGGACACATGGGCGATGGCAATTTACACCCTAATATTTGTATTAATGATGATCAACCGGGAGCGCTGGAACGGGCAGAACAGGCCATTGATGCCTTGTTTGCCGCAGCCTTGGAGTGTGGTGGAACTTTAAGTGGTGAACATGGGATTGGTCGAGCCAAGAAAAAGTATTTAAGCTGGCAGTTTGATGCTGATACGATCGCTGTCATGAAAGAGCTTAAACGGACGTTAGATCCTTATGGGCTCCTGAATCCTGGTAAGATTTTCGAGGTAGACAGAGAAGAGGGGCATAACAATGTTAGATAAGGCAAGGCTGTATGCCGAAAGCAAAAAATGCATTCGCTGTGGGCTTTGTCAAGCAGTATGTCCTTCTTACCGTGCCATGCGTAATGAAGCAAGTGTAGCTCGGGGGAGAAATCGTTTAATCAGGTTACTTCTAGAAGGACAACTTAGCATGACTCCCCGCCTCAAGGAGGATATGTTTGCTTGTTTAGGATGTGAAGCTTGTAAAATTAATTGCCCTGCCGGAGTGATCACGCCTGAACTAATCTCTGCATTAAAGGCTGAATACGTGGAAAAAGATGGCTTGCCATTTATTCAACGGACTATTTTGCGTGGAGTCTTGCCACATAGTAAACGCTTTGCTCTCGCAATGAAAATGTTTAAATTAGGACAAACGGTGAAGATCGTTCCAGGGGTAGCCAGTAAGATGCCCGAAACCTTGAGTGGCCGTTTAGCCGCAATACCGGAACGGCTTCCTAAGCCACTCTCAGAGGAACTGGGGAAGCAGGATTTTCCTGATGGAACCAAAGTGGCTTACTTTTTGAGTTGTACGACAAATTTCATGTTTCCGGACCTAGGCTGGGATGCGTTGCAGGTGTTAGAAAGGGCTGGACATGGGACAGCGATTTCCACAGAGACTGTCTGCTGTGGGAAACCGCAAGCTAGTTTGGGTGACAAAGAGACGACGGTAAAAATGGCAATCCACAATATTAGGGCTTTGAGTAACTTGAATGTGGAAGCTATTTTAACGGATTGTGCGACCTGTGGTTCGGCCTTGAAAGAGTATCCCCATTGGCTTAAAGGACATCCGATGGAGGAAGAAGCTAAAGGTATAGCCGAAAAAGTGCAGGACATCAGTGAGTATTTAGTGAAAAAAGGGTTTAAGGTGGGTTCACTCCACCAAAACCTGAGGGTAACCTATCATGATCCCTGCCATTTAAACCATGTCTTAGGTGTGCGCACTGAACCTAGGCAAATCTTAAAGGCTCTTCCTGGAGTAGAGTTTGTCGAGAGTCCGGATGCTGACCGATGCTGTGGCGGAGCAGGGAGCTTCTGCTTAACCCACCCGGAAATCTCAGAGAGGATTTTGGAGCCCAAGGTGAGTTCCCTTGCTTCTACGAACCCTGATTTAGTCGCCACGGGTTGCCCGATGTGTAAAATCCAACTGCAATATGGCTTAAGAAAAACGGACGTAAAAGTTATTCATCCAGTTCAATTGTTAGCCCGAACGTTTAGTGAAAAGACTCTGCGTCCTGACCGTTCAGCGAATAAATAATTAAAGGAGTGAGAAAATGCTGATCTTTGATGCCAAGATCTGTACGGGTTGCCGAATTTGTGAACAGACTTGCTTCCAGGTTCATTATCAAGGGACTGCGGAAGATAATAGCAAGATCAAGATGGTAAGCCATTGGCCGGAAGAAGAAGTCGTCTCCGTCTGCCGTCAATGTTCTAACCCGAAATGTCTTGAAGCTTGCCCTACCGAAGCTCTTCACCAAGTCAATGGAGTGATTCAAGTCGACCGTGAAAAGTGTACGCAATGTTACCTGTGTTTTGATGCTTGTCCCTTCGAAGCCAGAGTGATTGATCAAAAGGGATATCCGATTTTTTGCGATACGTGTACTGGAAAGTACCTATGTGCTCAGATGTGTCCGGCGAAAGCCGTGAAAAGAGGTGGTCATCAATGAGTTATGGTTATACAGGAAAACGACTTGATATTGAGTTAACCACGTCGACTTGGACCGTGACCGAGTTATCCCCTGAATTGTTGAGCCGTTATATTGGCGGAAAAGGTTTGGCCGCGCGGATCATTTACGATGAAGTAGATCCGGGCTGCGATCCTTTATCTCCCGAGAATTATTTAGTGTTTGCAACAGGTCCTTTAACCGGAACCCTAGCACCCTTAAGTGGCAGAACCGTTGTGGGAACAAAGAGTCCTTTAACTGGAATATGGGTTGATTCGAATGCCGGCGGTTTCTTAGGGCCAGAGCTCAAACGGGCAGGTTACGATGTGGTAGTCATCAAAGGAAAGGCTCTAGCCCCAGTGAACATTTTAATTGAAGATGGCTTGATTAGCTTTAAACCAGCAGATTCCCTCTGGGGCTTAGATTGTGAAGAAACCCATAACCGATTGAAAGCGGAATACGGTGCGGATTATCGGGTGGCTTGTATCGGACCAGCAGGGGAACAATTGATTCCTATCAGTGCGATCATCTCGGAAATGAGAGGTTTTGGTCGGGGTGGAGTAGGAGCGGTGATGGGGTCTAAGAATCTCAAGGCCCTTGTGGCACGCGGCACCCAGACCCTAAAAATCTTTGATCCGGAAGCTTTTATGATGATTAATCAAGAAGCTTACAATGAGCTAGCGATCCATCCTGATACAGGTGGGGGCAGGCAACGTTATGGCTCAAATGTGATCTACTCCGCAATGAATGAGCTAGGAGTTCATCCAGTGAAGAACTTTCAAAGTTCAGTCAACGAATATGCCGAGGCACTCAGCGAGGACCGGATGCGTGAGGATTTAGTTGAGAAGGATAAAGCGTGTTTTGGCTGTCCTGTGGCCTGCAGTAAGTTCTCCAAAGTTAAGCAAGGTAAGTATAAAGGGGAATACACCGAGGGACCTGAATATGAAAATACCTGGGCCTTTGGAACTCAGTGTGGAAATGGTGACTATGGTGCGGTGGTGGCTGCTGAACACATTTGTGATCAGTATGGGATCGACTCCATCTCGGCAGGTAATGCCATTGGCTTTGCCATGGAATGTGTTCAGCGAGGAATCATCAGCCAAGAAGAGATAGGCTACGCCTTACAGTTCGGGAATACGGATAGTATGATTCAGATGCTTCACCAAATTGGTAAGGGTGAAGGTCTGGGCCAGCTCTTGGGCTTAGGAACTAAAGCAGCGGCACAAAAATTAGGGCAAGGCTCCGAAGTTTTTGCAATGCATGTCAAGGGATTAGAATTACCAGCGTATGATCCCAGGGGTGCCTATGCCATGGGACTAGCTTATGCTACTAGTGACCGAGGGGGATGCCATCTTAGAAGTTGGCCTATTGCAGCAGAAGCTTTGCAAAACCAAGGCCGGATCGACCCCTACTCCATTGAATTTAAAGCAGAGTATGTAAAGAATGAACAAGATCTTATTTCCATCGTGGATTCGATAGGGATGTGTCTTTTCGCAACGTTTGCCCTTTCTCCTCGTCAGCTTGTCCGATTGATCTATGCAGCAACCGGGCTGGAGAGGTTTAAAGAAATTGAAGATGTTTTAGAATCCGGGGAACGGATCTATAACCTTACCCGGCTCTTTAATCTGCGCGAAGGAGTCGAACCAGATACTTTACCAGCGCGGTTACTCGATGAGGAAATGCCCGATGGACCTGCTCAAGGGAACCGGACCCCTCTGAAAGAAATGCTTGAAGAATATTACTTTCTACGAGGTTGGGATGAGTTAGGGACGCCTGGGCAAGAAAAATTAGCACAATTAAAGCTTGTCTAAAAGAAAGCTTTGAACACGAGAGAGTGACTCGTTCAACTAAAGACAAAATTATGGAAGGATGTGATCTTTGTGTATAAACCCGAAGGTGTCTATGTTGCTATGCTTACCCCTTTTGATGCACATGGAGAAATTGATGAATTATCATTACGACAATCAACGGAATTTGCAATCCAGCAAGGGGTTAATGGTCTTTTCCCTAATAGTACGGTGGGAGAATTCGTGCAAATGGACCTTGAGGAAAAGATCCGGGTCATGGAGATTGTTGTTGATCAAGCTGCAGGTAGGGTTCCGGTTACACCGGGAGCTGCGGATACGCACGCTAAAGGCTCGATTCGGATGGCACAAGAAGCTTTGCGTTTAGGCTGTGAGGCGGTTGTCATTACGACTCCCTGGTATTTGCCGACCAGTCAGGAAATGATTGAGCGTCACATGGAGGCGGTTACTGAGGCCGTAGATATACCGATTATCTTATATAATATTCCGATGTTTACAGCACCTATTTCCTATGATGTGGTTAAACGCTTGAGCCGCAACAAGAACATTGTCGGTATGAAAGATAGTAGTGGAAGCATGTCAGATAATATGCACTTCATGGATAAAATACGCTTGGCCGGGACCCATGATAAGTTTAACTTTCTAGTCGGTAGAGAGGAGACCTTTTTCCCTGCCCTGATGGCCGGAGCGAAGGGAAGTATGACAGCAAGTGCCGGCATTATTCCGGAAGTGATTGTGGGAATTTATAATGCTTTCCTGGAAAAGGACTATGCGAAAGCAATGGAGTTACAGTATTCTTTCCTGGCATTATTGCGTGCTATGAATGCGGCACCGTTCCCGGTTGCTTTTAAGGCAGCTATGGAAGTAAGAGGGTTCTCGATGGGGGCTCAAAGGGCCATGTTGTCAAATGCCGAGAAATACAACTTAAGATTAGTACGTTCACGGATCGAAAAGGTTATGAAACAGCTTTTAGGAAGCACCTACAAAGTGGATGTTGAGAAACTAGTCAGTTCAAAATAATATTGAAAACGGGTGCAATGATGTCTTTTAATGACAATTGCACCCTTATTCAAAGGGAGAGAAAAATATGAGTTGGAGAAGCCAATCCCTGTTGGGAGTTCCGGAAGGGGCATTGGCCCGTGGCCTATATCGATCTATGGGATATATGGATGACGATTTTAAAAAGCCGGTGATAGCCATCGTCAATACTTGGAATACCGTATGCCCTGGGCACTTTAACCTGAAAGAGGTCGCGGCCGCTGTCAAAGAAGGGATCGCGCAAAAGGGTGGTATGGCGGTAGAGTTCGGAACGATCGGGCCCTGTGATGGAATTGCCCAGGGACACGAAGGAATGACCTATATTCTTCCTTCACGTGAAGTGATTCTTCACAGCATAGAAGTTATGGTGGAAGCTCACCGGTTTGATGGACTGGTTTTATTAGGTTCTTGCGATAAAACAGTTCCGGCTTTGCTCATGGCAGCTGTCCGTCTGGATTTACCGGCGATTCTGGTTAATGGTGGTCCCATGGAACCGGGAACTCGACATGGCCGGGATATTGATGTGAATGAAATCGAAATTGCCGTCGGGGAGTACCATGCCGGAAAAATCGATTTAGCAGAGCTCACCTATGTAGAAAAATCAGCTTGTCCGACTCCCGGTTCGTGTACCATGCTCGGAACAGCGAATACGATGTCGTGTTTAAGCGAAGTGTTGGGACTCTCTCTTCCAGGAAGTGCAACAGTTCCCGCTACTTATTCCAAACGGTTGCAGGTGGCCCGTGAATCAGGTAACAGGGTGGTTGATCTCGTTCGTGAAGGAGTCAACCCTCGACAAATCATCACGGCCCAGGCTCTAGAAAATGCGATTCGCGTCGGTCTAGCAATTGGGGGTTCAACCAATCAGGTTTTGCATTTACTGGCCTTAGCTGAGGAAGCGGACCTTTCACTAGAGATTAATGATTTCGATCGCTTGAGTATGGAAACCCCTCATCTTGCGTCTGTGATGACTGCTAGCGCCTACGATATGGTCGATTTCCATCGGGCAGGGGGAATTCCTGCTGTGATGCACCAATTGCTGCCAATGCTCCACGGAGAGGCCTTGACTGTGAGCGGTTATACAGTTGAGGAGAATGTTAGAGATGCCCATATTGAGGATGAAAGGGTGATACGACCCCTTGAGAATCCCTTTAAACCGGATGGTGGGTTAGCTATTATGAGAGGAAATCTGGCCCCTCAAAGTGCAGTTGCCAAACCGTCGGCTATACCTGCAGAACGTCTGCAAGTAGAAGGGCCAGCTGTCGTATTTAACTCTGAACAAGAGCTTATTTTGGCTATTAAGGAACAGAAAATTGAGCGCGGGGATATCATCGTCGTCCGCTATGAAGGGCCAAAAGGTGGACCCGGTATGAGGGAGATGTATACACCGCTCAAACTTCTTGATGGCTATGACCTAGCCGAACATGTTTACTTAATCACAGATGGCCGATTTTCCGGCTCCAACCGAGGAGGATTTGTGGGTCACATTTGTCCCGAGGCAGCAGAAGGAGGCCCTCTGGCTATTGTGGAAAACGGGGATCGCATAAGTATTGACATTCCGAATCGTCGGCTTGATCTCCTAGTGAGCGAGGAAGAAATGGCGCGGCGTTTTGAAGCTTGGCAAGAGCCGATGCTTAAAATGAGAAAAGGATATTTGGCCCTTTATGCGAATCTGGTCAAGTCCGCTTTTCGTGGGGCTGTCATGAAGTATGAATAAGGCACTGGAGGCTGAAAATGACATGAAAAGACTAAACTTAAGAGGTGTCATCCCGGCCGTACTGACACCCTACGATTCAAATCATCAGATTGATGAACAGACTTTACGTCATTATATTGACTACCTGATAGAAAATAGGGTTCATGGACTTTTTATTGCCGGTACCAATGGAGAGGGCCCTGTCCTTAAAATGAAAGAAAAGAAGGACCTGATCCGTATTGCTGTCGAGCAAACAGCTCGCCGTATTCCTGTGATTGTCCAAACGGGTGAAATAAGCACGGAGGAGACCGTTGAACTAACAGAATATGCTCAAGAGGTCGGTGCCGATGCAGTGGCTATTGTAGCGCCTTGGTACTTTCCTCATGATAACGAGAGTCTGTACAATCATTTTGGCACGGTCGCCGAGAGTGTGCCGGAGCTGCCCATCTATCTTTACAATATCCCTAGTAATGCTAAAAATGATCTCAAGCCTGTTCTGGTTAAGAAGTTAGCAGATCACTATTCCAATATTCACGGCGTGAAGGATTCTTCCAAAGATTTGGATCGCTTATGTGAGTACATCGATTTACTAGGCAAGGACTTCACAGTTGTGATTGGAACGGACTCTATGGTAGTGCCTGCCATGATGATGGGAGCAAGGGGTGTAGTTTCAGCGGTCGGCGATGTCTTCCCGGAGATTATGGTCCAAATGTATGAGGAGTTTATGGCCGGCCATTATCAAGAAGCGGTCCGTTTGCAGTTTCTCGTAATTAATATTCGGAAAGCCCTCAAAATAGGGCCCTACATTACGCCCTACAAAGCGGCTCTCAGTTTGCGAGGCATTCCTTTTGCTGGAATCAGGCCGCCCTTTCGCTTGCCAACGGAAGAAGAAGTTCAGGAGATGAAACTTGCCTTAGACTGTTTAGGGGTTCTCAAATAAGGGGGAAGAGTGTTGGAATCTTTAAATTTGAAACGGTTTAGCGATATTCCACTGCCCAAGTTCGTAAAGGTTAAACAGCTCTTTAAGCAAGATCGAATTGACGATGTTGTTCAAGAAGTTAGGGCTCAACTAATACCTCATTTAACTCATCTCCAAGGCAAAACCATTGCCATCGGGGTTGGAAGCAGGGGAATTGCCAATATCAAGGTAATAACCAAGACGTTGGTCAATGAATTGATCACAGCAGGAGCAAAACCCTTTATTATTCCAACTATGGGGAGCCATGGCGGGGCAACGGCTTTAGGACAAGCGGGCGTTTTAGCAACCTACGGGATTACTCCAGACAGTATGGGAGTTCCGGTCGACGCCTCCCTGGAGGTGGTGAGTATCGGAGAACTTGAACCAGGGCTTCCGATCTACGTCGCCCAAAGTGCTCTTCAAGCGGAGGGGATCATCGTGATTGCCCGTGTGAAAGCTCATACCGCCTTCAGGGGACCCATTGAGAGTGGCGTGGCGAAGATGATTACGATTGGATTAGGCAAACAAATTGGAGCGGACTCCTTACATCACCAGGGCTTTGGGCGTTTTGCGGAATTAATTCCCAAGGCTGCTCAAATGATTGTTGAGAAATCGAAGGTGTTATTTGCCCTGGGAATTGTGGAAAATGCATATGAACAAACCTATAAAATAGAAGTAATTTCACGCCCTGAAATTCTAGCCATGGATAAAGAGCGGGCCTTACTCGAAGAAAGCAAAAAAATAATGGGGCAACTCCTATTTCCCGAGTTTGACGTGTTAGTGATCGAAGAGATTGGAAAAAACATCAGTGGGGACGGTCAAGATCCTAATGTGACGGGCCTATATATTAACAAGTATTGTAGCGGCGGTCCGAGATTTCAAAAAAGCGTTATCTTTGGTTTAACTGAAGAAACGCATGGAAACGCCAATGGAATGGGGGTTGTCGATGTCGTTGCCCGAAACTTATTTGACGACATAGACTTCGGTTCGACGTATACCAATTCTTTTACTAGTACTGAGATTTTACCAGTCAAAATCCCGATGGTGGCGGGCAGCAAAGAGGACGCTCTGCGGATTGTAGTCAAAACCTGTAATGGGGTAGAGCGCGGGAAACATCGAATCGTGTGGATCAAAAACACTCTGGAGTTAGAGGAGATCGTGATTAGTGAAGCTTTACTTGAAGAGGCACAGGCCCACTCCCAAATCGAAGTTTTGACTCAGCCTGGAGAGCTTACATTTAATCAAGGTGAACCAATATTCCCGTGGTAAAGGGGTGGTGACGTTGCGTGTTGTTATAAAACTATTTGCCAGTCTCCGAATTGGGCGTTTTATAATGGAAGAGTGGAACATGCCCGAAGGAATTACAGTCTTAACTGCCTTGAATCTTTTAGAGCTTCACCTGTCTGACGTTTCCATCGTCCGAGTTAATGGTAAAGCGGTATCTGATGACTATGTTTTGCAGGATTCAGACCAATTAGCGTTATTCCCCCCAATGGGAGGGGGGTGAGGATAAAGGGAACTAATCCAGGAAGGTAGAGAGATATTATGTTTTCAAAGAAGTGGAAGGCGGGAGTGGAGATTTTTGGATGTCGTAACCATCGGTGAAACTATGGTCCTTTTTATTCCCACATCGGTGGGTCCTTTAAGGTATGCAGGCCAATTTGAAAAATCCATCGGGGGAGCGGAATCTAATGTTGCGATAGGGTTATCCAGATTAGGACATCAATGCGGTTGGATTAGCCGGTTAGGTCAGGATGAATTTGGACTTTATGTCCGCAATTATATCCGGGGTGAAGGGGTGGATACCTCACAGGTTATCTTTGATGAGCAGCATGCGACGGCCGTCTTTTTTAAAGAAAGACAAATCAGGCAAGAACCCAAAATATCTTATTATCGTAAAAATTCAGCCGCTAGTGAGATGACCCCTAATGATTTAAATGAGGAATATATTGCAAAAGCAAAATTTTTGCATATCACTGGGATCACACCTGCTTTAAGTTCATCTTGTCAAGAGACGATATTTCAGGCCATCCGCTTGGCCAAAAAAAATGCTGTGACGGTGGTTTTCGATCCCAATATTCGACTAAAGCTTTGGTCTCCTAAAGAGGCGAAAGTAACACTTATGAACATTGCGGGGGAAAGTGACATTGTTTTACCGGGACTTGAAGAAGGGTTCATTCTGACAGGGGAAATGAAACCGGAGTCAATTGCCAGCCAATTAATAGAGCATGGAGCCAAACTAGTTGTGGTTAAGCTCGGTGCAGGTGGAGCTTATTATGCTAATCAGACAGAAACGGGTCTGGTTCCGGGCTTTACGGTCGAGCAGATTGTTGACCCTATCGGGGCAGGTGATGCTTTTGCGGCAGGCTTATTATCGGGCTTATTACGGGGATTCCCTTTGCCAGAAGCTGTAAAACTAGCGAACCAAGTAGGGTCCTATGCTTTAACCGTAGCGGGTGATGTGGAAGGGCTTCCATTTTGGTCGCAGGTTAACCCCAACCGGAAGCCGGTGGTATACCGTTAATGTATAAAGACTTGGGCTTAGCCACGAGCATTGCTGCCCAACTCCAAGTGCCCGTGCCAGTACTTTCCCTCGTCAAGGAAATGTTACAGATGGCCATCCTAAAAGGGTATGCCAATGAAGATATGTGTTCTGTTGTTAAATGCTATGAAGAATGGGCGGGGGTTGAAGTCGCGAAGAGTAAAGAATAGGGTTGATCAAAATTGGTTGTGTAGGAAAAGCAAAAGATTTACTGAGCCTAATCGAACGTTTTTATTTAAATAAATATTAATGTTCGATTTTCTATTGACCTTAAGGATACCTTCTTGTAAAATGAACTTATCCAAAATTCATAAGGAGTTCATATAACCGCGGTGATATGGTCCGCAAGTTTCTACCAGGCTGCCGTAAATTGCCTGACTATGAGCGAAAGTGTACCTAGGGCAATTGATTTTGTCCAAGTGGTACAGGTTTGATTGAGCAATCAAATCACACCGAAGGGATAAAAGCCCAGGCGGGTAGGTTTCACTCTGATTAAAAGGGTGTAATCTGCTCTGGTCTGGGTTTTTGCTATGGTTAGGGGTAAGGAAAAGAGTAAAAGTAAGGATAAGGGTAAGGATAAACGTAAGATTAGGGAAAGAGGGGCGAAAATTAGATGAGCCAGATTGGGGTCATTATGGGAAGTGATTCAGACTACAAAATCATGGAGGACACACTGACAGTTCTCCGTCAATTTGAACTTGATTTTGAAGTCAAAATATCTTCCGCCCATAGAACATTGGATAGAACCGTAGACTGGGTGAAAGCTTTTGAAGCTCAAGGAGGAAAACTCATCATTGCAGCGGCAGGGTTAGCTGCTCATTTGCCAGGGGTTGTGGCCGGGGCAACAATTCTACCTGTGATCGGTGTTCCCCTCAGTAGTGGTGCCATGGAAGGTATCGACGCACTTTATTCCATTGTGCAAATGCCTCCAGGAATTCCTGTTGCCACCGTAGGCATTGGTGCAGCACGCAATGCTGCGTTGCTAGCGGTACAGATTCTAGCCATTCAGGATAAACCTTTGAGTATTAAGGTTTATAACTATCGAACCCAGATGCAGAAGGACATCGAAGCGAAGGACGAAGTGTTGCAAAAACGCTTAAGTGAAAAGGGGACTCAAGTATGATTGAACGGTATACGCTTCCTGAAATGGGGGGGATTTGGACAGACGAACATCGCCTCGCTCTCTGGTTGAAGATTGAAATTGCCGCCTGTGAAGGGTGGGCCAAACTAGGAAAGATTCCGAATGAGGCAGTGGAGGTCATCCGAGAGAAGGCTGCTTTTTCGTGGGAAAGGGTACAGGCTATTGAAGAAGTAACCCAACATGATGTGTTAGCATTCTTGACCAATGTTGCAGAGAATGTGGGAGATGAAGCAAAACACATTCATCTTGGCCTTACATCTTCAGATGTTCTGGATACAGCCTTATCCCTACAATTGGTAGAAGCGTCTGATATTTTGTTGTCTAAAATGGAAGGGTTGGAAGCGTCCTTACGCCGCAGGGCGCTGGAACATCGGGATACCCTAATGATGGGGCGAACGCATGGAATTCACGCTGAGCCGATTACCCTGGGGTTGAAGTTTGCGCTCTGGTACGATGAAATTAGACGTCAAAAGAAGCGTTTGGATTTTGCCCGTGAGGAAATACGGGTAGGCAAGATTTCTGGAGCAGTAGGGACGTTTGCCAATGTAGATCCTCAAGTTGAAGCACATGTTTGCCAAGTACTTCACTTAGAGCCAGCTTTAATATCGACACAAATCCTACAACGCGATCGGCATGCCTTCTTCATGACGACGCTTGCGGGTATCGCAAGCTCGCTGGATAAAATGGCGACCGAGCTTCGTAACCTACAGCGGACCGATGTACATGAAGTGGAAGAAGCCTTTGCCAAAGGTCAGAAAGGCTCCTCAGCTATGCCTCACAAGAAGAATCCCATAACTCCAGAACGCATTTGCGGCATGGCCCGGGTTATTCGTGCCAATGCTCAAGTAGCCTTGGAGAATGTCGCCTTATGGCATGAACGAGATATCTCCCATTCCTCGGCGGAGCGGATGATTTTACCGGACAGCACCATTGCTCTCGACTATATGCTCCATAAGATGACCCAGCTTATAGGACGGTTGGAAGTATTTCCAGAGCAAATGAAGCTGAACATTGACAAGGGATTCGGCCTGATTTTTTCCCAACGCGTCATGCTGGCCTTAGTCGAAAAGGGTGCCAGTCGGGAGTCAGCATACGCTTTAGTTCAAGGCAATGCTATGGAAGCCTGGAATAGCAAAGAACAATTCCAGAACCTGATCAGTAGAGACTCAAGTATACGGGAATATTTAAATACAGAAGAAATTAACGACCTGTTTGATTATGCTTACCATACGAAGCACGTAGAAGATATTTTTCAACGCTTAGGCCTAGAATAGGTGAGATGAATGCAAATGAATTGCACGTTCACCAAGCTCTGGAGCGGCGAACGTGCTAATAAACTGACGATTGAAGGAGGAAAAATTATATGGAAAAGTTGGAATTAAGGTATGAGGGAAAAGCGAAGAGAGTTTACGATACTGATCAGAGTGACTATTTCTGGGTAGCCTATAAAGATGATGCTACTGCTTTTAATGGCGAGAAAAAAGGACAAATCGTGGATAAGGGAGAAGTCAATAATCAGTTATCAGCACTCTTCTTTGAAGAGATAGAAAAAGCGGGTATCCCAACCCACTATGTTCGATTGTTAAGCGAGCGGGATATGCTTGTGCGTCGCCTAGACATGATTCCCCTCGAGGTGGTTGTTCGTAACATTGTAGCCGGAAGCTTAGCGAAACGTGTTGGAGTCGAGGAGGGCTTTGTTCTCAGCCGACCGGTTGTGGAATTGTATTATAAAGATGATGAACTAGGAGATCCGATGGTCAATGAATCTCATGTCGCAGCGATGGGATGGGCTAGCGTGGATCATACGCGAGAAATTCAAGCTTTAGGCTTTAGAATTAACGAAATTTTAAAGAACATCTTAGTAAAAGCGGGGATCGACTTGATTGACTTTAAACTAGAGTTTGGGGTTGCGGATGGAAAAGTCTATCTGGGAGATGAGATATCTCCAGATACTTGCCGTTATTGGGATATCGAAACTCGTGAGAAGCTCGACAAGGATCGTTTCCGACGGGATCTTGGCAGAGTGGAAGAGGCCTATCAGGAAGTCTATCGTCGGGTAAAAGACGCCCTTGCTCAGGCGTAGGACAAAGCTGAATTTTAAGAGTTAAGGTAATTCGGGATAGGAATTAATCATTTATTCACTGGGTGGGAGAGGGAGGCCGGGAATGATCGAATTTGGAGAAGATAAACCGAAAGAAGAATGTGGCGTCTTTGGAATTTACGCTCCCGATCAGGAGGTCGCACGTTTAACTTACTACGGGCTGTATGCATTACAACATAGAGGGCAGGAAAGTGCCGGTATCGCTACTTCAGATGGTCGAGGCATCACGCTGCATAAAGGGATGGGTTTAGTGTCAGAAGTGTTTTCTGACAGCGTTGTTGAAGGACTCAAAGGGAAAATGGCAATCGGGCATGTTCGTTATTCCACGACGGGGTCAAGCTTACTCGCTAATGCCCAGCCCTTGGTGGTACACTATCAAAAAGGCATGATGGCCTTGGCCCATAATGGAAATTTGACGAATGCCTTGGAACTACGGGAAGAACTGGGGAAAAACGGTGCAGTTTTCCAAACAACGATTGATAGCGAAGTCATCATTAACCTTATCACTCGCTACCGCCGAGATTCCTTAGAAGATGCCCTGGTCAAGACCATGATGGATCTACGAGGAGCGTATGCCTTGGTTATCCTTGCCGAGGATAAGCTGTTTGGAATGCGGGATCCCCATGGTGTTCGTCCGTTATGTATTGGTCTAATGGGTGACCGCTATTGTCTTGCCTCAGAAAGTTGTGCGCTAGATACTGTTGGAGCAGAGTTTGTGAGGGATGTCGAACCTGGCGAAATTGTTGTTATCGATGATGACGGATTGCACTCGCGTCAAGGGCTTACCAAAACTGCGCAAACGTCTTGTGCCTTCGAATACATCTATTTTGCTCGACCAGATAGCACGATGGATCAGTTAAATGTTTCTGAGAGCAGACGTCAGATGGGCATTGAATTGGCCCGCGAATGTCCGGTTGATGCAGATCTGGTAATCGCAGTCCCAGATTCAGGAACTGCTTCTGCTCTTGGATATGCCACGGCTTTGGGGATTCCCTTTGGTGAAGGACTTATTAAGAACCGTTACGTCGGACGCACCTTTATTCAACCGACTCAGGCTATGAGAGAAGTTGGGGTTCGCTTGAAACTTAACGCTAATACGAGCGTTCTTAAAGATAAGCGTGTAGTTATGATTGATGATTCCATCGTTCGAGGAACTACGAGTTCCAAGCTAGTGGAAATGGTCAAGAATGCAGGGGCAAAGGAAGTGCATTTCTTAATCAGTTCTCCACCCGTAGCCTACCCGTGCTATTACGGAATAGATACAGCAGAACGAGAGAAACTTATCGCCAATCAATTAGATATTGAGGGAATTCGTAAGTTTGTAGGGGCAGATTCGTTGCATTATATTTCCGAGGAAGGGCTGCTTCGGGCGCTTGGCACGTCGGACGTTTGTTTGGCTTGTTTTAATGGCGTTTATCCTATTCCACTCTCGAATTTAAACCAAAGTAAGAATAATTTAGAACAGCGGAATTTTTGCTGATGAGTTTTGCGTGATTATAGAGTTAAATCTTATGTAAAGAATATTGACGCATTGAAACTGTAAGGGGGAACAACAGTTGGGATACTCATATCGGGACGCGGGCGTCGACATTCAGGCTGGAAATGAAGTGGTAGAACGCATCAAACCAGCGGTTGCGAGAACACTTCGTCCGGAAGTTCTCGGCGGGCTTGGAGGATTTGGAGGGCTTTTTAAGCTGGATTTAGAAAAATATCCGGATCCAGTCCTGGTTTCTGGAACGGATGGTGTGGGAACGAAGCTTCGCCTTGCTTTTCAGATGAATCGACATGATAGTATTGGGCAAGATGCGGTCGCTATGTGCGTCAATGATATTTTAGTCCAAGGTGCAGAGCCTTTGTTTTTCCTCGATTATCTNNGCAGAAATGCCTGGTTTCTATGCTGAAGATGAATATGATATTGCCGGATTCTCAGTGGGGGTTGTCAATCGTCAGCAGTTAATTGATGGATCAAAGATTCAAGCGGGAGATGTCCTTATAGGCTTACCCTCAACCGGACTACATAGTAATGGGTATTCCTTGGCCCGAAAAATTATTGAGAAAATCCCCTTGGATGAAGTAATTCCTGAGCTAGGAGAAGCGCTTGGCGAGGCTTTACTTCGTCCGACGAAGATTTATGTTAAGTCCATTCTGCCGCTTCTGGAGGGCGGGGAAATTTTAGGCATGGCTCATATTACAGGGGGAGGGTTAACGGAAAACGTCCCCCGGATCTTGCCAGCGGGTTTAGGAGTTCGGATAGATTTAAACGCCTGGGAGCGTCCAGCGGTCTTTACATTTCTTCAACGCCTTGGAGATGTAGCCTGGCCAGAAATGTATCGAACCTTCAATATGGGGATTGGTTTTGTGCTTGTTGTTAGTCAGGAAGATGAAAATTCCGTCCGTCAAAAACTCACTGATTTAGGCGAGAATAGCTTTGCCATAGGCAGGGTTGTTGAGGGAGAAGGGGTGGAGTATTGAGGACGGCGATACTGGCCTCTGGTCGGGGAAGTAATCTCCAGGCCTTGATTGAGGCCTGTCAGAGTGGCTGTCTCCCCATCAAAATTGTGGCTGTGGGGTCAGATCAACCTGGGACTGGGGCACTGAAGCGATCTGAAGAGGCAGGAATTCTTACTCGTGTTTTCCCAATCAAAAATTACCCCCATCGCCAAGCTCAGGAGGAAGATATCCTGATTTGGATGCGAGAAAACCGAGTGGAGCTATTACTCTTGGCCGGGTATATGCGAGTCTTAAGTCCACAGTTTATTCGTCAAGTTAGTTTTCCAGTCCTGAATATTCACCCTTCCTTGCTTCCAGCCTTCCCGGGGCTTCATGCCCAGTTGCAAGCAGTAGAGTATGGGGTTAAGGTAAGCGGTTGTACAGTACACCTGGTGGATGAAGGCCTGGACAGCGGCCCAATTATTTTACAAGAAGCGGTCCCTGTTTTACCTGAGGACACTGAAGAGAGTTTAGCCCAGAGAATTTTAGAGGTTGAACATCGTCTCTACCCAGAGGCTGTGCGTTTGTTGGTTTTAGGGAAGGTACAGCGTTTCGGACGACGAGTACAGATTTTGCAACAGGAGGGATAAGAATGAAGCGAAGAGCTATTATCAGCGTTTCAGACAAAACGGGAATTGTTGTTTTAGCGCGTGAATTAGTAGATTTAGGCTTTGAATTGATTTCGACCGGAGGAACTTACAAAACCTTGGACGAAGCCAATATTCCAGTAAACTATGTCAGTGAGGTGACTGGATTTCCCGAAGTTTTGGATGGCCGGGTGAAGACCCTTCATCCTTTAATCCATGGCGGAATTTTAGCGCGGGATTGTCGCGAACACATGGAACAAATGGAGCAAAATGGAATCCGCTTTATCGACTTAGTGGTTGTGAATCTTTATCCGTTCCGAGAAACGATTGCCAAGCCAGGGGTGACTTTTGAAGAGGCTATCGAGAATATTGATGTAGGTGGACCGACTATGGTTCGCGCCGCGGCCAAAAACCATGGGCGGGTTATTGTCGTTGTCAATCCAGAGTCCTATGAAGAGGTTATCAGCGTACTTCGTGAGACTGGAACTGTTTCAGCAGGCAGGCGCAGGCGCCTAGCTGCTGAAGCCTTTGCCCATACCGCTGAATATGACCGTCTGATTGCTGGGTACTTAGAGCGTCAACTTGAACCTACTGGAAGCTTCCCAGAAACCCTTCGTTTAACAGCTCAAAAAGTTCAAGAATTACGTTATGGTGAGAACCCTCAGCAGAAAGCTGCGTTCTATGTCAATTCTGAGGCAGGAGAAGGGTCCCTGGCTAACGGAAAACAACTTCAAGGCAAAGAACTTTCCTACAACAATTGGAATGATATGGATGCAGCCTGGAAAATAGTCCATGAGTTTGATACGTGTACAGCGGCGATTATTAAGCACTCTAATCCATGTGGAGTTGCTTCGGGAAAGACCCCTTTAGAGGCCTATGAGAGTGCCTATGCTGCGGATCCTATGTCCGCTTTTGGTGGGATAGTTGCCTTTAACCGAGTGGTTGAAACGACCTGTGCTGAAGCACTTCAAGAGCGTTTTTATGAAGTTATTATTGCGCCTGAATTCAGTCCGGAAGCTCGAGAGATTCTTAGTGCGAAGCAAAATCTTCGCCTCTTCGTAGTCGGACGAGGTGACTCCAATAAAACAAAAATTGGCCTAAAAAGCATTGATGGCGGATACCTTGTTCAAGAGATCGATCGAGGGACAGCATCGGTCACCGAATGGGATTTGGTGACCGACCATAAACCAACCGAAGAGGATCTCCAAGCGCTTGATTTTGCTTGGCGCGTGGTGAAGCATGTCAAGTCAAACGCCATCGTGGTCACAGATCATAGACGAACCCTAGGTGTCGGAGCGGGGCAAATGAATCGGGTGGGTTCTGTCAAGATAGCGCTTGATCAGGCTGGAGATAGCTCTAAAGGGGCTTATTTGGCCTCGGATGCTTTCTTTCCGTTCCCAGATTCTATAGAAGAGGCGGCTAAGGCTGGAATCCGGGCGATTGTCCAACCGGGGGGATCCCTTAAAGATGCTGCAGTGATCGAGGCGGCCAATCGTTTAAACATCATCATGGTTTTTACGCATCGTCGGCATTTTCAGCATTAATATCGATTGGAAGACGAGGTGAGATTATGGGTTACAGCAAACGGGTGTTAATTGTAGGCAACGGAGGACGCGAACATGCTCTGGCTTGGAAATTAGCGCAGAGCCCGGAACTTGAACAGCTATTTGTCGCGCCTGGGAATGCTGGGACTTTGTTATGGAATGTGACAATACCAACTCACGATATTGCGGGCTTAGTCGAATTTGCGCTCCAAGAATCGATTGATTTAACCATAGTCGGGCCGGAAGACCCTTTGAGTTTAGGGATCGTAGATGCCTTTCAGGAAGCCGGTCTAAGGATCTTCGGACCGAATCAGGGGGCAGCACTGTTGGAGGGGAGCAAATCCTTCGCTAAAATTATTATGGAAGAGGCGAAGATCCCCACAGCAGAGTGGCAGGTATTTGAGGATTCGGACCAAGCTAAAAACTATCTCAAAACGATTGGAGCCCCCTGCGTTTTAAAGGCAGATGGTCTTGCTGCGGGTAAGGGGGTCATTGTTGCCCAAGATCTGGAAACTGCTCTCCAGGCAGTTGATGAAATCATGGACGGCGGATTTGGTTCTGCGGGTAAAAAGCTTGTGATTGAGGAATTTTTAGAAGGCCAAGAAGTCAGCTTGCTGTGTTTTTCTGACGGAGTAACTGCGCTGCCGATGGTTCCCGTTCAAGACCACAAACGGGCCTTAGACGGTGATCTCGGGCTTAACACTGGCGGAATGGGAACCTATAGCCCTCCACCGATTTGGTCGCCTGAGCTGGAAGCAAACGTCATGCGCGACCTTGTCGCTCCGACCTTGCGGGTTATGCAAGAACGAGGGACACCCTTTATGGGGGTGCTTTTCCTAGGGCTGATGCTAACCCAGAAGGGGCCTAAACTTCTGGAATACAATGTTCGGTTTGGTGATCCTGAAACCCAAGTCGTGATGAAACGCCTAAAATCGGATCTTTTGCCGATTCTTTGGGCGTGTACAGAACG
>DOPS01000361.1:0-4205 GCA_003512645.1 Desulfosporosinus sp.
CTTTATAGGTTATATGTTCAATATAGAACTCAGTTGATTCATCTAATAAATAACAAACGTAAGCCACCGCGCTCAAGCGGTGGCTTTTTAATCCTGTACCGACGTAATCATTAATGATTAATGGTCTTCTAAACAAACTCTTTAGGCATTGAAGTTCTGTTAACTGCCCATGCGCTGTATATTCACCGCAATACCCTCGTTCACAGGGTTAATAAGATTGAGAAGATTATCTCGGCAGACTTGGATGACCCCGAGACACGTTTGCATATCCTTATATCTTATAAGCTTTTAGAAGGATGATTTAATTACCCTACTACCTCTTCAACCCCCGCTCCTTCTGTACGATTTCACACGCCACTTGATGAGCTTTTTTGCGAATCTCCTCTGTATCCTGGGTAAGAAGTTGTCCCTTTCGGACAACCACCTTCCCGTTGACGATTGTGGTATCCACTAAGCTCTGGTTCCCGCAGCAGACTATCGAAACCAGGGGATCGTGGGAGCCTGCGTAGGCTACATCTTGTAAATCCATTAAAATGATATCCGCCGCTTTGCCTGCTTCCAGACGCCCAGTATCAGGACGACCTAGGACATCCGCCCCTCCACGCGTCGCACACTTCAAAGTCTCATAAGCTGAAAGACCTTCCTCTTTATAGCGCAGATGGTTTAATAGATAAGCCCTGCGAACTTCTTCCCACATATTAGAGCCGTCATTACTAGCACTACCATCTACGGCAATTCCTAGTTTGGCACCTGCTTTAACCAAATCTGAGGTTGGGCAAATTCCGCTTCCGAGTTTCATATTCGAACTCGGACAATGGGCAACCCCGGATCCACTCTGGGCCAGAAGAGCAATTTCTCGCTCATTAAGATGAATCCCATGGGCAAACCAAACATCCGGTCCTATCCAACCTACGTCTTCCATCAATTCAACTGGACGCCGTCCATAGCGTTCTAAACAAAACTTCTCTTCATCGAGGGTTTCTGCTAAATGAGTATGTAACATGACCCCTTTTTCTCTGGCCAAAATTTGGGACTGCCGCATCAAATCTAGGCTTACTGAGAACGGGGAACAAGGTGCCAACGCCAAGCGAGTCATCGCCAAAGGATTGGGATCATGATAAGCCTCAATCAGACGTTGTGAATCCTTGAGTATGGTCTCTGGGTCTTGAACCACCTCATCAGGGGGTAAACCTCCTTCACTTTTTCCCAAGGACATGGAACCACGGGTAGCGTGAAAGCGAATTCCGATCTCGCGAGCCGCTGTGATTTGGGTATCGATGAAGGTGCTGGCTTGTCCTTTCGGAAAAACATAATGATGGTCCGTTGTTAAAGTACATCCTGTACGCAGAAGCTCGCTAAAACCTACCATTGCCCCATAATATACAGCGTCTGGGATGATATGACGCCAAAACTCGTAAAGATTAATAAGCCAGTAGAAGAGAGGCATTCCTTGGACCTCCGGAAGTCCGCGAAATAAGGTTTGATAGAGGTGGTGATGAGTATTTACTAACCCCGGAAGCACCACCATTCCCTGAGCATCAATAATTTGAGGTTTTTCTGAAGAGGTTAACTTTAGATTTAAATCTTGCCCTACTGCGATAATTTCCTTCCCATCTATGAGCAGATCTGCATTCTCTAGTATTTCGTCACGATCATTAAAGGTTATTAGGTGTAAAGCATTTTCTATTAAAATTGACATTTAAGTATCCCCTTTCATATTTTTGAAAAAGAGGCAGTAGTTCCTGTGCAAGAACCGCTGCCTCTGTAGTATTTATTACCTATTTTATTGGAAATCCCCTTAATGCATATACTATCTATAGGTAGTGATATATTTAAATGCTTATTTTGCAATACCAGTTTTTTCATTGAACTGTTCAATCAGTTTATCGAGTTCTGGACCCATTTGATGCAACCTGCCCCAGTATTCGTCATAGTCATACCATTGGGCATTTAGATCTTCCACATCATACTCTTGTTGTTCGATCCAAGTGTAGTACTTGAGGTTATGAATACGCTTTTTAGTTTGATAGGTTAACTCTTCCATGCTGTCTGTTCTTACACCCATAACACTTTTGTGATGATCAATGGCAGCATCTGTCGAACTATAGACTTTGCCTCTTTCGGCTTCCATTTCTTGCAATCTCGACTGATACATTTCTGCAGAGTCTGTTAGCACCGTCATAACAATATCATTTTCAGTTAACTCGTAGTATTTCGCGAATTTTATACAAGATAGAATATTTGCAGCACCTGAAATTCCAACCCAAGAAAGCTTCGAGATGACCTCTTCAGAAATCCCTTGTTCTCTCAGATAGTCCTGTCCTGCTGGCTCATTAAAGAGACGGAACATACCCAAACTATCATTGTCATCAATGGCGATTACCATATCCGTATTTCTAACATTATGAACCCAAGGGATATGTTTATCCCCGATCCCTTCAATTCTATGTTCACCAAAACCATTGTTCAATAAGGTTGGGCACTGTAAGGCTTCACCAACGGCAAGTTTAGCATGAGGATACTGATCTTTTATGAAGTCTCCACTTCCAAGTGTGCCAGCAGAACCAGATGTTAAGCATACCCCTGCTACTTTACCCTTTGCCCCAATTTCCGCTTTAATAATATCATTCATAGCATTACCTGTGACTTCATAGTGCCAGAGATTATTACCCAGTTCTCCGAACTGATTGAAGATCACAACATTATCTCGGGTTCTCCGAAGTTCCCAGGTTTTGTCGTAAATTTCCTTGACATTACTTTCGCTGCCGGGTGTAGCAATAACTTCGCCAGCAACTTGTTTCAGCCATTCAAAACGCTCTTTACTCATATTCTCTGGTAAGATAGCAATGGACTTACAACCTAATAAGGCAGAATTATAGGCTCCACCGCGGCAGTAGTTCCCTGTTGAAGGCCAAACTGCCTCATGAAATTTTGGATCAAATTGTCCCGTCACTAAACGGGGAACTAAACAAGCAAAACTTGCTCCAACCTTATGAGCTCCGGTTGGAAAATACTTTCCTGACATTGCGATAATTCTAGCTTTAACCCCTGAAATTTCGAAAGGAATTTCCACATAGTTCGGTAAGGGATTAAATAAGCCGCCCTCTTTAATGGGTTGATTCTTCCAGGATATTCTGAACAAGTTAATGGGGTCAACGTCCCATAACCCAGTTTTCTTTAACTTCTCTTTGACTGATGCAGGTATCTTATTCGGATCTTTCATCTGTGCTAGGGTCGGGATAACAACATTTTTTTCCTTGACACTCTGCACTGTCTTTTTAAGCTGCTCTTCATTAATGGTTAAATCAATCAAGTTTCTCATATTGGACCTCCCTTTATTCGTGGTTCGTGGTTCGATGTTCGTGGTTCGAAATTACGTGTTCATAGTTCATAGTTCATAGTTCATGGTTCGTGGTTCGTGGTTCGAATATCGCATCCCCTTATATCATAACCGACTTTCGCCTCTACATCGTTCTTCACTTCTCGTTCGAACCTCGAACATCGAATATCGAATCACGATTAGCGCCTTCCAACTTGACTAACAGTTCTTTCAGCGAAGGCTCGACTTTGATGGGCTCACCCACAGCTTTAATGGCATTCTGAACATCCTTTAACCCATTACCGGTTACAATAGAAACTACTTTTTCGTCGGCCCCAATGACCCCTTTTTCCACCAGAACCTTAAGCCCGGCGGTTCCAGTCACACCCGCCGGTTCTCCGAAAATACCGCTGGTTCTACCCAGTTCGCGCATGGCATCCAAGATCGCTTCATCGGAGACTGCAACCATCGTGCCACCTGATTCGCGAACAGCATTTAAGGCTTTATCCGGATTGCGCGGCACGCCGACTGCAATACTATCGGCGATTGTATTCTCTTCCTTAGGTTGCCAGGGGCGATTTTCCACGAAGGCATCGACGAGTGGGCAACACCCAGTGGACTGTACTCCGGCAATTTTAGGTAAGCGGTCGATCCACCCAGCACTGTATAGATCCTTAAAGCCTTTCCAGACCCCTGCTATGGTGCAGCCGTCCCCAACGGACAGGATCACCCAGTCAGGCACTTCCCAGTTTAATTGCTCGGCAATCTCTAAGGCGACGGTCTTCTTACCCTCGACAAGATACGGATTAATGGCCGCATTTCGATTATACCAACCAAAGCGATCAATGGCCTCTGCAGAAAGTCTAAAGGTATCTTCATAAGACCC
>DOPS01000361.1:4277-16099 GCA_003512645.1 Desulfosporosinus sp.
ACCGTCGGCGCCTTTTCCTCGACTGCTTTAATAACGGCAATGATCGAAGCCCGGTCCTTTAGGGAAGCGGTGGGATTCTGTCCGTCGTCTTTAATATAAAGGTTACTCATCCCTAGACTTTTGCCCAGTCCCTGCGGTTTATAAAGCGGGCTCCAGCCCACTCTCAGATGGGGGCGAGCTGAATCTGGATGAATGGGCAGAAAAGGAAGGTAGCGAAAAATCGAATAATCTTTGGACTGGCTTAGTTGCTCACGTGACGTCAACCGATTAATCTCTTGGTAATCGTAGAGGACATCCATAATGCCACCTTTTTTGCCACAAGTAGGACAAGTATAGGTCCCAGCTTCGGCGGGGACTTCCTTTCCACAATCAATACAGCGGAGTCCTAACACATTCTTCATCAAGATCACCTCAAATTCTATTCCAAACTTCCTGGGCCAATTCCCTGGACCGAGCACCGATAGCTTCTTCATCAATGTCGATCAGCTTTCGGTCAAGCATGCGCACGCGCCCATTGATGACCGTTGTTTCGACAGCCCGTCCTGAGACTCCAAACAGAAGATGTCCGGTCCAATTGTTAGGTCCGATGGGAGTCGGAGGCGTGTAATCGACAACGATAACATCAGCCCATGCTCCTTCTGTCAATTCGCCGAACTTACCGCCAAACAATTCGGAGGCGATTTTAGGATTATTACCATAAAGCATTTGAGGAATTTCACCCCAGGCGACACTGGGATCCGCCGCGGCATGCTTATGAAGTACATTCCCTACTTTGGCGCTTTCAAACATGTCACAAGTATAACCATCCGTTCCAAGTCCCACCTTGACCCCTTGGCTGAGCATTTTAAGAACGGGTGTTACTCCAACAGCATTTCCCATATTGGATTCCGGATTATGAACAACTTGGGTTTGAGAATTATTAAGAATTTCGATCTCGTGATCATCAATATGTACACAGTGTACTGCAATAGTCTTGGGTCCCAAAATCTTGAACTTATCTAAGCGCTCGACCACCCGCATTCCGTATTTGGCAAGACTGTCTTCTAAGTCCTCAATTCCTTCGGCAACATGTACGTGAAATCCTGCACCCAGACGATTGGCTTCTTCACTGCACTGAGTCAGGGTTTGATCGGATAAGGTCAAAGAAGCGTGAAGTCCGAACATACCTGCTACCATTTCATCCGGTTGAGCCTGACAAGCTTTGATGAAGTCAACGTTCTCTTGGATTCCTTCTTGGGCAATTTTTTCCCCATCCCGATCTGAGACCTCATAACAAAAGGCCGCCCGAACCCCCATCTCTTTGGCTGCCTTAGCAAGCGTGGATAAGCTCCCCGTAATAGCCATGGGGCTGGCATGGTGATCAATAATTGTGGTCGTTCCTGTTTTGATACACTCGATCAAAGGAGTCAGACCACTGTAATAGACATCATCAAGGGTCAGTAATTTATCGAGTTTCCACCAAAGTCCTTCAAGGATATCTCCAAAGCTTTTTGGAGCTTTACTCTTGGAATCCATGCCACGCGCAAACGTACTGTAAAGATGCATATGGGTATTGACCATCCCTGGCATGATCAGCTTTCCATGAGCATCAATAAACTCTACATCCGGGTACCGGGCCTTTAAATCTTGGGTTGACCCAATTTCCAGGATCTTTTTGTCTTGAATTAGCACACCACCCTTGGGAATAACTTGATTCCGCTCGCCCAAAGTTAAGACCGTACCATTACCGATTAACAGCAATACAATCACCCTCTCTTAATTATTTTTCCCAAGACCCTCACTCTACCCAGATCGTTGTCTCCACCTAAAGAATAATGGGTCTGACTAACGAAATTGCCTTTGAAGAACACATCGCTCGACATAGTCCACACCCTATACACTTACTTATTTCAACCTGTGGACGACCCTTGATCAGAACTATAGCATCATGTCCACCTGTTCGACAAGCTGTATAGCAGACTCCGCAACCATCACAGACCTCGGACTGAATGCGGGAGACTACTTGAATGCCCCTCGGGAGTTGGGAATGCTCCACTAAATAAGGCAAAGACCTTCCAATCAGGTCGGTTAAACTTTGAAAACCCTTTTCCTCCATAAAACCTTCTAAACCACGCAATAAATCACCGATGATCCCTACGCCAAAACGCAATACCGCGGTGCATATTTGCAAGGTGCTAGCCCCAAGAAGGAGGAATTCTGCGCCATCTTGCCAAGTAGTTATTCCACCACTCGCTGTAATATCAATATCCACTTGTTGGGCAATTTCCGCCGTACAACGCAAGGCAATGGGTTTCAAGGCCGATCCAGAAAGCCCTCCATAGGTCGATAAGCCAGCTACATTTGGATAAGGAATCAGGGTATCTAAGTTGACACCAGTAATACATTTTATCGTATTTATTGCACTAACTCCATCTGCACCACCACGTCTAACCGCCTTAGCCGTAGCAATAATATCGGAATCTTGTGCAGATAATTTAATGACTACAGGAACATTTCCCACGACTTCTTTCACCCAGCGAGCGATCGGTTCCGTCCCCTCAGGCTCTTGAACTTTCGTACATAGCCCCCACTCAGTTCCATGAGGGTGCCAAATACTACACTCAATTATGTCTGCTCCAGCGTCTACAAACCGCCTAGCCAACGATTGCCAGTCTTCTTTCGTGGAGGCCATAATACTGGGAATGACGATTTTATTCGGGAAACGTGTTTTTAAAGTACGCACATTTTGTTCAATCACTTCGACGGAATGTTCAGAAACGAGGTCGATGTTTTGCAGACCTATAAATTCGCCTGCTTGCTCAAGGCGAGTAACCAATGGAAAAACTCGACTTACAATTCTAGAATCGACTGCAACGGTCTTTAAGACTGCTCCAGCCCAGCCGGCTTCAAAAGCCTGTATTAAGAGACCGAGGTGATCTGTACTAGGTGAAGGAGCCAAAATAAAGGGGTTTTCAAATCTGATTCCGCAAAAATCAACGGATAAATCGACTGTCACTTCCTATAACCCCTTTTAAAATACTGATTTTAAAACTAAATTACGATGCTTGGTGACTGAGTGGGGGTCTTATCCTCCTCACTCCATTAAATCGGCCAAATTCATCTCCCACCTTCGAGTGAAAGATGAATTATGGCTCTTGATTAACCTATGGAGAAGGTGGGAAAGAAATCTCTCCCACCGCCGATTAATTACTCTCGAATTCCGGCATGAGCCTTTAGTTCATCTAAATCTCCTGCGCCTTTGCTTCCATTAAAGAAAGCATTAAGGACAATCGCCGTGATTGAACCTAAGGTAATTCCACTATGCATAATGGTTTGACTCCAAGATGGGAAATGTTGAAAGAAGTTCGGAGTTACTACTGGAATAACACCAATTCCGATACTAATAGCAACAATGAAAATGTTATTAACGTTCTTCTCGAAGTCCACTTTCGCAAGAGTCTTAATCCCGCTGGCAGCGACGATTCCGAACATTGCTATTCCAGCTCCCCCAAGGACTGGGGTAGGCAGGGAGGCAATAATGGTAGCCATCTTAGGAAATAAGCCTAATATAACTAAGATGACACCGGATGTTGCGACGACGAAACGACTCTTGACTCCAGTTAAACCGACCAAGCCGACGTTCTGCGCAAAGGCCGTGTACGGGAAGGCATTGAAGATACCACCAAGGGCAGTGGCTAAGCCATCTGCTCTTAAACCAGCAGTAAGTTCTTCTTCACCGATCTTTTTCCCGACCATTTCACCAATAGCCAGAAAGTCTCCCGTTGACTCAACCATGACAACCAACATTACCAGAATCATAGCGATAATCGAACCGATCTCAAACTTTGGAACTCCGAAGAAAAAGGGCGTTGTAATGCCAATCCAAGGAGCTGTAGCCACTCCCGAGAAGTTTACAAGTCCTAAGGGGATGGCAACAACTAGGCCGACCAGTAAACCCAGCAAAACGGCAATATGGGAAACAAAGCCTTTGAAAAGTTTATTAATCAAGAGAATTGCCACCAGCACAATTGTTGCCACCAGAATAAAGGTTAAAGAGCCATAATTCTTGTTTCCAACTCCGCCTGCAGCCCAGTTAATACCGACTGGCAGGAGAGAAACCCCGATAATTGTAATAATTGTACCCGTGACGATTGGGGGGAAGAAACGAATCAACTTACTAAAATATGGAGCAACTAAAAACGTAAATAGACCAGCCACTATGACAGAGCCAAAGATCAACGTCATACCGCCACTTTTGGCCATAATGACCATAGGCGTAACAGCAGCAAAAGTAACCCCTTGAATGACAGGAATCTTAATTCCGATTTTCCAAATCCCTAAGGTTTGGAGTAGTGTAGCAATACCACAAGTAAATAAGTCAGCGTTAATCAAAAAAGCCGTTTGTGCTTGAGTTAAGCCAGCTGCTCCAGCAATAATCAACGGAACGGCAACCGCTCCGGCATACATCGCCAGTACGTGTTGTAACCCGTATAGAAAAAGTTTCCCAGCAGGCAGCATCTCGTCGACCGGTGCCACTCCATGTTTGGTATTAGCCATTATTTGCTTTCACTCCTTTATTTTTGATGCGGGCCAAAGATCTCATTAAGCCTAAATCACCTCCTTCAAATTTCGTCCTTGAATTTAGTCCCGCAACTTTATCAAGGTGTCTATTTCAACCGACCTTTTATAGTAACCCGTAATGGTCGGGGGACAATAAGATTATGACGAAACAATTAAGACACAATTTTCTTCTTATTCAAGAAGTATGTAGCAAGATTCGTGCCAACTCGACACTTACTGCAAATCCAGCCTAAAATACACCTTTGGGGAATATTTACCGTAACGAAATTATCAAAATGGTAATCTCTTAGGATTCTAAAGGGTATCTTCACAAATTTCCGCCCTAAATATACATTGATGCTGGATTTGAGGGAGGACTTTATTGATTATCATTTTGATATGCATAGTTATCAGAATGAGTCAGAATGCTCAATCTTTCCGTGTGGCTTCACCTGCCAAAGATAAAATTCTTTCTACCGAAAAAGAAATAGCCACGTCGAATCCGATTTAACATGGTTCGTTCCATCCCTTTTTGAGCAATCCATTGTTGCATTTGATCGGCAGAGAGACTTAATTCATTCGTTATTATTCGGTAATACGACCCGTTCTTGCATGATTCGACATTAATAACAAGTGAAATTTAGAGAGGCCCGCTATAATACTTCGACCTCTCTAAATATGCGCATTTTTTTAAAGTTTATACAAATAACCGTATTCTTTATAAACTGTCCAAATAAAGGCTGCAACCTTGTCATCCATCGGCAAACTTGGTTTACCGGCTTCATCAAACTTCACCTTGTGGATTTTCTCCTCTAGGCGAAGCATGAATTCCCCATTGCGACCACCATCTAAGAAATAGAAGCCGATATTAGGACTATCCATGAAATCTTTCTCAGTCCAGAAGAGAGTTAGCTTTACCTTGTACGGCTCACTGGAATACGGGCAGAAGGTCCCGCAGTTTCCGCAGACATTACACATTCCATCCATATGCAGAATCTGATTCATATTCGTTAAACCTTGGCCCTTGACCGGAATCATAAGGTTGGCGCGGTTTGGGCAGACCTCAGCACAGATATTACAGACTTTATTGCACTCTAAACATCTGTCGGATTCCAGCTTGTGATCGGCAACAGGTTTCATTACGCCTTTCTTTTCAGCAATCTCTAATAACTGCTTTTCATTATTAAAGGAGATCTTAGACGTAAACTCTTGTTTGAATTCCAGCTGTTCCTTTTCTAGAATGGCTTTAGCCACAATTGTTCCGTGCTTAGCAGCACCGACCACTGTCCAAGGTCCAACCAGGGCATCTCCACCGATAAAGACATTTTCCACACTAGTTTCCAGGGTTTCTTGGTTGACGCGAATGATCCCTTTCTCCCCTACTTCAATACCGTTGCTCTTTAAGAGGTCATAATCGATCAGTTCCCCAATCGCTGACAAGACGGTATCGATGGGCAGTTCTTCAAAGGCACCCGCCTTGGCCACTGGTTTCCTTCGCCCAGAGGCATCCGCTTGACCCAGCTCCATGGTCTGACATTTCAAGACGCCCTTAGTCAAGGAGACTGGCGCAAGAAGCTCCTTGAAGATAACCCCATCTTCCTGAGCATAGTGAAGCTCTTCTTTGTCAGCAGGCATGTAGTCTTTTGTTCTACGATAGACAATATAGACATTCTCCACGCCTTTCA
Source organism: Desulfosporosinus sp. (assembly GCA_003512645.1). Lineage (GTDB taxonomy): Bacteria > Bacillota > Desulfitobacteriia > Desulfitobacteriales > Desulfitobacteriaceae > Desulfosporosinus. The sequence continues at coordinate 10,502 of DOPS01000361.1, forward strand.
CTCTCAGGGCAGCCCGAGCAGCATCCATCGCAGAATTACCGCCCCCGACAACTGCCACGTTCTTACCCAGCTTTAGGGCCTCTTTGTCAGCGTTAAAGGCTTCCAGGAAGGGTATCGCTCCCATCACCCGTTCCCTATCCCCTTGGATCTCCAGATCATTGGTCTTTCCTGCACCGATTGCTAGATAGACATACTGGAACCCTTTCGCTTTGTAATCAGCTACGGAAACCTTGGGATCAATCCCAAATTGGAACTTAACGCCCATTTTTTCGATCAGTTTAATGTCTTTAGTGATCGCTTCTCTTGAGATTCTGAAATCCGGGATAACGTATTCGACGGTACCGCCGGCTTTCTGACGTTTATCAAAAACAGTAACCTCCATGCCCCCTTTGGCAAGGAAATAAGCGGCCGCCAGGCCAGATGGACCTGCTCCAATGACGGCTACTTTGGCAGATGACTCAGGTTTCAGGGTAGGAAGCTTCTGCATATAGGCATCAAACCCTTTTTCTGCAGCCACCAATTTTTGTCCCCGGATATGCACTGACTCATCATAATATAAACGGGTACACTTGGTCATACAGTTGTGGGTACAAATCGTCCCCGTAATAAAGGGGAATGGGTTTTTGGAGACTATGACATCAAACGCTTCCTCATAGCGTTCCTCGCCTACCAAGCGAAGGTACTCAGGGACATCTTGTTCAATGGGACATCCAACAGTACATGGGGCCATGAAACAATCAAGCACAGGGAGCTTAAGCTCTGTTTTACGATTGACCAGGTCTCTCTTTTCCTTGAGATGGTTAGCATCGTCCAAGGAACTTTCAGCTAGGGCTTTTAGTTTTTTCATATCCAGCTTATCGGAGTCTTGCTTACCCATGAGTGGATCTAAGAGATCTGCCATTTGCTTAAAGCGCGTATAGGCTCCGGGTTTTAACAGAGTTGTTGCCACGGTGATTGGCTGGATTCCCGTCTCAAAGATTCGATCAATATTAAAGGCATCCGCTCCACCTGAATAGGAGATCTTGAGATCCCCTCCGAACTCCGCAGCTAACTTATACGCCAGATTAATCGTTAAGGGATAAAGTGCTCGACCGGACACGTACATTTCCTCGCCCGGCAATTCCGATTTCATGATCCTTACAGGCAACGTATTAGACATCTTGATGCCAAAATCTTTTTGCTTCTCCAGGGCGAAAACTTTGAGACGTTTTAACATCTCAACGCCATCTTTAAATTGAAGGTCATGGGTAAAGGATTCTTCCTTCAACTCAATATATTTGTAACCCATTTTATCGAAGGTGTTCCTCACATACTCATATCCTAAAAGCGTCGGATTCATCTTCACAAAGGTATGCAATTTCTTTTCACTGATTAAGTATTTAATGATAGCTTCGATTTCTGCCGGTGGGCAGCCATGCATGGTCGATAAGGTAATCGACGTGCAAATATTAGGTGAAATCTGTTCAATAAAAGCTCGATCAATCGTTTTAAACTGATCAACATTTTCCAGTAAAGAAGCAAGACACTCCTTAAAAATCAACCTTTCTGAAGCGTCTTTAAGCCCTTCGATGAATTGATCAACTTTAGGAGATTGAATCCCTTTCAAGTCATACCCTACGCTCATATTGAACATAAATCGTCGATCACTTTGGTTAAAGAACTCCTTTTGTAAGACGTGGAGAGCAAACCAGGCTTTTACATACTCGTCAAAGGCACCCATAATCGGAAGCTCCGTAGACCACTCCGTGTTATAGCATTCGTCCTCCGCCAGGATACAGGGCTTAGGAATCTCTAACTCATCCATGATTTGAACAGATTTCAACTCGAAGAAACGACTCCCGCTCAGGTAAGAAGCGATAATGTTTTGTGCGAGTTGAGTATGCGGACCAGCCGCCGGACCAACTGGAGTATCCATGGTTTCACCAAAAAGTCCAATCTGGTGGTCATTCTTCTTTTGGAAAAATTTAACCTCAGATACGCCGAAAATAGTCTGAGTGCGCTTATATTCTTCGAACATCCAGTTAACCAAGTTCTTGAAGGGAATTTGAATCATTTTATCACTCATCATTCGTTATCATTCCTCAATTCTTTATTGATTTGATCTGCTGCTCAGCGCCAATCATTGCCACATTTTCATAATGGTAATAAGTTTCGCCGAGCCCTAGCTAAGCTTAAGTAAATTTCGTTTATTTTCCTTTATAATGAGGGCTGTCAACACACGTGCAAATATGCCCTTCTAAGGACTTTTCAGCAGCTTTTAAGATACTCTGGTAACCTGTACACCGACATAAATGACCTGAGAGTTCTCGTTTAATCTCCTCACGAGTGTAATCTTTGCCACTCTCCACCATAGCCGTAGTGGTCAGAACGAGGCCAGGGGTACAGAAGCCACACTGCACAGCCCCTTCTTCGACGTAGGTTTTCTGAACATCAGAAAGTTCCCCATTTTTTGCCGCCAAACCCTCTATCGTCCTAATCTCCTTACCGTCCGCCCAAACGGCTAAGTATATGCAGGTATCATAAGGCGTACCATCAATCAGTACGCTGCAGGCGCCACATTCGCCAACCCCACAGCCTTGTTTAGCACCCGTAAAACCCAATTGACTTCTCAAAACATCCAGCAACGATTCGCGTACATCCACCTCAAAATTATAGGCTCTTCCATTCACCGTAAAGGCAATTCGCTTAAACAACTTCCGCACCTCCTGCGTTGACAACAGCTATTTTCAGGGCTCTTTGCGTGAGTTCTTCGACAAGATGTTCCCTATACTCTTTAGAAGCCCGCCAAGAGGTTCGTGCCTTGGCTGATTTAACCGCCAGCTTGCCAATCTCCGTCAACGTAGCGGATGAAACTTTCTTCCCCTTGGCGTACTCTTCTGCTTCAAGGCACCTTAAGGGAGTTGGACCTGCAACCCCTAGTCCAATTCTTACGTCTGCAAAGTATCCGCTCTGCAGTTTGCAGACAACGGCCACTCCCAGGGTGGCAATATCCATCGCTTCACGCATGGCAAACTTAATATATTGCCCGCCAAAGCCTTGATAATCTTCCGGCGCAATCAGAATCTCGGTAAGAATTTCCCCTGGCTTCAAAGCAACTTTACCAGGCCCAAGATAAAATTCACGGATGGTCACGACACGTTCCCCATTTGCATCCTGTAATTTCAGCTGGGCATTCAGCGCAAACAAGGAAGAGGCGCTGTCTGCAGACGTTGCTCCATTACAAACGTTTCCTCCGATAGTGGCGATATTTCTGATTTGCGGCCCCCCCATGGAGATCGCCGCTTCGGTGAGAATTGGGATTGCCTCCCGAAGAATCGGATTGTGGAAAATCATCGAAAAGGTAGCCATTGCTCCGATCACGATCGTCCCATTTTCTGATATTTGAATACTCTCCAAGGATTTAATCTTGCGAAGGCTCAAGAGCTCTGCATCTTCAAGTTGCCCTCCGTGCATTTTGATGAGCACGTCTGTCCCACCGGCAATAATTCTCAGATTGGGGTTTTGTGAAAGGAGCGCAGTCGCTTCACTAACGGTCTCGGCATCGTAATATCCTTTAATATCGTACATCGTTTCACCGCCTTACTAGATTAATCCAACTTCTTTAAACTTTTCGAAAACACGTTGCGGATTCATCGGGATCCGATTGAAAGCCACGTCCGTCGCATCCAATACAGCATTGCGAATTGCCGGAGCCGGAGAAACAATCGGAGGCTCTCCCAAGGATTTGACGCCAAAGGGCCCTGTTGGATCATCTTGTTCCACGAAAGCTGCGCCAATATCAGGTGTATCCATCATGGTCGGAAGTTTATAATCCAGCAAATTATTGTTAAGAGGTTTACCCGTCACCTCATCAAAGAGCAACTGTTCGGAGAGGGCATAGCCAATGGCCATACTCACCCCGCCATGCACTTGCCCCTCTGCCAAGAGTGGATTGATGATCTTACCAGAATCATGGACATTGAAGATTTCCGATATCTTAATTTTCCCAGTCTTGATGTCGACTTCCACTTCTACAAAGGTTACCCCAAAAGGTATGGCATTAAGGCGAGCATTATTTGAAACATCACTGGTAATAGGTTGGGCATGAACTCTGTCATAATAGGACTGCATCGCAACCACTTCCAGGGCTAGGATTTGTTCGCCAGACTCTTTAAAGACAATGAATTGATCTTGAAGATCTAAGAGATGGGCAGGGATATCTGTCATCCTCTGGGCAAAACCAAGCACTTTTGCCTTAACTTCCAGGGCAGCCTTTTCCACAGCCATCCCTGTTACATAGGTTTGCCTCGAAGCATAAGACCCCGTATCAAAGGGGGTAATATCTGTATCTTGGGTGGAGACGACATGGACCATATACATGGGAAGACCGAGGACCTCAGCCACCATTTGAGCGAAGACTGTGTCACTCCCTTGGCCGATTTCTGTTGCACCGAGTTGAACTTGCACTGAACCATCTTGGTTCATGACAATACGCACTCCAGCAAGTTCTAAGGCTACCGGATAGGTTCCCGAAGCATAGCTAAAGCAGGCCATGCCTAACCCTCGACGCAGATCTCCGCTCTGCTCCTTGTACAAGGCTTTCTTGACGTCCCACTTGATTAACTCTCGACCCTTATCGATGCATTCCCGGATAGCACAGCTCATGATCTTATTTTTACTCAACGGTTCTACAAACCCAACTTCAACTAGGTTTTTCTTCCGAATCTCGATGGGGTCCAGGTTGAGTTTCTTGGCAATATCTTCGATATGAGATTCAAAGGCAAAGAATATCTGGGGAGTACCATACCCCCGCATCGCTCCAGCAACCGGCAAATTGGTATAAACCGTTATAGGATCATATTTCAAGGCCTTGGTTGGATATAGATAGCGGAATTTACCGCCCCCGCTTGAAGCAATAGAATGACCATGTGACGCGTAGGCGCCAGTGTTGGAAACGGCAGAAATATGTATTCCGTTAATTTTTCCATCCTGATTGATTCCAGTCTTGATTTTAAACTTGAAAGCATGACGGGTTCGGGTGTCAATCATGGCTTCCTCTCGCGAAAGTTCCAGTTTGACAGGTCTCCCACCCACAGCCAAACTCATAGCAGCATTCAAAGGTTCAATAGTCACATCCTGCTTATTACCGAACCCACCCCCAACGTAAGGCTTGATCACTCGTACCCGACCCCAAGAAACACCTAAGGATTGAGCAACGATCCTGCGCACAATGTGGGGGATCTGAGTTGAGGTCATGATCACGATTCGTCGATCTGCATCGACATAGGCATGGGATACTTGATTTTCCATATGACAATGCTGAACTATACTTGTGTGGTACTCACCTTCTATGACATGATCGGATTCAGCAAAAGCTGCTTCCATATCCCCTATTGCATAACCACCTAAAGCCAGTATGTTTCGTTCACAGTCATCATGAATCAAAGGGGCACCATCTTTAAGGGCAGCATCTGTGCTGGTTAACGCTTCCAACACTTCATATTCAACCTCAATCAGCTTCAAAGCCTTGGAGGCGATAAGAGCATCCGTGGCAACCACAGCTGCAATATTATCTCCCACAAATCGAGCCTTCTGCGTCAAAATATGGCGATCCTCTTT
>DOPS01000362.1:0-9704 GCA_003512645.1 Desulfosporosinus sp.
AGAACTGCCCGGCGCACAACAAGGTGCAGAATATACATCCTGCACCCCAACACTCAAACTATGCTTCTTTTACACCTTAAGAAGGAAATATTAGACTTCAGTTATGCTACATTCCAAATAAATTTGGCACAAACATGACCACTCTTGGTAGGTAAGTCAGAATCAAAGCAGCTATAACCATGGCTATTAACATGGGCATTAATGTTGGGACTATCTTTTCGACCGGGATATTAACTATCTTACTGGATACAAACAGAGATAGAGCAACCGGTGGTGTTACTTGTCCAAGACTTAAAACCATTGTCATAATCGCTCCGTAGAAGATTGGGTCTACGCCAAGTTTTGTGATAATCGGCAATACTATTGGCGCTAAAATCAGGATTGCTGGCCCTTGATTCATAAACATACCTGTCACTAAGAAAACAATGTTTAGCAGCAACAAAATCAAAAATGGATTACTGGAAATATTAAGAATACCTTTAGTGAGGATGACTGGAATTCCCTCATTTGTCATTAACCAACCAAAAAGAGTGGCTGCGGCTACGACTAACATGATAGTTGCCGTACTTTCCGCGACTGAATATCCAATGGCCGGAAGGTCTTTCAACTTAATTTCCCGATATACCAATCCGCCAATGATAAAAGCGTAAACTGATGCTATTACAGCAGCTTCCGTAGGAGTGAAGAACCCTCCGTAGATACCTCCTAATATAATGACTGGCATTAGTAAGGCTAACAAAGACTCTTTGAAGGCACTCCACAACTCTTTAACAGCTATCCGTCCTTCTCCTTTATAGCCGTTCTTTACCGAAGTATAGTAAGAGTAGCCCATTAGGACAAGACCTAAAATTACTCCAGGCATTACTCCCGCAGCAAAAAGTTTGGCGATTGAAGTATTCGTTGCTACTCCGTATAGAACCAGTGGAATGCTTGGAGGAATAAGTACTCCAAGAATTCCTGCACTTGCTAAAAGGGAAGCAGAAAAACGGGGATCGTAACCTTTCTTATTCATTTCAGGGATTGTAATTCCCCCAACTGCCGCTGTGGTAGCGGGAGCGGAGCCTGTCAAGGCACCAAAGAACATACTCGCAACGACGGAAACCATTGCTAACCCGCCGGGCAATGTTCCAACCAAAGCTGAAGCTAAACGAACGAGTCTTTGTCCCATACCACCCGTTTGCATAAGCGCACCAGCCAATATAAAAAACGGAATTGCTAGCAAAGAGTATGCATCGACTGCAGAGAACATTTTCTGAGGTACTATCATTAGAGGTACTCCGGAAATAGCCAACCCACCCATAGCCCCCAGGATTAATGCCACAGCTACAGGAACGCCAATAGCAAGACCCAATACAAAAATTATTAGTAACGCAGTTAACATACTTGTAAGCCTCCTGTATTTAAGTTGACATCCTTAATTATGCTGTTTGGCCACTCGACTCAGCATAATTTCAAAGATAAAAAATGCCATTATAAACCCACCAATAGGAATTGCCAAATAAGGTAGAGTCATTGGAATTCCCATTGCATCAGATTTTTGTGTCCAATTCTGGATTGACAGTTTAAGACCATACACAGTTATGAATATACTTAAACCCAAGAAGGCTGCATCAGCAATTAGTTGAATAATCTTCTTACCAGTCGGAGGCAGCTTATCTAACATTAATTCCATATTGATATGAGCTTTTTTTTTGACAGCAGCAGCACTGCCAAAAAATGTTAGCCACACGAATAAATAACGGGTTAATTCTTCAGACCAGGGTAGGGGCGTAGATAAAAGATAACGGGTAGCAACCTGTAGAAAGCCCGCGATTGTCATAACCAAGATTATGGCGAAAAGAAGAACTTTTATAGCACTAAATAACCAATCAGAAAACCTGCTTAACACTGTCAAACTTATGCACCTCCAGGTTTTATAAAACGCGACGAGGTTTTTACCCCGTCGCAAGCATATCTGGCCTAGTTAGAAACTAAAAGCTTATTTCTTATTGGGATCAGCATTACGGACAGCATCGACTAAGTCTTTACCGATTTTCGGCTCCCACTCGGTGTAGACAGAAGCAGTAGCTTTAATGAAGGGTTCGAAGTTAGCAACTTCATTGACTTTTACTCCCTTAGTCTCCATCTCTTGTTGATATTTAATGGACTCTTCACGAGCTAGCTTACGCTGAAATTTAGTCGCTTCATCGGCTGCTTCTAATACTGCTTTTTGAACATCAGCTGGAAGTTTGTTGTATTTGTCGAGATTCATAATAAGGGCCATTGGCACATACATGTGCTTAGTCAAAGAGAAATACTTTTGGTTAGCTTCGTAGAACTTGCCAGTCATGAAGTGAGCTTCTGCAGCTTCAGCTCCATCAACACTCCCTTGGGAAAGAGCTGTATAGAGTTCACCCCAGTCAGTTGTCATGGGCATTGCTCCAAGTGCCTTGAAAGTACCTACATACACTTGGTTAGGAAATACTCTTAGTTTTAAACCCTTGAGATCTTCAATAGTGTTAACAGGACGGTATTTATTGAAAACATCACGGAATCCGTTTTCTGCCCAACCTAGAACCTTAAAACCTTGCTTCTCAGCCAATATAGCCATATCTTTTCCAATTTTACCATCAAGCACTGCATCGACATGCTCATAGCTCTTAAATAAGAAGGGCATGTCCATAACGTAATATTGAGGAATAAAGGCTGCCAATTGAGTTGTACCACTTAATTCCATATCCCCAGTACCCGCTTTAACAGCCTCAACCCTTTCGCGTGTACCGCCTAGAGCACCACTAGCGAAAATCTCAACCTTAACTTGGTTATTTGTTTTCTGAGCAGCAAGTTCCGCAAACTTTTCTAATCCTTTCTGGAAGTGGTGACTGTCAGGCATCACGTGTCCAACTTTTAAGACGATTTGCTTTTTTTCGGTTTCAGGAGAACTAGATTGTGCTCCGCACCCTATAAGTCCTAATGACAATAATGAAACGGCTGCTAAGACTACAAATTTACGAAGATTTTTTTTCATTATTCTTCCCCCTACTTAATTTATATTTACAGGATCAATTTAGATGCTTAACCCAACTCTGTGTATAGCAAAGCCTGTCGCTTCCTTCAGAATCTCACTTTTTGTAAGTTTGCCTGAGAGCACCTCTACAAGTTCATCATAAATCAGGTCCCCGGCCGCTTCCAATGAAAGATCTCCTTCTAGAATCCCGGATAGATCGATATCAACAGTGTCCTCCATCAAACCATAAGAGGTGGCATTACCAGTCACTTTGATTGTAGGCATAATGGGATGAGCAATCGTATGCCCGCCACCGGTAGAGAAAACAAGAGCTTGGGCACCCGCCGCAGCAATGGCTGTAATGGATTCACTGCCATGTCCGGGGGTATACATGAGATAGACTCCTGGAGTTTTTCCTGGAGTTTCACCAAGACCAATAACATCTTGAATTAAAGCGAAACCGCTTTTCTTGGCACCTCCCAGCGACTTTTCCTCGATTGTGCTTAATCCGCCCAGTATATTATCTGCAGTAGGCTGAGAACCCCGTATATCTTCCCCTGTGGCTAAAATACGCTCCTCGTAACCGCGAATTTGATGCCAAATTCTGTCCGCTACATCTGCATTAACTGCTTTTGAAGCCAACCACTCCTCAGCCCCCATAAGTTCTGGCAGTTCGGCAAGAATAGACCTTCCCCCTGCTCGGATGATACGATCCGAGCAAAAACCTAAAGCCGGATTTGACGATAATCCCGATGTTGTATCCGAAGTTCCGCAGTTTAATCCGAAGAGAAACTCTGAAATCGAAACTTCTTCTCTTTTGCATGTAGAAATCTGGCGAGTTATTTCCATAGCTTTAAGAGTGCCTTCGGCAACTGCCTTTACTGCTCCACCGCTGTCCCTTATATTAACGGTAGCTACCAGTTTACCTGTTTTAGAAATTTCATGGCCAATATCGTCAACATTACAAAGGTCTTCTCTAAAGTGGTCAACTATAACTACTCCACCAACATTCGGATGTTTCCCCATGGAGCATAAAATCTCAAAGGTCTGCTTACTATCTGATTTTGTTTGGGCTCGACCCAAATGATGAGTTACCGGTACAGCACCTAAAATCGAGTTGGCTATTCTTTCGACAACACTATTGGCATAAATAGTCGCAGAGAGAATTAAAATATAATTTCGAACACCTACAGAGCCGTCCGGTCGAATGTATCCTCTAAAGTTCGCCATTTTGGACAACTCCCTTCTCCTTAACTAAGTCTCCTCGTCCACGGAAACTATCAATATTATGAACGTGAACGTGTTCGCCAATTTCGATATTTACTGTAGCTTTTCCAATCACTGTCCCATATTTTATGACTGCCTCCCCTGTTTTTATGGGACTGATGGCAAGCTTATGACCGTATGGAATATCAGACCTGACAGCGATTTGAAACTCTTTTTCTCCTACTGAAAACACAAGGGTCTCGCCAATTTCAACCCTTTTGCGGAGAATTGTGGCTACATTGTCCCTATCAGGATCAACTACCAAAGCCACTTTGAACGACAATTTACACTCCTCCTTTTGGATTGTTTTATTTATTCAAGAATGGAAGGTCGAATTTTCCAGCGAGTTCATTGAGTTCTTGAAGCAATCCATCATTGACAGGGATTCCATTCTTTTGGCGTTCCTCGGCAATGGACTGACGCCGTTCACCTGGAATCCGGATGGCATCGACTTCCTCAGCCCTCGGGATTTTTTTAATTTCCCCGATCATGTCACTCATTCTTTGAGTATAGTCCGCCACAGGCATGAGTCGAGAGATATCCAGCGCGAAAAAGCTATGTCCAATATTCACCGGATCAAGAGCATCATCATAAATCCATCCCACATTAGTTCCATAAGCAGAGCCGCTAATGATCCCTGACATGATTTCGACTGCCAATGCTAAAGCATAGCCTTTCGCCCCACCGACCGGTAAAACTGCACCTTGCAGCGCTGCTGTGGCATCCGTCGTCGGTTTTCCTTCCTTATCGATAGCCCATCCCTCAGGTATAGAACGACCTTCCTTCGCCGCGAGAATAATATTTCCACGGGCAACCGTTGAAGAAGACATATCGACGATAACCGGCTCTTCTCCATTGGGGAATCCATAGGAAATGGGATTAGTTCCAAAATAAGGACTTATCCCTCCCCATGGGGGAATACCACTGGGTGAATTCGTATAGGCTTGTCCAATCATTTGCTGATTGGCAGCCATTTTGCAATACGTCGAAGCCGCTCCAAAGTGATTGCTGTTTTTAACCGTGACGAAACCGATCCCGAACTCCTTAGCTAAGTCCATCGCCACTTCCATAGAGCGATAAGCAACCAGTTGACCCAGGCCGTTATCTCCATCCACACTGGCGACTGCACCGTTCATTTTCCTTTGAATCAATGGCTTGGGATTAATGCGCCCATTCATCAAGCGAGATAGATAAATAGGCAACCGACTGATTCCATGCGTATCAATCCCATCCAAGCTCGTATCCACAAGAACAGAGGAAACGATCTTTGCTTCATCCTCAGGGACCCTAGTCGCCATCAAGAGGGCTTGACAAAAGTCTTCCAGCGTTTGAGGAGAGTACCGTTGACTCATCTCATCCCTTCCCTTCCTTTCCCATATGTAGGTTTTATTGACTTGCTTTTCTAAGAATATGACTATCCATGAGAAAGGGGTTTAAGATTTAATAATTACTCCATTAAATCTTAAACCCCCAGAACTTAAACAGTGAGTATTTGAGCCACAGCGAATGAAATGGAAAGCATCATTTACGCGCTTGGGTATAAACGAGTCAGAACAAATTCTTTATGGTTCAAGGCTTCGGCATCCGTCAAGCGACCACGTGCAGTTTTGACGATACACTCCATCACTTTATCAGCTGCTTGTTCCATGTTGATTTCACGAGACAGTACCCCACTAATGTTCACATCGATATGCTCAGACATATTGGTGCATGTATTCGGATTAGCGGACATCTTGATCACGGGCTCGATGGGATTGCCAACGATATTACCTTGTCCTGTGATAAAGATGTGCAAGGTTGCGCCAGCAGCCATCATAACCGTGACGCACTCAGCTGCCGCTGAGGAACTATCCATGAAGTAGCGTCCCGGTACGGTCGGCTCTTCACAGGGAGCAAGTACTCCGATGATCGGGGTTTTTCCTGCTTTTGTGATATTGCCCAGTGCTTTTTCCTCGATCGTCGTTAAACCACCGGCAATATTACCTTGAGTCGGCTGAGTTCCCAAAAGATCAGCACCCTTGGACTCGATGAGATCCATATAGTCTTTATGAATCTTAAGAAATTGCTCTGAGAGTTCAGGAGTTGCGAAGTGTTTGGCAAGAATATGCTCAGCGCCCGTTGTTTCCGGAGTTTCACCAAAGATTACGGTGCCACCCATTTCAACTAAGCGATCTCCGACAACTCCCGCTGTTGGGTTACTAGCCAAGCCGGTAGTGGTATCAGACTCACCGCATTTGAAGCTGACGACCAGATCTTTGAGCTCACACTCTACTTTTTCTAAGGAAGTAGCATATTGGACGAACTCCTGAGCTTTACGGGAAGCTCTTTCGATCGTTTTCAGATCGCCATACCCTTCGATACCGAAATACGCTACAGGTTTACCCGTCTCAGCAATTCCATCAGCAATTAGCTTAGCCCAGTTTGGTTCGATTCCGATGATGACGACAGCTGCAACGTTCGGGTTGCGGCCAGCACCAATTAAGGTTTTGAAGTGCAACTCTAGATCAGCACCAAATTGAAGGCGTCCATAAGGATGGGGAATTGCCAATGTTCCGGCTATATTGTGTTCCACGGCTAAACAAGAAGCATTGGATAAATCATCCACTGGAATAATTAGTACATGATTGCGGATCCCGATACGACCATTATCTCTCTTATATCCTAAAATCTTAGTTTCCATAATCCCACCTCGCAGTTCTTAAGTTATGTGTGTGTACCCAATCACCGATTTGAACATCTGCGGTTGCGACTCCTATGTTCTCACCATATTTAAGGATAGTTTCACCCTTCTTAATCGCTTGGAGTGCGATTTTGTGACCGAGCGGAATAGTGTGGTTTGACTTCACGTGATATTCTTGACCGCTATGGAGTTCAACCCCTAGTACTTCTTCGCCAGTTTGAATGTCTTGGATAGCAACGCCTACGTAGTCGCCATCATTGTGAACTAAAAATTTGTGGCTGCTCATGATAACCCTCCTTGTTTAAGATTTAACCACTCCTCACGCATTATTCTCCCATTTCTTACTCCGATGCAACACGTGGTATGTGGTATGTGGTATGACCATGAGTAAATACTAACCCCTTGTTTCACTTTTGTCAACAGATAATAAAGAAAAAGATTTACTATTTCCAATCCATCCAATAGAAATAAGTAAATCTTTTTCTTGAGTATTTTCTAAACCTAATCCCAGTCCTCATGTGCGTGAGCCACAGATTGAATGGCTTCTCTAACATTCGCTAAGTGACTCAGCATTCTTTGACGCGCTAATTCCGGATTTCTTTGATTAATCGCTTCAACAATTGTTTCATGATCCAGAACGGATAAACGTTGCCGCCCTGGAACCTTTAGCGTTCTGGATCTAATTTCTCCGAGTAGATCTAACAGGTTAATCATCAGTCTCATCTGGACCCGATTACCTGCAGCCTCCGCAATCTTTAGATGAAATTCAGCATCAAGTAATGCGAGTTTTGACTCACCCGCATCCCCTAATTCTTTTCCTTTACGAACAATATGCTCGAGTTGCCGAAGATCCTGCTCATTCGCGTTCTGAGTACACCAAATCACGGCTTGGCTTTCTAAAACCTCCCGGACCTGAAATAGCTCTTCAATGGTCCCCTGGGAAATATGAAGAAGAGAAGCTAATCGAGAAACATCTTCCGCTCCATCCACTTCGTTAATATAAGCCCCCATACCATGCCGGATCGTAACGACACCTAACCCAACCAACATTTTTAGAGCGTCCCGAATCACTGTCCGACTCACAGAAAACATGGTGCACATTTCACGTTCAGGAGGCAACTTATCACCTGGCTTTAGTTCGCCGTTGTTAATTCCATGCATAATCTGATTTACAATGCCTTCGGATAGGTTACCATAAAATTTTACGGGTTCAAACATAAGTATCCACCGACCTTACTTTTAATACAATGGTATTATATCATACCGAGTCAACATGTTGTATGGTATTACAAAGTCTAGCTGACTACCTTCAAAAGGTAATCAGCTAGACTCTCTTGTCTCTAATTAGGCCTCGATTCCTCTTTTGCCTATTTTTTTAAACGAAGAAATTGATTCATGGGTAAAAAGTTGCTCCGTGAAAACTTCCAAGGCCTCGGAGATTTCGTGACTTTTCGACACTATTACGTAAAATGAACGACTAAGACGCTTGCCTTTAATTCTGATCGTCTTTAATTCCTTGGCATTTAACTCTTTTCTCACGATCCAACGTGAGACGAGAGCAATTCCTAAACCTGCTGTAACAGCCTGCTTGATGGCTTGACCACTACCAAAGATATAAGATTTTCGGACATTGATTCCCCATTCTTGGAAAAGCTTATCACTGAACGCACGAGTTCCGGAACCGCTCTCTCTGAGAATCCAGACTTGGTCTTGGAGAAGCTCTGTCGTAACAATGGGGAGCGTTGCCAAGGGATGTTGGTTTGGTACTAATAAAATAATTTCATCATCCAAAAATGGGCGGACAAAAATGTCCGGCTGATCGACTTCTCCTTCCACAAGGGCAATGTCTAAGTGATTAGCTTGAACTGCTTGAATTATCTCCCTCGTATTGGCGATAGACGTTTCAATCTCTACTCTCGGATAATGAGCCGCAAATTCAGCCACTGCAAAGGGCAAAAGATATTCTCCGATGGTATAGCTTGCTCCCACCTTCAAAGTCCCTGTAACTACATTTGAGATCTGCTTGATTTCCTGTTTAGCCTTATCCTGTAAATGCAAAATTTGTTTAGCATAACCATAGTATATCTCGCCTGATTTCGTAAGCTCCAAATGGTTTGACGAACTAATTACAAGCTTTGTATCAAGTTCTTCTTCCAAACTCCGGATTTGCATACTGACATCGGGATGGGATAGATAGAGTTCCTCAGCCGCCCGAGAGAAGTTCTTATGCTCGACTACGGTTACGAAGGTTTTTAAGGAATCGTTTTTCAAAACTTACACCTCTAGTTTCTAGATCTCTGAGTGATATATTTGTATAATGATACTTCTTTTCACACAATTTCACAATGTCCTACTCCTTACAATTTTCCCTTTTCTTTTGATAAATATCCGTTCAAGTCAGGGGATTAAATAAGCAACCATTAGAACATGGACGCTGTGAATGATGCTTGTTACCACTTAGCTCATGTATTATGATAGAAGTGCACTAAATCATTGAGATTTTCAGAAAAGAGGTGGACTAATGCCTAACATTTTAGTCATTGCCGTAGGAGGCGCTCTCGGAGCATTGTCCCGCTATGCCCTTGGGGTATGGATTTCGAATAAATGGGACCAGGGATTCCCGCTGCACACTTTTCTTATTAATATTACTGGCACCTTTCTCTTGGGCTTCTTGCATATTTTATTTATTGAGCGCTTAAACGTTAATCCTCTTTGGCGACTAGGAATCGGTGTCGGTTTCTTAGGTGCTTTTACAACCTTCTCCACCTTTGG
>DOPS01000088.1:0-8132 GCA_003512645.1 Desulfosporosinus sp.
AGGCCCCACCTTATTTATGTTATCCTTTTATGTTGACAGCCTAGGGGTTTTGGCTACTAACTTTTTACGGATGAGTTTATATACAGATCCGATTACCAAATCTGGTTTTCCTCAAGACTGGACAGTATTTTACTGGGCCTGGTGGGCAGCATGGGCCATGTATTTCGGATTATTTGTTGCCAGGATCTCCAAGGGGAGAACGATAAGAAACGTTGTTCTAAATATGATGGTTGTAACGACAATCGGATGTTCACTGTTCTTCTTAGTGTTCGGCGGCTATGCAGTTGATCTTCTGCTTAATCAAGGGATAGCAATTGATAAGACTATGGCGGAGGGCGGTCCCGGGGCAATGATTACCCAAGTCTTAAATACCTTACCCTTCACTGGAATAGTGATTCCCTATTTCTTATTTGTGATGCTTATTTTCCAAGCTACTACCATTGATTCCAATGCGTATATTATTTCCATGATTTCTAGCAAAGAGATTAGGAATGATCAGGAATCTCCCCGCTGGACAAGACTTTTCTGGTGTGCACTCCTTGCTGTAATCGGGGTGGCTATCATGATGGTGGGCGGATTACCGGTAGTTCAGCTTTCATCTGTTGCCACCAGCGTACCCATTATATTTATTATCATCATCTTAGGGCTGTCCCTACGCAAGTGGCTCAAGGAGGATTTCGGCCAAGAAACTAAAGAGCAAGTTGTCGATTATCCGGAAGAAGATTAATGATATGGGGCTGTCGCTGTAAGACAGCCCAGAACATAGCAAAAGGCGGCTTCAGCCAGAAGCCGCCTTTTGCCGTCAAATATAAGCCATGCCTGGCTGCACCTCTAATTATATCCCGTATAAGTGTTTAGTATATTACAGTTATCCCGGGAGGCACAACAAAAAGTAGAATGAAAAGCTCATTGTCTATTTTATTGGGAATAACCTACCACAAAATATGATGAGGTTGATTGCACTAAATATGACCAAAAAAATAATTATTCAATCAGTATGTAATAAAAAAAGTATCCTACCCTTAACAGTTTAGTATAATTTAGGGCACAAGGATACGATTAAAACAGGTGATAACATGATGGAAATGTTATCACCTGTTTTTATAAGGATTATTCCCTCTAGAGCGAGTCTCATTTTTCCAAGGCGGTTATTTATCCACTAGCTTGAGAAGCTTTAGAGACAGAGAATCCATTTTCACAAATAGATTTAAGTTCTAGGATAAACTCTTTCTCTATTAAATTAACCGTTTGCCGATTTGATCGGATTAAACCGACGGTTATCCCTAATTTAACATCATGAATAGGGATTGGTTTTATTTCACCTGATTTCAAATAAATATCACCAATGGACATGAATTTTGGAAAGAATGAGATCGCCATCCCTTGGGAGACAACTCGCTTAATGAGTTCAAAGTTACAAAACCTAAAGGCTACTTTAGGCTCACCATAATCTTTCAGAATGCTTGTAATACCACCATTATTTTTTGTATATTCGTCATTGTAGGCAACAACAGGATACTCTAATGCTTCCTTTAAGGATACAGAGTCCTTAGCTGACAGGGGTGAATCTTTTCCCGCGTAAACCAAAAATTCATCTGAGAATAAAACTTCGCTGAAAATGTCTTTTCTGTTAATTTCTTCAGTCAAGAGAACGATGCCAAGGTCAAGTTTACCGGATAAAACGTTCTGTAAAATAATGATTGACTCTTCAACGGATAAATTTATATTAATATTAGGATGCCTATTTTTCAGGTGTGATAAAACGCTAGGTATGATTTTGTCGCCCATGCTGGGGATTATTCCAACAGACAAGCTACCTGATAATTCAGAGGTATTAGCAATTTGCTTAATCTCTTCCACTCGATCAAGAACATCCCGGGCCTTATCGATAATGATTTTGCCAATATCTGTCGGGTAAGCGCCAGAAGTAGTACGCTTAAATAATACGGCCCCTAATTCATCCTCAAGCTTGCTAATAGCGGAGCTGACAGCCGGTTGGGTGATAAAGGCATGTTCAGCTGCCATGGATATTGAGTTATATTTAGCTACTTCACAGAGAAGATATAATTGTGTTAATCTCATAAATACCTCCGCTTGTCTTTAGGCAATGCTAAAATTATTAGCCAATGTTCAATAAATTCGGATTAAATTT
This sequence comes from Desulfosporosinus sp., assembly GCA_003512645.1. GTDB lineage: Bacteria > Bacillota > Desulfitobacteriia > Desulfitobacteriales > Desulfitobacteriaceae > Desulfosporosinus. The sequence goes on from DOPS01000088.1 coordinate 2,153, forward strand.
AGATTTCAATTTTCTGCGTACTATTCTGCCTATAAGTGCGTATGATTCGGGTTACTTTACTTTGACTAATATTAAGAGTGTTTGCTACTTTATAGGAGCTTCTTAACTCATTATATAAGCGAATAATGATAGCCTCCTCATCACTTACTTTCAAGAGATTCTTCCATTTCGATAGTTCATTATCCACAAGATTGTTATTGGAGGGGGGGGTCTGAATCTTGAAAATTTTGCTTGGCAAATGTTCGGGTAGTATTTTGCCTTCTGGGATGGTAACGACTAACCGTTCTGCTAGATGATCCATTTCACGGATATTACCAGGCCAGGAATAGTTTTTAAGAACATCAAGACATCGTGAATCAAATTGATGAGAGTATTTATATTGAGAATCATATTTTTCTAAAAAATAATGCAATAAAGGGATTATATCTTCATTTCTTTCTCGTAATGGAGGAGGATCGATCTCAACAACGCTTAACCTATAATACAGATCTTCACGAAACTTACCTTCTTGAATGAGTTGAGGTAAATCACGATTGGTAGCAGCAATAATTCGAATGTCAATTGTTTTATGTTCTTTTCCACCAACTGGAAGGAAACGGTGTTCCTGGATAAGCTCTAATAATTTTGCCTGAACTCCTAAAGGAATCTCGCCAATTTCGTCGAGAAATAGAGTGCCACCATGGGCTAATTCCACTAAACCTACCTTTCCGTATTTGTCTGCACCCGTAAATGCACCTCGACAATAACCGAAAAGTTCAGATTCTAAAAGATGTTCTGGAATAGTGGCACCGTTAATGCAGATAAAGGGTCCTTCTTTGCGCGGGCTCATTTTGTGAATGTCCAAGGCTAAGACGTTTTTTCCTATTCCGGACTCCCCAAGGATTAAGACCGTTGAATTGACTAAAGCCACTCTCTGAACCAAAGCGAGGCATGACTTCATTTTTTGGTTAGAAAAAGAGTAACCTTTAAAATAGCTGACTTGTTGAACTAATTCGTCAACTTTATCTTTATAATGGTTCACCAGTTTCTTAGTTTTATCTAAATCATGTTTTAATTGCTCGATTTGAGTGATATCCCTACTGTTCATGACAATAAAATCAATCTCGCCATCGCAATTAAAGACAGGAGTAGCGGTTACAACAAGATTAATCCCTGACCTAGTTTTTTGTTCTAAGGTAACAATTTTTTTTTCTAGGAAAACAACGGGGGCCAAAGCAGGTGAGTAATATCCTTCGCTGATTAAATGATCGACGGTTTTCCCAATGACCTCAGAAGGATTTACTCCATAGTGTTTTACACAGGCTTCATTAACGTACGTGACAATGCTGTTGCGGTCTACGACAAAAATTTCATCAAAGGAGTTGTCTAATATCCTTTTTAAATCCTCCCGATTTAAAGTGCTTTCATTATAATCAGGCAAATTTTACGCCTCCTTTTTGGCCATATCAAAAAGATTAGTAAGGGATAAAGTTTCAGTATGATAGTATACATTATCTATTAAAGAAGAATATTCGATATAATATGAAAAAAACCTGCAATTAATACGAAAAATGTAGTATATTGCAGAACTTTACTTCGTTAGATTCAACTAGAGTATTATTTTGGAAAATGCCTTTTATATAAATTATATAGGAACCACTATAAATGTAAATAGTGTTGACTGTACAATTAGAATATTCGTTTTTTAGAGGTTGCAGAGTCTTCAAGTTCCAGCTAGTTTCTTGTTTATGGCATAAGAATTGCATTATACTTATGTATCCAATGACCTTCTTAAATGGGGTGGAGATCAATCCTAGTTCATTCAGCAAATACTGCGACAATTGACTAATTTTAAGAACGTATTCGCGCGAAAAGAACCTTGGGGCCATTTTAGTTATACTTAATTAAATGGGTTAAGTGAGATGGTGCGAGTCGGGGGGACTTAGATGAGTCATAATGACTCATCTAGGCTAAGAGTAAGCTGAAATTTACAGCAAACAAGATCAAATGGGGAGGTCGTTATGAGAGGTCTAAAAACTAAACTTGAAGTACTGAGTAAAGATGATTTGTTAAGAGTTCATGAAGCCACCCTGAAAATTCTTCGAGAAACTGGTGTCGTGTTTCACAGTGAAGAAGCTCTTAGTATTTTCAAAAAACATGGGGCTAGAGTTGAAAACAAAACGGTATTTATTTCTCGTGAAATGGTCGATCAGGCCTTGAGCACTGCACCTAAAACCTTCCGGATGAGAGCCCGCAACGATAAATACTCCCTGACGGTTGGTGAAGGATTCTTAGTACAGCCTAATGTAGGTCCTGTCTATATTCAGGACCTAGATAGGGGACGGCGCGAGGCAACCCTAGAAGACTATGCCAATATCCAAAAATTGTGTCAAGCCAGTGATGTTGTCGACTTGGTGGGTACCATTCCAGTCGACCCAAGTGATGTTGATACTAATGACAAATATCTGATGATGATGTATGAAGCCCTAAAAAACTCTGATAAACCAGTGATAGGTTTCTGTGCTAACACTCAACAAGTACGAGAACAGTTGGATATGGTTGAGCTTGCGATGGGCAAACCTGGTTTTCTGATGGAAAATCATTGTACCGCTGTGTTGGTTAATTCTCTGAGTCCCTTAGGATATGCTCCCGATACTTTAGAAACGATGATTGAATACGCAAAACACAATCAGGTGATCATGCTCGCACCTTGTATTATGGCCGGAGTAAGTGGACCAATCTCCCTCTTGGGGACCGCGGTCCTCCAAAACACAGAAACCATCGCCGGATTAGTTTTGGTTCAATTGATTAATCCAGGTGCTCCACTGGTCTATGCAACCGCATCCACCTCGGGATATATGAAGGAGGCTACCTTCGCTGCTGGGACGCCGGAAGCAATGTTGATCAATACTGCCAGCTTACAAATGGGTTTGGATTTTTACCACTTACCCGTGAGAACAATGTCTGGAATTACTCATTCTAAAACGGTGGATTGCCAGGCAGGGTATGAAAGCATGCAGAGCTTAATGATGGGAATGTTGAGTGGAGCCCATATGTCTGTTCAGAGTCTTGGAGTTTTGGATGCCATCATGACGACTTCTTATGAGAAATTCGTTATTGATGAAGAACTCGTCAGAAGAGTGAGGCGGATTTCACAGGGTATTGATACTTCTGATGAAGCTTTAGCCGTCGAGGTCATTCAAGAGGTAGGGCATACGGGCACCTACTTGTCCCACATGAGTACCTTTGAAAAGTTCCGAACCTTATGGACTCCATCTGTATCGGATTGGGGAAATTATAGTGATTGGAAAAGCGCCGGCTCAGAAGACGTGACAGTCAGGGCAAATCGAAAGTTTAAACAAATTCTTCANNTTATACCCGGCATAAAAAGTCGGAATTATACAAAGAAATTGATTTAGACTAAGATTAATCTAAGATTAATTTAGATCTATATATCTTTAAGGAGGATGTCAAAATGAGTGATTTTGATCAATTGGCCGATTATGTATTCAAAGGTAATGCTGCTGCCGTAAAAGATCTGACCCAGAAAATGGTAGATGGTGGTGGTGATCCCATGGAAATCATCTCCAAGGGGTTGCTGATCGGTATGGATATTGTTACCCCAAAATTCAAAGCTGGTGATATGTATGTACCTGAAGTCATGATGTCTGCCAAAGCATTATCGGAAGGCATGAAAATTGTAAAACCTCTTCTCACAGGGTCACAAATCGCTGTCACTAAGACCATCCTGATCGGGACTGTTGCTGGAGACCTTCACGACATTGGCAAGAATCTTGTTGTTATGATTATGGAAAGCGGTGGCTTTAATGTTGTCGATCTAGGAGTGGATGTATCGCCGGAAAAATTTGTGGCAGCGATTAAGGAGCATGATGCCAAGATTGTGGGTTTATCTGCTCTGTTAACGACAACGATGCTCAATATGAAAGCAACCATCGAATTAATCACTGAAGAAGGACTGCGTGACAAGGTCAAGATTCTGGTTGGAGGCGCACCCGTTTCTCAAAGCTTTGCTGATGAGATCGGTGCAGATGGTTATTGCGCAGATGCTATGGCTGCCAAAGAAATGGCTACAGCAATTTTGAATTAATTCATAATGCAACAAGTGGAGGTGAAATAATTGAGAAGTGAAGTTAAAGCAGGATTCGGAAAATTTGAAGGCTTCGGACTGAATATATTTTCAGATGATGAACTTTATGATATTCACAGTGGAACGTTAGAGGTCTTAGAGAAAACAGGCATTAAAGTTGAATCCAAAGAGGCTTTAGATATTTTCGCGGCGGGAGGAGCTCATGTCGATTTTCAAACTCGTGTTGTCAAGATTCCTCCTCATATCGTAGAAGACGCCATTCGTACAGCCCCTAATACCGTGTTATTGGCCGGACGTAATCCCAAACATGACATTATCTTAGGTGGCAAGAGGGTTCATTTTATTAATTTTGGTGAAGGGGTTTCAATCATTGACCCTTATACCAAAGAGTATCGGAAGACGACTAAACAGGATGTCATAAATATATCNNCCCCAAGATGTTCCGGCAGAGGCTGCAGTGGTTCACAATGCAGAGGCTCTCTTCAACAATACTTCTAAGCATGTCTTCATCGGCACTGAAGGCGGTAAAAACTTTAAAAAGGTCTTAAGAATGGCTGCAGCTGTCGTTGGAGGGGAAGACAAGCTGCGGGAACGCCCTATCTTCTCTTGCAATGTCTGCCCTACAAGCCCTTTACAATTGGTTGGACATTGCACTGAAGTGATCATCGAAGGTGCACGCGCTGGTATTGCAGTCAATGTACTATCCATGGCCATGGCGGGGGCTACCTCACCGATTACCTTAGCCGGTAGTCTTGTTACGCACAATGCAGAAGTCCTAAGTGGTATCGTCTTGAGCCAGCTAACTTGCAAAGGGGCGCCTGTTATTTATGGTAGTTCCACCACCATCATGGATTTGCGGTTTGCTACTGCTCCCGTCGGTTCTCCAGAATTGGGCATGATCAATGCCGGCGTGGCAAAACTGGCCCAATTCTATTTACTGCCTAGCTGGGTAGCTGGTGGCTAGGTAGATAGCAAAGTTCCGGACGCCCAAGCATCTCATGAGTTCACGATTACCGCTATGCTGACAGCGTTGGCAGGGTCCAACCTGATCTATGGAGCGGGCATGTTAGAACTCGGCATCACCTACGATTACGCCCAAATGGTGATGGATAACGAGATGGCTAGGATGATCAAAAAAGCAGTATGTGGGATCAGTGTGTCGGATGAGACCTTAGCTATAGATGTTATTAAGCAGGTAGGCACCGCTGGTAACTTTATTAGCGAAGAACACACCTTCAAACATATGCGTACCCAATCCAAGAGTAATGTTATCGACCGTCGCATGAGAGATGTATGGCTGGCAGACGGTGGTAAAGATTTTTCGGAAAGAGCCTATGAAGTGGCGAGAACCATTTTAGAAACCTATAAACCTGAGGGTTTGCCAGAAAGTGTTCAAGCTGAACTTCGAGGGATTGTCGAAGAAACAGAAAAAGAGTACGGTGTCAATAGTTGAGTTAACGACCGAATAACTAAATATTAATGATAGTAATGAGGAGAACGAGCTAAAAACTTTAGTTCTTCTCATTATCATCATTGGTGCGATCTTCCTGTTAGCAGCAATCTCCATTGGGTTCTGGGGGGAGAGGACTGCGGTCGTTCTCTGATGAAATTGAAGTAAAGATTTTGTATCTCAAGATATATCCTAAGCAAAACCATTTGAGGAGTTGTGATTTCAATAATGAAAAGAGAAGCATTAACTCAGAAATTATTGGTATTAGGGGTAGACGGGATGGATCCCAAATTATCCCGGAAGTTCATGGACGAAGGAATAATGCCAAACTTACAAAAACTTCTTGCAAAAGGCTCAGCAAGAGAAGACATGGGCCATTTAGGTGCCATGCCAACGATTACTCCTGCCTGTTGGACGACCTTAGCAACGGGTGCCTATCCTGG
>DOPS01000087.1:0-65508 GCA_003512645.1 Desulfosporosinus sp.
TGACTTTTATTAGCTGGTCTTTTTATAGAATCAGAGTCTGGAATGTTAACAGTTTAAATCTGTTTTATCCCTCCTTCTTATTCATAACGCTATAGTAATACAGTGATATAATATTATTATTATGTTCATAATGCAACAACTATCCTAATTTATTTAAAATTTGGATATTAAGAAGCCCCAAGCTTTTCGCAGCATTGGTTTTCGGAAAATGGAAATTCAGGAAACCATTAGTCATTAGAAGGCAGTTTCTTTAAATTGTGAGGTTAAAGCCTATGGGTGACACCAACTCCGCAACTTGTAGAACAGGCCAGAGAGGGAATGGGTTTGAATAAGCCGTTCTTAACACAAGAGAGCGTTTTTCGGTGCCAACGGCACTTGACCATGTGTTGCTTTTGTGATAGATTTAATTTGTGAATTTTAATAGAGATGAGCAAGCGATTTTTCTTAGCCGAGAAATCATAACAGGAAAGCTGGTGTAAATCCAGCGCGGTCCCGCCACTGTAACGGGGAGTTTGTGCCACATCCACCGAGGAAACTTGGGAAGGAGGCACGAAACGAGGAACCTGAGCCAGGAGACCTGATTGCTCATATGCATTACTCACGATGGATGGGTGGCAGGAATTATTTAATTCAGCCCTTCATATTTTGGAGGGCTTTTGATATTTTTATGGGTACATATTTGGTTTCCCGAGGGAAATCGACCTTGAGGGTAAAAGTCTTGTTCAAGCGGGATCTGCTTTCAAAAATGCGAATGAGACTTGAAAGCGGAAGAGAACGTGATTCCGAGACAACCGATACATTGCTGTCTTTATGATTAGTGATGTGGGGTTGTCTCTTTATTTTTTATTAGGAGTGGAGGAGAAACGGAACCCCTTTAATATCGCTGGATATCTATAAAAACTAAATATTTAGGGAATTTAGGTACCGAAGTTTGAGAGCCTCGGTTTAAAAGGGAAGCAGGTGTAATTCCTGCATGGTCCCGCCGCTGTGATGGGGAAATGTTTCTATTATGCCACTGGAAGAGTCTGGGAAGGTATGAAACATTGATGATCCAGAGTCAGAAGACCTGCCTGAATGCTACACGCCAATAACTCTACGAGCGATAGAGGAGGTATTATTAGTGCTGAACAAATGTTTATCAGTATTTCTAGCCTCTTGACCAATCGGTTGAGAGGCTTTTTACGTCGAGTGGCTTATTCCGGAAGGAGGTGAAAAAGGATGTTAATTCTTAGTTTGTTGGTGGCCATTCTTATTTTAAGCATCAAAACAGGCTTGGTTTTAGGATCTTCCTGGTTAACCATACCTAAAATTTCTGGTTATGCAACAATTTTTGGCAGTTCTGTAGTTTTGTTAAGTTATATTTTTAACGAGAAATATCAGCTTATTGGAGATTTTATTGACAAATATACATTTGCTTTTGCATGCCTAACAGGTTTGCTTTTCCTTTACTTAGGGGTAGAACGTACTTGTATTTGTACTTGTGAAACAAAAACCCTTGGGATAAAACAAAAAATTAGTTATTGGCTGGGTTTTTTACCATGTCCCTTTTGTGTTGGAGCACTAGTTATATCTGTAATTTATACGGCGGGTGGTTTAAAGGTACCTTTGTATGCTGTATCTATCGCAACAGGTATTGCATTTTCTTTAGGTATCGTCTTAGTAAGCTGGATTTTACGAAGATTATTGACCCGATTTAATTTTGACGTAGCTAGTTTTTTTCATCAAGGGTTATTGTTTTTAGGCATTTTTACGTTGTTATCTGCTTTTTTAATTCCTAACATAGTGGCAACCATGCAAGACACTTTTATACCTATGGTATTAAGCTCCAAAAAAGAATTACTCTTATCTGCAGTTGGATTTTTTGTTCTTTTTGCGTTGGGGTTTGGCAAAGAAATGTTAACTGGTTTCAATAGTTTAAGTTGGAGGAGATGATTAGGAAATGGCTATGGTTGGTTCCCAGTATTTGAATCAAATTATGCATATTATTTCCCAAAGTTTAATGATACCTTGTTATGCTTTTTTACTTTATTTTGTAGTGACAGCTGTAATCGAGACAGGTGCCCTGATCGGGGAAATGGTTGGGGAGAAAAAAATACACAAGTTTAAAACAAAAGAGTTTTTGAGTAAATTACCAGAAACCCATAACCTTGAGCTTTATGTGGAAAATAGCGAATTGCCTATTAAACTAAAAAAAGTTGTCACAGAATTCCTAACCTTAGCTTCCGCAGAAGGAGCTCGTCAACGGATAGTCGCTCAAAATCTCTTGTGCGAGCAAGAAGATTTAATTGCTAAAAGAACTGAAAAAACAGACTTAATTTCTAAAATGGGTCCTTTGTTGGGTTTAATGGGTACTTTGATTCCTTTAGGACCAGGTTTGGTAGGCTTGGGTAAAGGAGATTTTAACATGTTGGCTCAGTACCTGATTGTTTCTTTTGATGCTACCATTATTGGTGTTTTTGCCGGTAGTTTAACCTTTACTATATCGAAGGTGCGTCGGCGCTGGTATGAACGCTACTTGAATGATTTGGATACGATTTTAGAAACAATTATTGAGGTGAGAGAGCATGTTGCGCAAACGGGGAAGAAAGTTGCAATCGGAGGAAGACTTTAATCCATTAAGCAGTCTGGCTAATCTAGCGGATGTTATGTTTGTTTTTAGCGTAGGTTTAATAGTTGCGTTAATTAATGTTTATAACGTCAGTCCTAGTAGTAGTAGTAGTAGTGCCGGTAAACCAAAACAAGCGATTGTTGATGTAAAACAAGGAAAAGAAATGGAAAGCTTACCGCAAGTTGACTCAAAAACAGGCAGCGGCTTTGAAGAAATGGGGACTGTGTTTAAAGACCCTAAAACAGGTAAATTAATTATGGTGCAACCGGTAGAAGAAGGTAAATAAGAACACGGGGGAGAGGGGAAAAAGAGCATGCTAAGAAAGAACATATTAAGTAGGTCTCGAAAGCCTTTTGCAATCTTGATGTTGTTTTTGATGGTCTTAAGTCTATTACCATCTATTGTTAGAGCTGATGACAATAGTGTAGATAGGATAGAGTTAAACCAGAACACGCTCAAAATGGCAGTAGGTTCAACTAAAACCTTGCAGGCAACAGTATATGATCAATTTGACGGAGTAATGAACGACCAAGAAATCACCTGGAGCAGTGAAGAAGATAAGAATGTGGCAACAGTAAAAGACGGGCTGGTAACGGCAGTTGGTGTGGGAACTGCGGATATAACAGCAACTAGTAATGGTAAAGCTGCAAGCTGTGAAGTAACAGTCGAGGAGATAAGAGTAGACAAGATAGAGTTAGACAACTCCTCAGTCAAGATTACAATCGGTTCACAGAAAACGTTGCAGGCAACGGTATATGACCAATTCAGCGGAGTAATGAACGACCAAGAAATTACCTGGACTAGTGATAATGAGGCTGTGGCAACAGTAGATGACGGACTGATAACGGCAGTAGCAGAAGGGGAAGCAACAGTTACTGCAGCCTGTGGAGAGTTGCTGGCAGAGTGTAAGATCAAAGTAATTAATGGTTATCCTGTTAACCTGGTTGTAATCACCGGTACCACAGGTTTCACAGCTCCGATGGTGGAAGCCTATCATAACCTTATTGAGAAAAGAAATCCACCCTACGAATTTGGGCTGAAAATTTTCGCTCCATCAGATTTAGAATCTCCTGAAAAAGTTGCCAAAGTTCAAGAGGCGATACTAAACTCGGATGCTATTTTATTAGAAATGATTGGTGCGAATAGAGATGCCATACTTCGCGATATTTTCAGTAATTGTTATTCTGCAAAATGGGAAAATGAGGGGAAGCAACCACAAATATATGTGCAGAGATCTGGAGAAAAAACAAAAGAAGGTCAATGGAGTACAACAGGATTTATTGTAGAGATCGTAAAAGAATTACAAGTACAAGTTAATAAGGACGATAATGACTGGAATCGCCTAAATGCCTATATTATAAACAGTGGTGTTAGTAACTGGGAACGTTTATTGTTATATTTAGCTTATAAAGATACTACTTCTGAAGATTTAGAGCCTATCAGTTTTGGAGGGGCTTTTGTTTACCATCCGGATGCAGAGGGACTTGGAATCTTTTTTCAACCCGAGGATTATTATAAATGGTACATGGAAAGACCGGAATATAATGCTAATGCTCCCTGGGTAGGTATTATCGGCTATGATTCATTTTATAAAAATGCAGATCAAGACTTATATACTTCTACAGTAAAAGCTCTGGAGAAAAGAGGATTAAATACTATTCTGCTTTATTCTCCAAGTGATAAAAGAATAGATTCGGTCCGAACTTTCTTCTATAGAGATCTTAATGCTGATGGAACCAAGGAACCGGCTATAGATACAATGATTTGTGGTGGTATCGGTTTTCAATTCTATAGTAAAAGCCAGGAACAAACTATAGCTTTATTTAAAGAAATGAACATACCAATTCTAACCCCAATCTATTCGTCGGATTTAGAAAAGTGGAAAATCGACCCGGCAGGAGCTTACAGTGAATCTTATTGGCAGATAGCACAGCCTGAACTGGAAGGTCGGATTGAGCCTGTGATGATGGGCGGTACCATTACCTTAGATACGGATCAAGAAACCGGAGCGGTAATAACCAAGAAAATTGCTCTTCCGGATCGGATGGAGCGTTTAGCCGGTAGGACAGAAGCTTGGGCAAAACTGCATAGAAGTAATAATCAGGCTAAAAAAGTTGCGATTATTTATTACAACCTTGATGGTGGTAAGGATGGAATAGGAGCTTCTTATTTAAATGTACCAAAGAGCTTAACGGAAATATTAAAAAATCTGAAAGCTAACAATTATTCGCTGGATCAGGATGGGGCACTAAGCACTGAAGGTAAAATAACAGAAGAGCAAGTATTTAGAGCTATGTTTGATAAAGGTCGCAATATTGGCGGTTGGGCACCTGGCGAATTAGAAAAATTTGTTTCGCAAGACGGAATTATCAAGTTAAGTGCAGAACAGTATTTAAGCTGGTATAATCAGCTTCCGGCCAATTTGCGTGAAGCTGTAGAAAAAGAATGGGGTCCTGCTCCGGGAAGTGTTATGGTAGATAATGGTGAGATAGTATTGCCGGGTATTATTAGCGACAATGTCTTTTTTGGACCGCAGCCTATGCGTGGCTGGGGCGAAGATGTTGCGAAAATAACTCATTCACCAACGCTGCCACCGACTCATCAGTACCTGGCATTTTACTTTTGGCTGCAGTATGATTTTAAGGCCGATGCGGTAGTCCATCTAGGTACTCATGGTACGGCTGAATGGCTGCCGGGTAAAGCAGTTGGTCTATCCGGCGAAGATTGGCCCGATATTGTACAGGGGAACATGCCGAATATTTATCCTTATATAGTAAATAACCCGGGAGAAGGAACACAGGCTAAAAGAAGGGGATACGCAGTACTGATTGATCATTTAACAGCTGCCTTGGCAAATGTAGAACTATACGGTAATCTACGCGAACTTCATGATTTGGCAAATGAGTATGAAGCTGCAGTAGCTGCAAATCTAGGAGAGGACCAAATTACTAATATCAAAACTAAGGTTAACAGGCTTTTAGTTGATGAGGGTATGGCTGAAAAAATCGGGATAAAGTTAGATGAACCATTTGAACAGCAGTTGGAAAAATGTAAAGATTATTTAGATGATCTGGAGGCTGAAGTTACACCCTTAGGTCTTCACACTTTCGGGTTGGCACCCGAAGGAGAAGCTTTTGAAGACATGATAAAAGCAATTGTGAATTATGATCTGGAAACACGCAGTGCTATCGAAGACGAAATACGGGCTAATCTCCAGAAGACCACAGAAGAAATGGATATGCTTCTTTTGGCCCTGAATGCCGGGTATATTCCACCGGGTCTTGGTAATGATCCGGTACGTAATCCGGATGTTATGCCAACAGGGAAGAATATTAAGTCCTTTGATCCCAGGATTGTTCCGGATAAAGCAGCTTGGCAAATAGGAAAAAAATGTGCCGATGATTTACTGGCAACGTATTATGCTGAACACGGATCTTATCCGGAATCTATAGGTGCCATATTATGGGCTATTGAAACCATGCGGACAGAGGGTCAAAGTATAGCTATGGTTATGAGATTAATGGGAATTGAACCTGTTTGGGATGCAGCAGGCAGGGTAAAATCCTATAAAATTACTCCTGTTGCAGAACTAGGTCGGCCAAGAATTGACGTTGTCATTACTACCTCAGGTCTTTTCCGGGATACTTTCAATATCGTTAGCGAGTTGCTGGATAAAGCTGTTCGGGAGTTGGCAGGTTTAAATGAAGATATATCACAAAACTATATTAAGAAACATTATGAAGAGATAAAGGCAGAACTTCTGAGTCAAGGCTACAGTGAGAAAGATGCAGAATTCCTGGCAGCTTCCAGAGTATTCGGCGAAAAGCCCGGTACTTACGGAACGGGTTTAGCAGAAAGGATCGAGGCTACGGAAAGCTGGGATGTTAGCGGTGATCTGGTAGATACCTATTTAACCCGTATGGGCTATATTTATGGTATGGCCAAAGATGGAACACCAGTCTATGGACAGCCGGCTAAGGATACTTTTACCAGGGTTTTAAAAGACGTTCAAGCAACGGTTCTGGTCAGAGATTCAGTTTATGGAGCACTGGATAATGATGATGTGGCTTCATATTTGGGAGGGCTGACCTTAGCAGCAAAGTGGGTTTCTGGCAAAGATGTTTGGGCTTATATTGCCAATACTCGCTTAGGCGCAGACAGAACCCAAATTCAAACTTTAGAGCAGTTCGTTTCTCAAGAAATAGATGGCCGTCTCTTGAATCCTAAATTTGTTGAAGCAATGTTGAAAGAAGGCTATGCAGGTTCTCAAACACTGGCAAAGTGGTTTGGCAATACTTTTTTAGTTGATGCTACATTGGGTGCAATTAGTGACAAAACATGGTCAGCGCTTGCCAATACCTATTTTTTCGATCAAACAGTTGTATCAAAACTTGATCCGTATGCTTTACAGTCGATGATTGGTTACTCTCTGGAAGTTGCCCGAAAAGGTTTGTGGCAGGCCTCTGAGGAAGAACTGACAAAGTTAAGCAATGTTTATATGCAGACTATGGTTGATTACGGGGTATGTTGCTGTCACCATACTTGTAAAAATATTGTAATGAATGAGTGGTTGGCGCAATTTTCTACCTTGGATGACAGTATACGTAAACAGTTTCAAGAAACACTAGCAGAAGCAACACAAAAAAATGTTAATATCCAAATGCAAAATGTTCATGAAAGTCATTCGTCCGATAAAGTTCAGGCAGAAACTCTACCTATGGATAAAGCGGTAAGTGTCCAACCTGAACCGATAAATCTTGAACAGCCACAGGAGATGGCTAAGCAGGAAGAAACAGTCTCGAAAGAAAATACACAAAATGAGGCGACAGCTCAAGCACAAGCCCAAGGAGCTGGGGCAGAAGATCCAATACCACAGGCAGCGCCAACAGTTGTTGCAGCAGCAGGCAATTTACCTGTTGCTCCCCAAGAGCAGGCTGATGCCGAGGAACAAAATAGTGCTGGTGAACAAGGAGGAAAAACCCAAGAGTATAAAGCTTATGAGCTTAGCGAAGAAGGAAAACAGAATAAAGCCAGCGGTGTCAGTATGCTGGCTATAGTTGGAGTTGGTGGGGTAATGGCGGCGGTTGCTTTTGGGATTATGAAAGGTAAAATGCTGTCACGTTAAGTAAAATTATTTTGCTTTTTGGACAGATTAATAATTAGAAAAAGGGCTAATTGAGAAAGGGGCTGACTCAAATAGAAAATTAAATTTCTATTTTGATATGCTCCCTTTTCTTTACTAAGGATCAAGGACCTCAAATCCAATCGACCCCATACTTTCCAAATTAGAGTTAGGATTTAATGAATTTATCTGGATATAAGATTATTGTAACTAGGTATTGCGGAGTTTCGACAGTCAGGGTATGCATGAAGGGCTCTCCTAGAGGTTATCTAAGGGTAACTTTTCTAAAATAATACGGTGATTGAGAAGGGTCATGTCTTTGATTCTGGCTTGAATGCAGATCTGTTTACCGAAAATATCCATAAGTCTAAGGCCATTTTCATAGGGTTCGATAGTATCGACGGACTCCATGATCATTACTTCGTTTTTTCCATCTTTGAGATAGACATTAGATTCACACATTACTGATCGCCCCTTCTTTGTCTTTATATATTTGAAGAGCTCAGAGCAAGTCTGATAGATTGGGATAAGCTCATTATTATTTTTTAAGACCCAAAGATATCGTTGACGGTCAGATCACGATATCTTTGGGTAAGAGATATCAAGGCGTTTTGGAGTGTCGAATTCACATAGCAAGTTTTGGAGAGTCATTCGATTTTGGTTAGTATGCCATCAATCACCTCCTTGTAGAATAAAAAAAGACCTTGGAAGAAATAACCAGACTTAAAGTCTAGTCAAGACCTCCATGGTCTTTTTTTATAATCATTTGTGTCTATGTGCATTGTATTCTACATAAATACTATTATTCCTTCTTGCAGTTACTAATTTATTTGCAATTTCATTAAAACATTGAGAGTGGTCTCATCTCTTGGCGCTGAGCCAATATAGGAAACTTACTTCAGGTGGAGTTTCTACTCCACCTGAAGTATTAGTTGAACTTATCCAGGGGCCTAGCGCCACTAATCTCCGCTTAAGAAGCGGAGATTAGTGGCGATTAGCCATCGGATAAAACTATTGACTAACAAGGATGAAATATGGTATAAATGTCCTTAAGGAAAGTCATGAAGGCTTTTGTGGGGATTTTTACCTAAGTATTTTATTTTTGGGATGGACTCAAAAAAGTTGCTATAGCAGCGCTTTTTTGGGTTTTATTTTATCTAGGGGGTAATATTTTGAGTATACTAGACTCCATAATTTAATCTGTAGTGCGCATGAGGATGGCAACAGCGGGTGTTGCAGTTATGGATTTAAAAGTTTATATAATTTCATAAAGGTGTGTGGCCATGGAGGTCTTGACTTGACAGTTGTCTGGTCAGACTTTACATGGCTTTTTTTAGTGGGCCTCGTATGTTGGATTTCCTAGGCAGAGTTCAACATACTCTCATACTCATACTCTTCTCACTTATTGTCACCAATGTCGTCATTGGGTGCCATTGGTGACGCTTTTTCAAATCATCAACATCACAAATTGAGCCTACATAGGCATGATTTTCGACAGAGGGGTGATATCTAGAGAGTTAAAGATAAAGCATTAGTCCACAAATTGTCAGTCAATGTTCATTCAAGAGCACAAATAGCTAGGGAGGAGATGAAAAGTTGAGCGTGCAAGCGAACGACGTTAAAGAGAAAATCCGAGAGAGGTGGAACGACACAGCTGAGGAGTTTGACCAATGCCCGGGGCATGGAATCCACTCCGAACGAGAAAAAAAAGCCTGGCAGGCCATTTTGATCAAGACTGTGGGGAGAAAACAACTTAAGATATTGGATGTAGGCTCTGGGACAGGGTTTATTGCTCTATTGCTGGCCGAATATGGGCACAGTGTGACCGGAGTAGATGTTGCTGAGGAGATGCTCGCGCATGCTAGAGAGAAAGCGGACCGTCAAAAGCTAAATGTAACATTCCAATATGGCGATGCTGACGAACTTCCCTTTGAGGATAACGTCTTTGATGCGGTGATAAACCGTCATGTGTTTTGGACAATGCCGGACCCTGAAAAAGCTGCTGCCGAATGGGTAAGGGTACTAAAGCCCGGCGGAAAGTTGGTGATCATTGATGGCGACTGGAACCATTTCAGTCCATGGAAAATGATCTGGAAAGCAGCGGCAACTATTACCGTGCGCTTAACCGAAGGTGCATATTCCTCAAGTAAATCCCACGGTCTGCGTGATTTTGAGAAGAAGCTTCCCCTGCGCAGTCAAAAACGCCCAGAGGCAGACTTAAGGATTCTAAGAGCACTAGGAATGAAAGAAGCAGAAACGGTGAGTTTTAAAGACCCTCGTGCTCATGGCCTGCTGGATAATCTGAAATATGGCTACTATCAGAGATTTGTTGTCACAACTGTTAAATGAACGAGGAGGAAAGAGAAAGTATGAAAAGAAGAAGTCTATCCATTATACTTTATATTCTATTGGCGTCATTGACACTGAGTACATCCGGCTGTGGGGTTAAGGCGGTTAGTTCTGGAAATCAGACATTGGTAGTTGGCGAAATGTGGAAGATTAACAACCTTGATCCGGCTACTAATGGCACATTAACCATGGAAAAAGCGTTGATTACCGAATCACTGGTGGGAACAAAACCAAATTTTGAGTTGCAACCTAGTCTTGCTACAGAATGGAAAAGAATTGACCCTAATACATGGAAGTTTACTTTGCGTAAAGATGTTAAGTTTCATGATGGCACTCCTCTGAATGCGGAAGCAGTAAAGTGGTCGCTCATGAGAGCGATCACCATAAATCCACAGATTCTAAGTTTCACCAAGATTAAAACAGTTGAAGCAGAGAATGATACGACTGTTTTAATTAAAACGACAACCCCTAACAGTGACTTACCCGCTTCACTGCATTATTCAAACACTTCTATTATTGGTTTAAGCTCGGTTGATAAAGATGGGAAGCTGATAAAACCCATTGGTACAGGATCGTTCAAGTTGGATCACTTTGACCCATCCACCGGGGACATGAAGATGTCTAAGAATACACAATATTGGGGGACTGTTTCTAAGCTGGATAAGCTTGAAATTCGTGCGTTACCCGATCCTAATACGCGGGCGCTTGCTTTGGAGAAGGGTGAAATCGATTTTACCTGTGATCCGCCCTATAATGAACTGGAGAGGCTGGGAAAGGTGAATGGGCTCAAGGTGGAGCTCAATAAAACAGCCAGGACGTATATTATTGAAATGAATTTAAAGGAAGCGCCTTTTAACGATGTCAAAGTAAGGCAAGCAATGAGTTATGCGATCGATAGGGAAAGTATTGTGAAAAATGTACTTTTTGGATGCGGTGCTGCTGCCAAGGGGCCCTATATGCCTGGAATGGCTTGGACAAATGAGAATCTAAAAGGGTATCCTTATGATCCGGAAAAAGCCAAACAGCTTCTTACTGAAGCAGGTTGGAAAGATTCGGATGGAGACGGGGTTGTCGATAAAAACGGAAAGCCGATGAAAATTACACTTATGACTTATCCTCAAAGGCCGGGACTTCCTCCGATGGCCGAAGCGGTGCAGGCCCAGTTTAAAAAAGTTGGTATTGATCTGAAAACTGAGATTATGGAATATACAGCGATGTCTGAAATTGCCTCCAAGGGAAGATGGGATATGAAAATGAGTGCCTTTGCAACAGCGATGATTCCTTCTCCTTCTTATCATCTGAATATTTTATATCATTCAAAAAATAATAAAGTTATCGGTTATAACAATGCAGAGATTGATAAACTGATTGATCAATGTATGGCAGTGGATGATCAAAAAGTAAAGTATGATCTATCCAAGCAGGTACAGCAAATTCTGGAAGATGAAGAGCCGGTACTACCGATTGCCTATTATGGTGTCGCTGTGGCAATGAAGAGCAAAGTTAATAGTTTTGTCTTTAATCCCACAGCTCACGATTATATGCTGACCAATGAAGTTAATATCAAGGAGTAGAATAGAATGTGGAGATTCATTCTCAAACGTTTGGCGGCAACAATCCTGGTGGTTGTTGCTGCCTCCATTCTTACCTTTGGCATCTTACATTTGACCCCTGGCTCTACACCTGTAACTATCTTGAAGTATGCTTTTATTGGTCTGGAAGAAATTCCAACTGAGGCGGAAATAACTGAGATCACAGCACGGTATAAGCTGAGTGATCCCATGTTTAAACAGTATTATCGCTGGATAAAGCAAGCAGTTCAAGGGAATTTGGGAGATTCCTACGTTTACAGAGTTCCGGTAGCGGAGCTTATCAAGCAGAGGTTCCCGGCGACAGTGTTGCTGGCAGCATTGAGCGTTGTACTCTCTCTCTTGATTGCTATTCCTCTCGGAATTCTGTGCGCAGTTAAGAGAAACTCTTTTCTTGACCACCTAGGCCGAATCAGTGCTCTTTTTGCCGTGTCTATGCCCAGTTTCTGGCTGGCCTATTTGCTGATTATTATTTTTTCCCTCGGTTTTGACCTGTTCCCGGTGGCTGGATTTAGGGGTGTATCCTCTCTGGTATTGCCCTGTGTGACACTTGCGGCAGGTATGGGGGCTGTGACCATGCGGATTATGCGCTCGAGCATGCTAGAAGTGATGAGTCAGGATTATATCCTGACGGCTAGGGCCAAAGGCTTGTATGAAACGGGCGTAGTTTCGAAGCATGCCTTAAAAAATGCCTTTCTGCCGGTGGTCACTGTGGTGGGGCTTCAATTTGGCCACATGCTAGGAGGATCGGTAATTGTGGAAACAGTCTTTGCCTGGCCGGGGATAGGAAAGCTGTTGATAGATTCAATCTTTGCCAAGGATATCCCTATGGTTCAAGGATGTATCCTGCTGATAGCCACGACCTACGCTCTAGTAAATTTAGTAGTAGATCTATCCTATGCGTTGATGGACCCGAGGATACGCTATGGGAGGGAGAGTTAAATGAACACTACAACCACTATTGCGGTAAAAAAACGTTATAACAGGGTTGTTATAAGATTTATGAAGCAAGACAAACTGTTGGTTTTTAGTGCTGCAGTTGTCCTCATCATCATTTTGGTTGGGTTAATGGCACCGCTGATCATGCCTCATGATCCTACCGCTGTAAGCTTGAATGAGAAGGTGAAACCACTTTCCTTCCAGTACCCTTTTGGTACAGATCCCTTGGGAAGGTGTGTGTTGAGCAGAGTCATTCAAGGAACAAGAACCTCCTTGGTTGCTGCGGCGCTCATTGTTGCCATCAGTGGAACAGGAGGAGTGCTACTCGGACTTATATCCGGCTATAAAGGCGGCAATGTTGATAGCTTAATTATGCGCCTTGTGGATGTTATGCTAGCCTTTCCCAGTATTATTCTGGCCATGGCCCTGATCGTATCTATGGGTCCGGGATTGGGGAGCGTCATAATTGCGCTGACATTTGTACACTGGACGGGATATGCAAGACTAGTTAGGGCGGAGGTATTAACCTTAAAACAGTCAGAGTTTGTCGAAGCTGCCAGGGCGATGGGCAACAGTTCGATTAGAATACTCTTTAAATACATTCTACCAAACGTCATAGCCCCTGTGATGGTCATGGCCTCGTTGGATATTGCCCAGATCGTGTTGTCTATGGCAGGCTTAAGTTTTCTCGGTCTGGGTGCCCAACCGCCGGATGCAGAATGGGGAGCAATGATTAACCAAGGTAGAGAGTTTATCAGGACTGCGCCGCATGTTACTCTGTTTCCGGGTCTAGCACTCATGGTTACCATTTTAGCCTTCAGTTTACTAGGGGACAGCTTGAGGGATTATTTTGATCCTCGGCTGCGGGAAAGGTACATTGAATAGGTTAAAGCAGAGAAGGGAGGGTTTCCATGGTAACTATGCAGGCGTCATCCCCGTTACTTTCCATTCGCGCCCTTAGTACCTATTTTCAAGTGAAAGAGACGGTAGTTAAAGCGGTTGACGATGTCTCCCTTGATATCTATCCTCATGAGGTTCTGGCGTTGGTAGGAGAAACTGGCTGTGGAAAATCTGTCCTGGCTCTTTCCATTCTTCGCCTGTTACCCAAGAATTCACAGATCGAAGGAAGTATCCGCTACAAAGGGTTAGAAATCCTGGAAGCAAGTGAAGAGGAACTGCGAAAACTACGAGGGAAGGAAATCGGCATGATTCCCCAAAGTCAGGCGACCTCTCTTAATCCGCTGCTCAAAGTTGGTTGGCAAGTCATGGAGGTCATACAGCTTCACAAAAAGGTTGGAAAATTGGAAGCCCAAGAGAAGGTAGTAAACCTGTTTACCCGTTTGCTGCTTCCTGATCCGGCCAAAAGGATGAACTACTATCCTCATCAACTGAGTGGCGGGATGCGGCAGAGGGTGTTGGTGTCTATGGGGGTAGCTTGCAAGCCAAAGCTTATCCTGGTGGACGAGCCTACCAAAGGCCTTGATGCGGTGCTAAGGAAGGAAGTTGTGACTATGCTGGGAGAACAAGCCGCTGAGAATAGCTCCTCAATGCTGTTGATCACCCATGATTTTTCGGTTGCCGCTGTACTGGCAGATCGGATAGCCGTTATGTATGCCGGAGAAATCGTGGAAATGGGTTCAGCTTGCGGTATATTGGGAAAGCCCAGACACCCTTACACTCAATCCCTCCTCGATTCTTTGCCGGGGAGAGGCTTTAAGCCTATTCCTGGTTTCAGTCCCAGCCTTTCCTTGCTGCCCCCAGGCTGCAGGTTTCAACCCAGATGCCGAGTGGCCTGTCCCAACTGTGCTGCGCTTCATCCGGAAATAGCAGAAACCGGAGCAAACCATTATGTGAGGTGTTTTTATGCTGATCGAAGTTAAAAATCTTGTCAAAGAGTATAGCGTCGGAATCTTTAATAAAAGCGGAGTCAAGGCAGTCGATAAGGTCAACTTCTGTCTGCGCCAGGGAGAAACGCTGGGGCTGGTGGGAGAAAGCGGGTGTGGAAAATCCACGGTAGCTAGGCTTCTGCTGATGCTTATCCAGCCGACCTCCGGAAGTGTGCGCTTTGAAGGCCAGGAATTAACGGGCAGGTCACAAGCAGCGCTCTTGAAATTCAGGAGAGAGATGCAGATTGTATTCCAGCAGCCTCAGCAGTCTTTACATCCCCGCCTGAAAATAGCGGAATCTTTGGCAGAACCGCTGCAGCTCTATAGACTGGTAAAAAGCAAGGCGGAGGAAAGGGAAAGGGTAAGAGGATTACTGGACGAGGTGGGTCTTGCCGAGGAACACCTGGAGCGTTACCCGCACGAACTCAGCGGAGGACAGGCTCAGCGTGTGGCCATAGCCAGAGCGCTGGCCCTTAAACCGAAATTTATTGTCGCGGATGAACCCACTTCTATGCTGGATGTTTCCGTGCAAGCCCAGATCTTGAGTTTGATAAAAAAACTCCAGCAGAAGCATACCATAGGCCTGCTTTTTATCTCCCATGATTTAGAGGTAGTCCAAGCAGTAAGTGACCGAGTTGCAGTGATGCATCAGGGTAAATTGGTAGAAACAGGGAGTAAGCAGCAGATTTTCCTAGAGCCGCGGCATTGGTATACAAAATACCTGACCGGTACCATCTTAGAAATGCCAAGCTCTTTAATAAGGGAGGATGCTCGTCTTGTTAATCAGTAAAGTCATTGCAAAATTCAGTTGAGGCGGTTGTGACAGGATTGCTGGCCTTAGGGAACTAGAAACGTTCTCGACCCCAACACCACCCGTTGGTCGGGACTTGACTGGGTATTGCCTTTGTGGTACATTTAATCTGCCAATTTAATAGCTGAGCAAGCGATTTTTCATAGCCGAGAAATCATAACAGGGAAGCCGGTGTAAATCCGGCGCGGTCCCGCCACTGTAACGGGGAGTTTGTGCCACAGCCACTGAGGAGACTTGGGAAGGAGGCACTAAACGAGGAACCTGAGCCAGGAGACCTGATTGCTCATAGGCTTTACTCACGATGGATGGGTGGAGGGACTTGTTAATTCAGCCCTTCTATTTTGAAGGGCTTTTATATATTGTAAGTGTTCAGAAAAGGTTTCCCGAGGGAAAATGACCTGCAGGGTCAAAGTCTTGTTCAAGCGGGATCCGCTTTCCAAAATGCGAATGCGACTTGAAAGCGGAAGAGAACGCGCCGTCCGAGACAACCGATACATTGCTGTCGTTATGATTAGTGATGTGGGGTTGTTTTTTTATTTTTTTAATTAGGAGACTTGCCTAAATGCTACACGCCAATAACTCTACGAGCGATAGAGGAGGTATTATTAGTGCTGAACAAATGTTGATCAGTATTTTTTGCCTCTTGACCAATCGGTTGAGACTCCCTGATGATTGCAAAATGGAGGAATAATATGAAAAGTGGGTTGCATAATGACTATGGTGAACAGTGGAGACAGGCGATGCGCCTGCCAAATGGAGGATACAGCGAGCGAGCTATCAGTGATGAGGCGGAAAAGGATTTCTGGAAACGATATTTGGCTCAAAAATCCGTCTATCAGCCGGATGAGTACTCAGTTAAGATTGCTGATGAGGTATGCGGGCTGATTCAAAATGTGGATGCTAAATCTATCCTGGAAATCGGACCGGGTTGGGGCAATTATTCGCTGCGTCTTGCGGCAATTTGCCAGCAGTATACGTGTATTGATATTTCCAAAGATGTACTGGAATACGTACAAAGGATAGCGTCGGAGAATAATGTGCAAAACATCACCCCCCTTTATGGCAAATGGGAGGATTGTACCCCTACGCAATGTGACGTGGTTTTTGCTTATAACTGTTTTTATCGGATGGTCGAAATTGAGCATTGCCTTGGCAAGATTAATGAAACTGCTGACAGGCTTTGCATCATCGGCGTGAACGAAAGTCCGGAACAGCCGTATCTCTCCGATTTTGAACAGGAACTGCGGCTTCCCGTGCGCTACACACGGATGGATTGCCGAGACTTAGAAAAGGTACTTCACGGACTTGGAATTTGTGCTGAATGCATAAGTATTTCCAATGAGCGCGAATATGCTTATGACACATTTGATGAGATGCTGAACCGTGCGGTTTCTTACATTGCTGCGCGCTATGATGAAAAGGCGGTACTGGAGATCTTGCAACGCTATTACCACTTTGAAAATGGAAAATACCGTTGTCGTCACAAATTTCGCTCGGAGTTGCTTTACTGGTACAAATAACTGCTTTCAAAGTTTTCAGTACACGTAGTGAAGACTTAAAAAATATTAAGAGGAGGATATCCATGAACTTTTTTTTCAAAACCAAACTGAAACAGGTGTTGGTACTTTGCTTGTCCGTCCTAATAGTGTTGTCTATTGCAGGTTGCAGCAAATCCAACCCGACGGGCAGCGCGGCCGATTCCTCCAAGTCTCCTGCAGTTGTGAACAGGAACACTGAAATTGTCCTTGGAGGTTACCGTAACCTTGCCCCCGGTGAAAAAGATGGTTATTATTGCAGCAGCATTCTCTATGTCTGGGAACCGCTTGTCAAACAGGACGACAAGGCATCCCCTGTGCCCGGTCTTGCCGAAAGCTGGGAAATATCCGAGGACGGTAAGGAATGGACGTTTCAGCTGCGCAAGGGTGTCCAGTTCCACGACGGCGAAGGCTTCAATGCGGATGCGGTCGTCGCAAACTTTGACCGTATGAAGTTGGGCGTTAAGAAATCCTCTTTCTACCCGCTGGATATCAATTCCAACTATCCTGGGCTGAAAGAGTACTCCAAGGTGGACGATTATACCTTTAAACTCATCTTTAAGAATCCCTCACCCACTCAGATCTACAATATGGTGAACTTCGGAAGTGCCATGTACAGCCCTAAATGCTTCGATAAGGAAGGAAATTTCAACGGTATTGCCCAAGGTACCGGTCCTTTTAAAGTTGTTGAGAACGTGAAGGACCAATATGTTCTGTTGGAGCGTAATGATCATTACTATGGCGAAAAGGCCAAAGCAAAATCCATTCGGGTTAAAGTAATTCCTGATGCGGATACTCGCTTTTCTGCCTTAAAATCCGCTGAGATTATGGGCGTATTGGATCTAAAAGCAATTCCTGCTTCGCTAGCCGTAGAGCTTAAAAAAGATCCTGACTTTGCGTTGACTACCAATAAATCCACGATGATTCGTTTTCTGGGGGTCAATGGAACCAAGTTTCCGTTCAATGATCTGCGTATGCGTCAGGCTGTCAGCCTTGCCCTCAACCGCCAGTCTATAGTGACTGACCTATACTGCGGGTTTGGTTCTCCTACTACCAATATCCTTAATTACAGCACTCCATTTTATAAGGAAATTCCCGTGAAAGAGAATCTGGAAAAAGCCAAAGCGCTGGTCAAAGCGGTACTGGGGGATAAACGTTGTGAAATTGTCTATCTGATAAACGGCAGCGAGTCCACCCAGAAACCGGAGGCGGAGCTGATTGCAGCCTGGCTTTCGGAAATAGGGCTGGATGTTAAAATTCAACCCTTGGAGTATGCTACTATGAAAGAGGAAATGAAATCAGGCAACCACAATCTTGTCCGTCTACAGCAGGGACTCTCCAACAGCGAACCCTTCACCATCTTCAACCGCTTTATGCTCACCAGCGGTGACCATAATAAGAATTACAGTCTCGGCTACAACAACTCTGAGGTGGAAAAACTGATGAAAGAGGCGGCAGCCACTCTCGATATGGAAAAGCGCAAAGAAATCTATAATCAGATCCAGCAGATTTCCAGCGAGGATTTTCCAGTCATTCCTCTGTTTAACGATGTGACCTTGATGGCTTACAGTACTAAACTGACTGGTTATGAGGCAAAACTTTACGGTTTGGAACTGCCGAATGTTGCTTGGGCTGAATAGGCAATGAGCAGGTATATCTTGCAGAAAATTGCCTCGCTGGTTCCGGTTCTGCTGGGTATTTCCCTGATTGCTTTTACGCTGGGGGTTATTTCCCCCGGCGACCCGGCGGAAATTGCGCTTAGTCAGGGCGGCATGTCTGAGGCGAGACCGGAACAGATTGCCGCGTTGCGGGAAGAGATGGGACTTAACGATCCGCTGCCCGTACAGTATATTCGCTGGGTAAAAAACGCCCTGCACGGTGACCTCGGCTACTCATATGCCACCAGCGAACCAGTGAGTGAAGAGCTTGCTCGGCGCTTGCCGGTAACCCTAAAGCTGGCAGGATATGCTATGCTGCTAACCTGTGCAGGCGGAATCCTAATAGGCACCTTGTCTGCGGCCTATAAAGACAGCCTGCTTGACCATGGCATCCAAGGACTAACCAATATAATGCTTTCCATTCCGGGTTTTTGGCTTGCCATTTTGATGGTGCTGCTGTTCGCTGAGGTCCTTGGGTGGCTGCCCACCAGCGGTACAGGCGGAGCTAAATATATGTTAATGCCGGCAATAGTGCTGTCTTGCGCCACTACCGCAACAGCTGCGCGTTTGATGCGTTCCGCGCTTCTGGGGGAATTGGGAAAACAATATTTTCTTGCCGCTAACGCCAAAGGAATCAGTAAATATCGCCTTATTGTGCGAAACGCCCTGCCCAACGCCATTGTGCCCGTCATTACGCTGTTGGGCAATTATTTTGGCGGAATACTGGGTGGCTCGGTTGTTGTAGAAACTATCTTTGCACTCCCGGGCGTGGGAAGCTATGCCATCGAGGCCATTTACATGCGTAATTATCCGGCCCTTCAAGGCTATGTTTTGCTTACCGGATTTCTTTTTGTCGCTGTCACACTGGCGGTAGATTTAATCAGCTTGGTGCTGAATCCGAAAATAAGGCTGGGAGGGAGCAGTATTTGAAGAACAAGGGAAAAGCGCAAGGCATCATTGCCGTGCTGCTTCTGTCCGTGATTATCCTTTCCAGCGTCTTAGCACCGCTGATCGCGCCCTATCCGCCTAATACCACCGAGATGTCGGTGCGTCTGGAGGGACCATCTTTAGGACATCCTCTGGGAACTGATTCGCTGGGGCGGGATATGCTCAGCCGCGTCCTGTACGGGGGTCGAATCTCTATGCTGCTGGCGCTGATGGCGACGGTTCTGTCCATGCTGCTCGGTATGCTCTTGGGAATGATTGCGGGTTACTATGGAGGCGCGGCGGACTGGTGCCTCACCGTACTTGCCAATATTTTCCAGGGTCTGCCCGGAACCTGTCTGATGATCGCTATTGCAGGGGTGATGGGCCCGAGCATCCAGAGTCTGCTGCTGGCTTTGATACTAACCTCATGGGCAGGATTTTCCCGAATTGTGCGCACCGAGGTACTGCGCTTGCGAGAGGAGCCCTATATAGAGGCAATGCGCTGTCTAGGAAGTAGTAATAGGCGTTTGATCTTTCGTCACATCCTTCCTAATATGATCAATAATATGATTATCCTTTTTACAATCCGGGTGGGACGCAGTGTGTTGTCTATCGCCTCGCTGAGCTTTTTAGGGTTAGGAGTTCAACCGCCCACACCTGACTGGAGTGTTATGATTAATGATGCACGCCTTCATTACCGCAGTTCCCCGCATCTAATTCTTGTGCCGGGGCTGTGTATTTTTTTATTACTGCTGGCTATCAATATGCTGGGCGACGTTCTGCGCGATCATTTTGACATAAAAAATGAGGAGGTGCGCGAATGCTAGAAGCCACTTCCAATCACATTGTTATTCAGGATGCCACCGTACATTTTGCGGTTTCCTCCGGTTCGGTTAAAGCAGTTGACCATGTTTTCGCTACCTTTCGCAGTGGACAAATTACCGGACTCATCGGAGAGAGCGGCTGCGGAAAATCCGTACTCGGACTGGCGATCCTCGGCTTGCTGCCTTCCTATGCACAGGTGGGCGGCGACATCCTTTATTGCGGGCTTAACATTGCCAAAGCTTCGCTCCGACAGCTGCGTACCCTGCGTGGAAAGGAAATCAGTCTGATCCCGCAGAATCCAAGCGATTCGCTCAACCCGGTGAGGCGGATCGGCGTTCAACTTGACGAAGCACTGATGATAGTAGATAAGAACGCCAAAAGCCGCAGGCGAAAGGCGGAAAGTCTGCTGCACAGCTTCGGCTTTGATGATCCGGGGCGTATTTTGCGCTCCTATCCGTTTGAGCTGAGCGGTGGTATGCAGCAACGCGTACTGTGTGCCATCGGTATTTCTTGTTCACCACGCTGGGTATTGGCGGATGAACCGACCAAGGGGCTTGACAGGGATCTACGCGAGCAGGTTTACGAAACGCTTGTTTCGATGAAACTGCAGGGCGTGGACGGGATGATTGTCATTACCCATGACCTTGGGTTGGCTGAAAAGCTGTGCGACTGTGTGGCAGTGATGTACAGCGGAGAGATTTTGGAAATGGGGCAGGATGTTCTGAAAACTCCGCTGCATCCCTATTCGCAGGGATTTCTGGCCTCACTTCCTCAAAATGGGATGGAGCCCATGTCCGGTATGCCTCCGGCACCCGGAGAAAGCTTTACTGGCTGCAAATTTGCGCCCCGCTGTATACACTGCACTGTGCGTTGCACGGCGGAAAAACCGAATTCTTATGAACACGGCGGCAGGCTTGTGAGGTGCTTTTTATATGCTTGAAGCCCGCGAAGTTTGTAAGACTTTTCGCAGGGGTGGGGGACGAAAGTCCTTTTTGGCTCTCGACAATGTCAGCTTGCAAATTGATAGGGGGGAAACCCTTGGTCTGATGGGACCCAGCGGTTGCGGCAAAAGCACTTTAGCTCGTATTCTGCTGCGCTTGATTCCAAGCGATGGCGGCGGAGTGTTCTATAAGGGTGAGAATATAACGCTGCTAAAAGGTAAAGCGTTGCTTCCCTTCCGCGGCGAGGTTCAACTTATTTCCCAGCGCCCGGAATCCTTTTTTAATCCAGTCATAAAACTAAAAGACAGCGTACTGGAACCGCTTAAAATTTTTCGCCTTTATGAAAAAGTATCCGCCCACGAAATGCTTTACCGGGTGCTTGAGCAGGTAAAGCTGAATGATTCTTTGTTAGAACGCTATCCGCATCAGGTGAGCGGCGGCGAAATCCAGCGTCTTTCCATCTGTCGCGCTCTGATGTTGCAACCGCGGGTACTTGTTCTGGATGAAGCTACCTCTATGTTGGATGTTTCGGTGCAGGCACAAATTTTGCACATTTTGAAAGATCTGCAAAAAACGCGGCAACTTTCCTATCTTTTCATTTCCCACGATAGAGAGGTTGTGGGCTGGATGTCCGACCGGGTGGTAGAGATGAGGCAGGGAAGAATTTGAAGGTATTTGAGAAACAAGGGGACAGGTTCCTTGTTTTAATTTCCATTATCTGTCCCTGTCCCGCTGTTTGCCTTTGGGTTCGGCTTCGCATCTTTTCATCTTTCCGGGGTTATATAAAAATGATACGCGTGCCCGATAGAGGTATAACGAACCATAATAAACACAAGCTTCCTGGACCGTTCGGACATGTTCTCGAGCCGTATCGACATAGGCAATACTGGGATAATATCCAATTAGCCAAAGGATGTTTAAAATGCTGTAAACTGTATTGTTATAAAATATTACCTCTTTAAGCTTAAGAATGTCCGTGCGAATAATGTCCTGAACAGAGTCGGTACGATCCACAAAATTTGACAAAAAGCAGTAGCCCTTGCTGGCCTCGATCATCTTCTCTAGCGTGATTAGATCATGGATCCCTGGGCTGTTGATCGCGGTCACCAAGTCAAATCTTTTTCTCCAGCCGTAGTCTTCAAGGTTGACTTCATCCCAGTTTAAGTTTCTAAACAAGATATTGGTGAGGTTGGCAGCTTCGGCATTCTTCACCGCATAGTCTAACATTTTGTCGGATATGTCTAGGCCTGTAACGTCTGCTGACTTCTTGGCAAATTCAACGGCAAAGCGTCCTGGACCGCAGCCTATGTCTAAGACGCTACTATTCTCGGTGAGAAGGCTCTTATGTGACAAAAAATTAACGATTTTCTTAATGCGCTCATCAGGACCCCCTTGAGAAACTATCTTGTTAAACTCATCCGCCCTGTTGTCCCAAAACGACTTACCGGATGCTTTAGCAGCCTTTCCCTCGTCCCAAAGGTGGGTAAAATATTGAAGATCAAGTTAGCATTCAACATTTACAAAACCATATTTCAGAGGGGAACCAATTGTTATCAGAGTTCGAGACCATGACGCTTTACTAGATAATAGTAAACTGCAAAAGCAGTACATAACTATTTACTCAAACCAACACCCTAGGCTACATAAAGTTGCCTAGGGTGTTGGTTAAATCTTTTCTAAGATAATACGGTGGTTGAGAAGGGTCATGTTTTTAATTTTGGCTTGGATAAATAGTTGTTTTCCGAAGATATCCATTAGTTTTAAGTCATTTTCACAGGGCTCGATGGTATCAACTGACTTCATGAGCATCACTTCGTTTTCTCCATCTTTGAGAAAAGCATTCGATTCACACATCACAGTTCGCTCCTTCTTTTATGAATTATAAAAGCCTATACCAGAACAAGTTCATAAGCAGTTGCCTAGGACAGGATCATTTTCTGTTAGGGTCAGACCCAATGATATCTTGACGGTCAGATCAGAATATCTTTAGGTCTGAAGTTGATAGTTTCTGACATTTTCGAACATAAGATGCAGGAAGATTTTGA
Source organism: Desulfosporosinus sp. (assembly GCA_003512645.1). Lineage (GTDB taxonomy): Bacteria > Bacillota > Desulfitobacteriia > Desulfitobacteriales > Desulfitobacteriaceae > Desulfosporosinus. The sequence continues at coordinate 23,236 of DOPS01000087.1, forward strand.
AGGCGTTTTGGAACGTGGAATTCATTACTTTACAAACTATGGGAAGACAGCTGGCATGGGCTCATATGCCAATAATCACCTCCTTTGAAAAATGAAAAAGACCATGGAGGTCTTGACCAGACTTAATGTCAGGTCAAGACCTCCATGGTCTCTTTTTTACATAATGAATAGTTGCCTATGTTAATAGTATTCTACATAAAAGTGTTAATTCCTGCTGCGTTTTTATTTTTTTTACAGCAGCAATACTCCGGCAATCACTTATAAATATCTGCAATGGCTTTGGCCACCGGGATAAGGAGCAATTGCCCCAATATGGTTCCTATTAGCTTGGCGCTCATCAAAATAACGACAAGGGCTTTGACATCTTCATATATTATGTGAATTATAAAAGTTAAAAAAACAATTAATATATATTAAAACTGCACTTGCCCACCCCCATCCTTAATATGGCTATGCCGGATAGGGGATAGAAATACTCAGTAGCTCTAAGGGAGTGTTCATCAATATAAAAAAATAAACTTCATGGTTGACACATTAGGTTAATATACGATAACATGATAGCAATTGAATATTGGAAAATAAAGGTGCAAGTACTAAGAGTACAGCTTAAAAGGGAAGCAGGTAAAAGTCCTGCACGGTCCCGCCACTGTAATGGGGAGATGTTTCATACTATAGGCCACTGGTAGATACCGGGAAGGCGTGAAGCATTAATGAACCAAAGTCAGAAGACCTGCCTTTGTTTAATGAACCAATAACTCTACGAGCGATAGGGGGGTTCCATAAGTAAGTGTTGTATTCAGGGAGATACACAGCCTCTTGGCGCTCAGCGTCAAGGGGCTTTTTGAATTGGAAAAATTGGAGGTTATTTAACCGATGATAACAGAAATTATTAAAAGAGATGGAAGAATTGAGTCTTTCAATCAAGAGAAAATAGTTCATGCAATTTTTAAAGCTGCCACAGCTTGTGGAGGATCGGACTATGAGCGTGCTGAGGAAATAGGCAGACAGGTAGTAGATGTATTACAAAGAAATTTTAGGGACAAGCAACCGGATGTAGAATCGATACAAGATATCGTCGAAAAAGTCCTCATAGAAAACGGACATGCCAAAACAGCCAAAGCATATATACTTTATCGTCAGAAAAGGAAAAGCACCCGTGAAATGGATGCGCTGATTGGGGCGACCATTGGTATGTTTTCCGACTACCTAGGAGATAAGGACTGGCAAATTAGTGAGAATGCGAACACCCAAAAAAGTATCAATGGTTTAAACAATTATATACGAGAAGTCTTTACCAAAAAGTATTGGCTTTATGAAATCTATCCTCAGGAAGTTCGAGAGGCGCATGAAAGTGGAGAGTGCCACATCCATGACCTGGGCTTTTTTGGACCCTATTGTGCAGGATGGGATTTGAGACAGCTCCTGCTGGATGGATTCGGAGGAGTACCTGGCAAGGTGGAAAGCGGTCCAGCCAAACATTTACGATCTTTCCTCGGGCAAATCGTAAATTCTACCTTTACTACACAAGGGGAAACTGCCGGAGCCCAGGCTTGGTCAAGTTTTGACACCTTTTGTGCGCCTTTTATTCGGAATGACCAATTGACATTTACTCAAGTCAAACAGTGTTTGCAAGAATTTGTTTTTAACCTCAATGTTCCCACACGGGTTGGATTTCAGTGCCCCTTTTCCAACCTTACGTTTGACATCAGGGTGCCTTCTACATTGAGAGATGAGCAGGTGATTATTGGCGGAACATACGCTGAGGATAAATATGGAGATTTTCAGGAAGAGTTGGATATGTTCAACTTGGCGTTCTGTGAAGTGATGCTGGAAGGAGATTCAAAGGGAAGAGTGTTTACTTTCCCAATTCCCACCCTTAATATTACCAAAGACTTTGATTGGGAGAGTCCTGTAGCGGATGCCTTTATGAGAATTACTTGTAAGTATGGAATTCCTTATTTCGCTAATTATGTAAACTCAGATCTGTCTCCCGAAGATGCTGTATCCATGTGCTGCCGGTTAAGGCTAGATACCGGTGAACTCAGGAAACGAGGTGGGGGTTTGTTCGGAAGCAATCCTCTCACAGGATCAATCGGTGTAGTTACCATTAACCTGCCTAGATTAGCGTATCTATCCAATTCAAAACAGGAATTTATGGAACGTCTGAACCAAATGGCGGAAGTCGGGCGCACGGCCTTGGAAATCAAGCGGAAAATTATTGAGCAGCAGTCAGAACGGGGGATGTATCCCTATTCATGCCATTATTTGAGACATTCAAAGGCGCGGACCGGGCATTATTGGCACAATCATTTCAGTACGATCGGTATCATAGGAATGAATGAGGCATTACTGAATTTCATGGGCCAAGGAATTGAAACTGAAGAAGGTCGGGAGTTTTCGGTGAGTGTCATGAACTATTTGAGAGAGCTGCTGGTTAAATTTCAACACGAGACCGGAAACGTCTACAATTTAGAGGCGACGCCAGCAGAGGGAACATCATACCGTCTGGCTATGTTGGATATTAAAAAGTATGACTCAATTATTACGGCTGGTGATGAAGTTCCTTATTACTCAAACTCAACCCAACTTCCGGTAGGTTATACGGATGATATATTTGAGGTTTTGGAGCTACAGGACGAACTGCAGTCTCTTTACACAGGGGGAACGGTTCAGCACCTCTATCTTGGAGAAGCAGTTGAGGATATTAAGGTTTGTAAGCGGCTTATTCAAAAAATATTTAACAAACATAAAATCCCATACATCTCCATTACGCCAACCTTCAGTATCTGCGACTCTCACGGATACATCAGCGGAGAACATTTCAGATGCCCTGAATGTGGTGCCGAAGCCGAGGTATGGTCCAGAGTGACAGGATACCTCAGACCGGTCAAGAACTATAATCTTGGGAAGAAAGAAGAGTATAACCAGAGGAAAAAATTCAGGATTCAGGAGGTGTTATCATGAATATAGCAGAATTTATAAAGGCCTCATTTGTGGATTATCCGGGTAAGATAGCGTCTGTGGTTTTTACCCAGGGCTGTAACTTAAGATGTGGTTATTGTCACAACGTCAGTCTACTAGATACTAAGGACACTTCAAACGGTATTCTGCCTGAAGAAATTTTCGAATGGCTTTCCAAAAGAAAAGGAATGATCGACGCAGTGGTTGTAAGCGGAGGAGAACCGACGTTGCAAAAGAATCTTCACGTTTTTATCGAAGAATTGAAAGCAATGAGGATGCTCGTAAAGCTTGACACAAACGGAACAAATCCGGATATCTTGAGAACGCTGATAGAAGAAGAGCTTCTAGATTTTATCGCCATGGACTTAAAGGCTCCGCTCAGCAAATATGAAAGCATTACAGGGACAAGCCAGTTGGAGTTATCGTCAATTCGGGAAAGTGTGGAAGTCATTAAAAATAGCGGACTTGCCCATGAGTTCAGGACAACACTATGTCCAGAACTCGAAGCAGATGATATACCCAGCATCATTTTAGATTTTGAAATTGCTTCAAATTATGTGGTGCAGAGCTGCAGAAGCACGGAACTTAAAAAAGCAGCTAGGAACATGCAAGATTTGAAGAGATTGACTCAGTGGTCTAAAAAGAATTTGTCCTTCTCTTTTCGAGGATTTGAAGTCGGCTAAGGTGACGTGCTGGGTGATGTAGTTACCCTTGTCCCAACCGCCTCGGAGAGTGCCGTGAGGTTAGAAGTTAATGAGGGAGGAGAAATAAGCATGCAACAAGGTCTCATCCATATTTATACAGGTGCAGGGAAGGGGAAGACGACAGCAGCAATCGGGTTGGGGCTCAGGGCGTATGGGCAAGGACTTAGGGTCCTCATGGTTCAATTTTTAAAAGGATGGACTACGGGAGAAAGGAAAGTCATCGCCAGTTTAGGACCGTGCTTTCAGCTCTTTAGTAAGAAAGAAAATGACAAATTCACTTGGGGAATGACAGAGGAAGAAATGGCAGGAATAAAAGGAGAAATGCGGATTGGTCTGAACTATACTATTGAGGCCGTCAAGAGCGGGGAATGGGATTTGATCATCATGGACGAGATTATGGCAGCGGTGAATTGCGGGTACCTGCCTCTGAAGGAAGTAGTCGAGATTGTTAAGATCAAGCCACTAAAATTGGAACTCGTTCTGACAGGGAGGGATGCCCCTTCAAAGCTGATCGAGTTAGCTGATTATGTCTCGGAAATAACTGCCCGCAAACATCCCATGGAAAAGGGCATAATGGAGCGAGAGGGAATAGAGTATTAAGACTAGCTGAGAAATCACAACAGGGAAAGAACAGGCAGGTGAAAAAATGACACTTCAACAGCTTAAATATGCAATTGTAATCGCAACCTGGGGCTCCATTAATGTCGCTGCAAAGCGTTTATTCATATCTCAGCCCAGCCTTTCCAACGCAATAAAAGAATTGGAAGCAGAGCTTAATATCACGATTTTTGAGCGCTCCAACAAGGGAATTAGTATTTCAGTTGAGGGGGCAGAATTTCTTGGCTATGCACGGCAGGTATTGGAGCAAACAGAACTGTTGAAAAACCGTTACCTAGATGCAAAGCCATCTCCCCAGCACTTTTCTGTTTCAACCCAGCACTATGCTTTTTCTGTAAATGCCTTTGTAAATCTCATAAAAAAATACGCCTTGGAGGAATATGAGTTTACCTTGCGAGAAACAAAAACCTATGAAATTTTGGAGGATGTAAAAAACCTCCGCAGCGAAATCGGTATTTTGTATCTCAATGAATTTAATTCAAAGGTAATCAATAAGCTTATGAAAGAAAACAATTTGGAGTTTACAGTATTATTTAAAGCTGCACCTCATGTTTTCATCAGTACTCAAAATCCGCTGGCAAAGCAAGAGAGAGTCACGTTGGAGGATTTGGATTCGTATCCCTGCCTGTCCTTTGAACAAGGAGAGTACAATTCTTTCCATTTTTCAGAGGAAATATTGAGTACCTTATCTCATAAAAAGAGTATCCGTGTGAGCGACAGGGCAACTCTGTTTAATCTTCTGATCGGATTAAATGGATACACCATTTCAACAGGCGTTTTAAGTGCTGACCTTAACGGCAATAACATCATCCCAATACCCTTGAATATTAATGAAACTATTACTGTAGGATGGATTTCACATAAAAGTGTAACGCTTAGCAGGCTTGCGACAGCTTATGTGCAAGAATTGGACAAAGTAACTAAAAATCTATAGATGATTCCACTGTAGAAACCTATTACACGTCTAAAATCATAATTATATACCTTATTTATAAGATGCCCTAAAATGGCTTGTTATAGTTTTATGCTATAACAAGCCATAGCTTTTTAGAGTTACCCTATATCTCTTTTATCATGCTATAGTGAATGTATTAGGTTCAAATACATCAAAAGTATTTACTCAAAATTAAGGGGGCTAACTAATGAGATATAATATCGAGGATTATTTAAAGGAAAGAATTCTTGTCCTGGATGGCGCAATGGGGACTTGTATCCAAGGATATAACTTAAATGAGCAAGAGTTTACCGGAAGTTGTAATTGTCATAGAAGCCAAAAGGGGAATAATGACCTTTTAAATATTACTCATCCAGAGATTATTAAAGCTATTCATAAAAGTTATCTAGAAGCTGGGGCGGACATTATTGAAACAAATACCTTTAATGCAACCAGAATATCTCAAAAGGATTATGGTATGGAGGATAAGGTCTATGAGCTTAACTTCCAAGGAGCAAAGCTAGCAAGAGAAGAGGCAGATCTTTTTACTAACGTTGATCCAAGTAAACCGCGTTTTGTAGCAGGTTCAGTTGGGCCTACCAATAGAACAGCATCCCTTTCACCAGATGTTGAAAACCCAGGAATAAGAAATATTAGCTTTGAGGAACTCGTACTTGCTTATGGGGAGCAGGTACAGGGGCTTGTAGATGGTGGAGTAGATATTATATTTATTGAAACAATATTTGATGCCTTAAATGCTAGGGCAGCTATATTTGCAGCTGAAAATGTCTTTGAGGAAAAAGGTATAACACTGCCTATAATTATCTCAGGTACTATTGCGGATAAAAGTGGTCGTATCTTATCCGGTCAAACGCTTGAAGCTTTTGCACACACTATGAAGGGTGATGAAATTCTTGGCATAGGATTAAACTGTTCCTTTGGCGCTAAGGATTTAATTCCTTTCATTAAAGATCTTTCCAAAACACAAGATCGGTATGTAACCTTCCATCCAAATGCAGGTCTGCCAAACTCCCTAGGGGAGTATGAGGAACGTCCGGAAGAAACTGCGGCTTTGGTAAAGGAATTAGCAGAGGAAGGTCATTTAAATATTGTCGGGGCATGTTGCGGTTCAACACCGGCGCATATTAAAGCGATCAGTGAAGCGGTTAAGGGTATCAAACCAAGAAAAATTCCTCTGATCGAGAAAGAGACTGTTTACTGTGGTCTTGAAGCCATTGTCATAAAGAAAGAAAATAATTTTGTCAATATTGGGGAAAGAACGAATGTTTCTGGATCAGCTAAGTTTGCAAGACTAATTAGAGAGAAAAAATATGAAGAAGCATTATTTGTGGCCAAGGAACAGGTGGAAAACGGAGCACAAATTATAGATATAAACTTTGATGATGGGCTACTTGATGCCTTAAGTGAAATGGATATATTTCTTAAGCTTCTCGCTAGCGAGCCAGATATTTCCAGAGTTCCAGTGATGATTGATTCATCAAAATTTGAGGTTTTAGAAGTAGGCTTAAAGGCAATTCAAGGTAAAGCAGTTGTAAATTCTATAAGCCTAAAAGAAGGGGAAGAGGAGTTTATTCGGCAAGCGACGTTAATTAAAAGATATGGTGCGGGCGTTGTGGTAATGGCTTTTGATGAACAAGGCCAGGCAGATACTTTTGAGAAGAGAATTGCAGTTTGCAAAAGAGCTTATGATTTATTAGTGAATAAGGTGAAGTTTCCACCAACTGATATTATTTTTGACCCTAATATTTTAGCAATTGCCACAGGGATTGAAGAGCACAACAATTACGCGGTCGATTTTATTAACACCGTAAAATGGATCAAGGAAAATCTTCCTTATGCCAAGGTAAGTGGTGGGGTAAGTAATTTATCCTTCTCCTTTAGAGGAAACAATGCCATAAGGGAAGCTATGCACTCTGCGTTTTTGTATCACGCTATTGCTGCAGGAATTGATATGGCTATTGTAAACCCAAGTATGATTCAAATTTATGATGAAATAGATAAGGAGCTCCTGGAAAAGGTTGAAGATGTGATCTTGAATAAAACACCGGATTCTGCCGAAAAACTTTTAGAGTTTGCGGAAAAATACAAAGCGTCTGGTGGGGATCAAGTTGAGAATAAACTTGCCTGGAGAGAGAAAGATTGCAAGGAACGATTAATACATGCTTTAGTAAAAGGCATAGCGGAATTCATAGAAGAAGACGTTGAAGAAGTCAGAAGACAATATGACAGAGCAGAAAAGGTTATTGAAGGACCGCTGATGGATGGAATGAAGGTGGTTGGAGAATTATTTGGAGAAGGCAAAATGTTTCTCCCGCAGGTTGTAAAAAGCGCAAGAGTTATGAAAAAGGCTGTAGGCTTTTTATTACCATACATTGAGGCAGAGAAGAAGAGTAGTGAAAGTAGCAGTGCAGGAAAAGTGGTCGTTGCAACGGTTAAGGGTGATGTCCATGATATAGGCAAAAACATCGTTTCAGTCATTCTGTCTTGCAATAATTTTGAAGTTATTGATCTTGGAGTAATGGCATCTTGCGAAGTAATCCTCCAAACAGCAAAAAAAGAAAATGCAGATATCATAGCCCTGAGTGGACTTATTACTCCCTCATTAGATGAGATGTCTAATGTGGCGGAGGAAATGGAACGGCAAGGGTTTAATATTCCCCTGATGATTGGTGGAGCAACAACTTCTAAGACTCACACATCCTTAAAGATTGCACCTAAATATTCAAAGGGAGTCGTGTATAGCGTTGACGCTTCAAAAGCCGTAGAAGCTGCTAAAAAGCTGGTCGATAAGAATGAAAGAGATAGGTATTTAGCCCAAATTGAGGAGGAATACCAAAATCTAAGAGAAAGCTACGGGAAAATTGAAAGAAAGCTTGTGCCACTGGAAGAAGCTAGAGAAAAGAAATTTAAAATAGATTGGAATAAGGAAAGTATAAGCGTTCCAAACTTAATTGGAACTAAACATTTGAAAAATTTCCCCATCAGCGAGATTAGAAACTATATTGATTGGTCTTATTTCTTTGTAGCTTGGGGTATGGGCATGGTGTATCCCAAAATTATGGAAGATCCTAAATATAGTGAAGAAGCTAAAAAGCTTTTTGATGATGCCAATGAAATGTTAGATTTACTAGAGAGGGAAGACATACTTACAGCAAATGCTGTTTTGGGTATTTTTCCTGCTAACTCTTTAGGAGATGACCTTGAAATGTACCATAATGGAAGTGTTACAACCTTCAATATGTTAAGGCAACAAACGATTTCCAAGGATAATGTCTATAGATGCCTTGCGGATTATATAGTCCCTAAGGATAGTGGAAAAACTGATTATTTAGGCGGATTTATTGTAACGGCAGGCGTTGGTGCTAAGGAATATGCCGAGAACCTTAAAGAACAAGGCAATGACTACGGAGCAATTATGGTAAAACTTCTTGCTGATAGGTTAGCAGAAGCCTTCGCGGGGTTATTACATCTTCAGGTAAGAAAGGATTATTGGGGATACGCTCCAGATGAAAATCTAGAGCTTAAATCTTTATTAAAAGGGTCATTTAGGGGAATAAGACCTGCCTTTGGATACCCTTGTCTTAGGGATCATGCTGAAAAAACAAAACTTTTTCAGCTTTTAGAGGGAGAAAGTAATACGGGTATAACTTTAACAGAACATTATATGATGGATCCTGTTGCTAGTGTGTGCGGTCTGTACTTCAGCTCTCAAGATGCAAAATATTTTGATATCCACAGAAGTGATAAGGTTCAAGTGGATGATTACGCAAAGCGAAACAATAAAGAGCTTAAAGAGATTGAGAAGATGTTAATTACAATCTTGGCGTATAAATAAAAAATGCTTGGTGTGATTTTTTGAGCTGACAGGGCTTACAAAAATTTAAAGTTAAGGTTATAATGAAAACAATTCAATATTAGGTAATGAGTGATTCTTTTCTAAGGGAAAGAATTTAAAAGGGAAGTCAGTAAAATCTGACGCGGTCTCGCCACTGTAATAGGGAGTTGCCTCACAAAATGTCACTGGATTTTATCTGGGAAGACGTGGGGCTATGATGAACTAAAGCCAGGAAACCTGCTCATTACGGATCAACACAGGAGCCTACGGAAGATAGGGGAGGTGTCGTTTATGTCGGGAAGTCAGCGTATTTTATCCGGCTAGCGGAGTCACTATATCCCTTTACAGGTATTCTGTAGAGGTTTTTTTGTTTTTCTTGAAGGAGGCCTGACTGGTGAGACATCGAGAGCAAAATCAGGAGATGGAAAAGCACAGGCAAGCGTTGCTTGATGCGCGAGGAGAAATCTTGGGGAAGTATAATTCGGAAAAGGAGCAGAGGATTCAGTGGCTAGTGAAGTTTATAGATATTGAAGACGAACTCGAAGAATTATCCCGTCGGCAAAACCAATGGGCTATAAAAGTAAAATTGAACTAATATAGAAAATTCAGGTATCGGAGCATGTGTGCTTCGGTTTAAAAAGGAAGCAGGTGCAATTCCTGCACGGTCCCGCCGCTGTGATGGGGAGATGTTTCGTTAAGGTCACTGGTTTAGTCTGGGAAGGTGCGAAACATTGATGATCCAGAGTCAGAAGACCTGCCTGTATTTTATACACCAACTACTCTACGAGCGATAGGGGGAGGTGTTAAAAGTGCTGGCATCAATATATGATTATCAGTATTTTTAGCCTTTTGACCAATCGGTTGAGAGGCTTTTTAATGTTCAAAGTAACCGAGGGGATATTTTAGTTAGAGGTATGGAGAAGGGGAAGAATAGAAATGAAAAGAAAATTTCGAAAGTTTTATTTAGGGCTGTTGATAGCTGTAATGATGCTTTCCATACTGGTTATGCAAATTCCTTTGGCTAAACCGGCTTATGCGGCAACAGATTCGAACAGTACTATAGCGCCTGTAACGGCTGTTTTTGACAAGAACCCGTCTAAGCAGGCCGATATATCTGTAACAATGGCTGTTTACGGAAACGACATCTTAAACAGTATAGCCAATGGAGAGACTACGCTGACGGCAGGGAGCGACTTGTAGTAGCGGGAAATAAAATTCAAAATATTCTTTTACTGGCGTTTACTTAAGCCTTGGTTATGTAGCTACATATACTAGATTACTTCGAACAAATGTTATTGAAATAATGAACCTTAATTATATGAAAGCAGCCAAAGCAAAAGGGTTGAGTGATAATGAGCCATCAAGGAAAGAGATATCCTCACAATGCATCAACTGTTTTATAAGAGTATAGAAAGCGGGTATGCCGGAAAATACCGTGACATAGATGTGCTCATCAGCGGTTCATATATACTGGTGCTGGCTCACCGACTGTCTACCATCATGGTGGCCGATAGGCTGGTTGGGATGGATCACGGAAAAATCATGCAAATTGGCAGACACGAACAACTGATTACGCAGGAAGGCTTCTACAGGGAACTGGTTTCTTCACAGTTTGAGCAGAAAAAGATATGAGCTGCGATTTATCTGCAGCGTAAGTATGGGAGGGAGCATTGTACCTTGCTGAGATTTATTATAAAACGAGCGTTCAGTCTTATTCTGATTCTACTCGCAATTTCTATTATTACATTTACGCTGACCCATCTTTCGGCAGGAGATGCGGCTTCGATCATTGCGCGAGACAACGGGGGACAGCAGACAGAAGAAGCAGTAAAAATTATTCGGACGGAACTGGGGCTGGATCAACCGCTCACCGTACAATATGGAAATTGGCTCAAAAGCGTGCTCAAAGGGGATCTTGGAACTTCGTATAAATCCAAACGGCCGATTCTTGATGAACTTATAGTGCGGTTTCCCGCTACGCTGAAACTTGCCCTTTGTGCCATGGCACTGCTATTGCTAATCGCGTTGCCGCTGGGCATCTTGTCTGCGATGTATCCCGAATCTTGGTTGGATCGACTGGGAAGGAATTTTTCGTTTTTAAGCGTATCGATGCCATCTTTTTGGCTGGGGTTGCTGCTTCTGTATATATTTGGCGCTCGTCTCAAATGGATACCGGTAGTGGGCAACAGTTCTTCGAATACAATCATACTGCCGGCAGTTACGCTGGCATTGGGCCATGTAGGACCGTATATCCGCCTGCTTCGAACCAGTATGCTCGATGTTCTGGGAAAGGAATATATCAAAGCACTTCGGGCGAAAGGCTTGCTTGAGCGCTACGTCATCGGCAAGCATGCGCTGAAAAATGCCATACTGCCCATCATCACACAGATGGGTATGGCATTTGGGGGGCTGCTGGGAGGATCATTCATTGTGGAATCCATATTTTCATGGCAGGGATTAGGTAAATATGCGCTCGATTCCATTGGATATAAGGATTTACCGGCGATTCAGGGATATGTGCTGATGATGGCGGTCGTAATAGTGGGCATTAATTTGCTAGTCGACATTCTTTATGTGTATATTGATCCGCGTATTAAATTGAATTGACTATATGTCGAAAGGAGAGTGATGCCGTGAAGAAGGAATTCTGTTGCTCTATGCAAAGAATGCCGCCTCGTTTTTTAAAAAAGCTGTTGCATGACAAAAGGGCGATTGTGGGAATCTGTCTGGTGGCAATGATCTGTACGATTGCTCTTCTCGCCCCCTTCATTGCTCCGACCGATCCGGTTGAGATACACATGAAAAACAAGTTGCAATCGCCGAGCAAAACCAACTGGCTGGGAACGGACAATCTTGGCCGCTGCATCGCATCAAGGATTATTTGGGGAACGCGATCATCGTTGCTGTATGCTGTGATTGTGCTGGGCATGATGTTGCTCATCAGCATCCCCCTGGGATTATTGGCTGGATACGCAGGAGGGATAATTGATACGGCCATTATGCGGTTTACCGACATTTGCATGGCCTTTCCCAGTTCGATTCTCGCATTGGCGGTAACGGGAATACTCGGTGCGAGCGTCAAAAACCTCATTATTGCCATGGCGTGTGTCTGGTGGAGCGGGTATGCAAGACTAATTCGCGGCATTGTTTTGCAAATCAAGGAACAGGATTTTGTGCTGGCGGCGCAAGCGGCAGGATGTTCAAAGCGGCGCATTGTGTTTCATCATGTTTTAAGAAACGCACTATCGCCAATTATCGTATTGGCAACGCTGGAGGTTGGTACGATTATTCTTGCCATAGCGGGATTCTCGTTCATTGGGCTTGGGGCACAGCCACCGGCACCGGAGTGGGGCGTCATGCTCAGCGACAGCAGGCAATATATTCAAACGCAGCCACAACTGATGATTTATCCGGGTGCGGCAATTATGGTGACGGTTATGGCGTTCAATCTATTGGGAGAGGGACTGAAAGATGCGCTGGAGAGATGAAGCTGAGAAAATGCTTTTAAATAGTAGGCAACAAGATGTCGTCCTAAGCGTAAAGAACCTTAAGGTGGAATTTAGGCTGCCTGGGAATGTCATTCAGGCGGTGAATGGAATTAGTTTTGAGGTGCGCCGTGGCAGAATTACAGCGCTGGTGGGAGAAAGCGGTTGCGGTAAATCCGTTACGGCCATGTCCATTATGGGCTTGCTGGAGTGCAAGGGAAGCATTATCGATGGTGAGATATTGGTAAGTGGACAGGACGTCCGCGGGTTATCCGCAAAACAACGGCACAGCTATTGCGGTGTTCAGGTGGGCGTTGTTTTTCAAGATCCCGTAAACTCGTTGGATCCCCTTTTCTCAATCGGTGATCTTGTCTCAGAAACAATACGCGCGCACCGCAACATAACCAGACGTGAAGCAAGGGCACAGTCTGTGGAACTGCTTAGACGTATGCACTTGCCCGATCCCGAGGGGATAATGAATAAATATCCTTTTCAATTGAGTGGTGGCATGTGCCAAAGGGTCATGATTGCGATTGCCATGGCAATGCACCCCCCGTTGTTAATCGCGGATGAACCGACAACGGCACTCGATGTGACTATCCAGGCGCAGATTTTAGACCAGATTTGCACCATGAGCAGAGAGACTCAGACAGGCGTTTTATTCATAACACACGATCTGGGTGTAGTAGCGGAAATTGCAGATGACATCTATATCATGAAAGAGGGTATGATTGTGGAGGCGGGTACTGTGTTGGATGTGTTCCATTGCGCGCAGCACGATTATACCAAACAGCTTTTGAATGCAATTTTGTAGAGTGTGAAGGTGTACCGTGACGATTTTATTAGAAACTACCGGATTAAGCAAATGCTTTTATACCTCGAAAGCATTTTGGGGCAAAAAAACACCGCTCTATGCCGTGGATGGTGTGGATTTGAGCCTTGAAAAGGGACAATCACTAGGGTTGATTGGAGAGAGCGGTTGTGGCAAAAGCACACTGGGTAAGCTGGTAACGGGCTTGGAAACACCGACCAGCGGAAGCATCTGCTTTGATGGGCAGGAGATATCCAATTTGAGATTTAATCAAATGCAGCCGATTCGGCGGAATATTCAAATGATTTTTCAAAACAGCTCGTCGATTTTCGACCCTCATTACACCATCGGTGCGACAATCTGCGAGACCATCCGAAATTATCAAAAGTTACCCGCCAAACAGTATTTGCAGCAAGCTGAGGAGATTCTGACGAAGGTGGGCTTGGATGGTTCATACATTCATCGCTATCCCTATGAACTGAGCGGAGGGCAACGGCAGCGTGCCAACATCGCACGGGCGTTGGTGCTGCACCCAAGCTTTGTGGTGTGTGATGAACCAGTTTCCAGCCTAGATTTTTCAATTCGAAGACAAATTTTAGATCTGCTCAATGAGTTGAGGGAAAGCTTTGGATTGACATATTTGTTTATCTCTCATGATCTTTCTACGGTCAAGTATGTGTGCAGTCAGATTGCGATTATGTATCTTGGCAAAGTGGTGGAATGGATTCAAACCACTGACCATTTCGAACAACGGATTTGCCATCCTTATACGAGTGCCTTGTTCGATTCTATTCCAGTAACAGACCCGAGCAAGCGGAAAAGCCGGAGAAACAGTCTCAATGGAGAGGCGTCGCTGCAGACGGCATACAGCCGGGGATGCCGGTTTTTTGAACGCTGTATGCATAGCAAGGAACGCTGCCGGGCTAAAGAACCGAAGCTTATACAAGTGGAAGAAGGGCATTGGGTGGCTTGCCACAGAATGCTTGGAATACATTGATAACCAGTTTAATTTCGGGTAAAGACCTGATTAAATTATATTCTTTAAGGAGGGGAAATCTGGCAAAGAAAACCGTGGGTAAGCAATTAAAGTATGAGCAAAGATGGAAAGGAATGGTTATAACAATGAAAAACACGAAGCAGGCAACAAAATTCTGCGCAATAATCATGGTCATGATGATGATTATGATGACTGGATGCACAGCTCAAAGCACCGCATCGAAGGCGAAATCTACAACCACGTCAAAACAGGCCACGAGTGAAAAAAATGTTACGGTTGCAATTTCCGGCGGCAGCACTCTCTTGAATCTAGACACTACTATTGCAAAAGGAGATATGTTGCCGTATGAGCTGATGTATGAGCCACTGGTCAAGTACGGCAAAGATGGGGCGTTCGAACCAGCGTTGGCAGAAAAATGGGAAATTAGCGAATCCGGCAAGGAATATACATTCCATCTTCGCAAGGACGTGAAGTTCTCCGATGGAACGAATTTCAATGCGGATTCCGTTTTGTTTAACGTGGGTCGCTGGGTAGGAAAGTCTGCAACAGCTTCGCTCAGCGTAGTCAACGAAATGGCCAATATTGAGAAAATCGATGACCACACCGTAAAAATGAGCTTTAAAAAGAGCTATTATCCCTTCTTGACCGAGCTGAGCTATCCGCGTCCCTGCCGAATGTTGGGTGCAAATTCAGTAGCAACGAGCGGCGATGTTAAAGCGGATTTTGTCAAGCCGATTGGTACGGGTCCTTGGATGCTTGAAAGATGCGTTGACGATGTAGAGATGGTCTTCGTTCCAAACCCCCATTACTATGGTGAAAAGCCAAAGATAGGCAAGCTTGTTTTAAAGCTTATATCGGATCCTCAGTCCCGAGTAATGGCACTTCAAAGCGGCGAGGTTGATTTTTCGATGGCTGACCTGCCTATGGAAAGCTTATCGGTTCTCAAAACAGATTCTAAATTGAAGACACTTGAGCGGGAAGGGACAAAGAGCTACCATTTGATGTTTAATTATGACAATCCCTTGTTGATGGATTTGAACGTGCGTCAGGCTGTGAACTATGCTATTGATAAACAGAGTATTGTCAATAATCTGTTCGATGGCTTAGTTAAACCTGCCAAAGGAATCCTGCCTAGCACAGTGCCCTACGTAAACGATGAAAACAACAAAAGCTATGATTACAACCTTGACAAAGCCAAGAAACTGCTTGCAGTGTCCGGTTATTCCGATTCTGATGGCGACGGTATTGTGGAAAAGGATGGAAAGCCTTTGCGCTTAAGCCTTGTTTTCCAAAACAGCGAATATCCTGAATGGAAGGTTCTTTGTGAAATGATTCAGTCTGAACTAAAGAAAGCGGGCATTGACATTGATCTTCAGCTTCGCGAAAAAAATGCGTATTATGATGCGATTTGGAAGAATCGGAACTATGACTTGGTTATCTATCGTACCTATGAAGACTCTTGGAATCCGCATGGTTTTTTGATGAGCCTTTATTACAAGCCTAAAAATGGGGCCACTGTAGGTTGGTACGATAAAACGCTCAATGGCTACCTCGATGAGGTTCTTGCAACAACCGATGAAACACAGCGTCAGCAGAAGTATAACCAGATTTTCAACCGGATGTATGAGCAGGCCGTCTGCGTACCGCTTTATTATCCGACGAAATTCTACGTCTTTAACGCCCGTTTGACCAATATTGAAAAGGCACCTACAGCTTATGAGGGGATCGAGTGGGATCGCCTGGACGTCACGAAATAAACCATTAAAATCTACTGAAAACTGGGCACGTTGGGGCTTGAACTAAACTCCGACGTGCCCAAATTAAAAGAATTTAAAGGAGAAAAGCAATGTGTATGAGCAAATAGAACAGCTCTGGACGGAGGATGCAATGGGCTACGATAATCTTGTAAAACGTCAGCTGGCCAATGTTAAAGACGTGAGACATTGGCAAACCGAGCTTAAAGCAGTGTTGGGCGACAAGTCGAGCTTAAATGTACTGGACGTAGGGTGTGGGCCGGGGTTTTTTACCATTATGCTTTCACGCTTAGGTCATCATGTAATATCCATCGATGGCGCAGAAGGAATGGTGAAATGCGCCGGACGTAATTTTGCAGCAGAGGGAATCGATGTCAACCTGTACTGTGGCGATGCCGTTGCTCTGAACAAAGAAAAGCAGAACTCTCTCGATGCGATTGTCTCCCGCGATGTTGTCTGGACACTGTACGATCCGCGCAAGGCCTATGAACGCTGGATGGAAGTGCTCAAACCCGGTGGCCTAGTGGTTGTTTATGATGGAAACTATAGAAGAGATGTGCATTCTTATAAAACTTCTATTTGGAAAGCAATGTCTAATATAGTGATATTTTTTACCGAATGGCGAATTCCAAAAAAAGCGGAGCATCATGATAAGGACATTTTTACAGAGCTTCCGTCGGTGACAGTGGAACGTCCTGCAATGGATCGCGACATTCTCGAACAACTTGGGTATGAGATCGTTACGATCGAGGATGATTCCTATCGCAACAGCTTCAAGAAAATGGAGTACTGGAAATATGGATATCAAGGCAAAAAGTTTAAAATCGTAGCGCGAAAGCCAAAATTGTAAGGACGCACGATCATAGGTATTATTTACCTATGATCGTGCGTCCTATTTAAATGGATGTTATTTATGGATTAAATTTTGTCAATAATAATTGACAAAATTCGCTCTTCTACACTTGGGATTTCACTCTAAACGTTATACTGCGAGGCAACAAGTTCTATATAGATTCCTTCTTTACCTATCAATTCATCATGACTCCCTGACTGAACGACATGCCCCTTACTAAGGACCACTAGCTTGTCCGCAGAGAGAATGGTGGACAGACGGTGGGCGATGATTATAGTTGTGCGGTTTTTCATAAGACGTTCCAAGGCTACTTGAATAGCGCTTTCGCTTGCTGCATCGACACTGGAGGTTGCTTCATCAAGAACAGAGGAAGACCCCCTTGTAGGGTCAGACCTCCATGGCCTTGTTTTTCAGTATTTACTCAAGTAGGCAAGCTCCAATATGCTGTCTTGAGTTATCTGAAAAGTACCATTCTCCAATACTTTGATATTTTCCTGTATTTAAACCTGATTTTATTGTAAAACGTTCAGTTTTACTTAAACAGCTTTGAATATTCTCTTGAACCGTGGACAATGTGATAAACATAAACGGTATTGCCTATCAGTCTGTAAAAGCAAACATACTTGCCGCATACAAGCATTCTGTACTCTTGCAGTCTCAGTTCCTCGTCAGGAATGTAGGGACAGGATAACGGATACTGTTCAAGACGTTCAAGAGAGGAAAAAATCTTATCGGTTATATTTCTTGCTGAATTTACGCCGACTGCATGAAGATGATATTCTGCAATTTCATCAAGCTCCGCCCAGGCAGGCGACAAAATCTCTATTTTAATCTTTTGCATTGTACTTTTCCTCAAGCCGTTTCTTTGCATCGCTCAAAGAAACGGAAGGCTCTCCGGACAGCCTTGATTGCTCCGCAATCATTAATTTGGAACGTAACCTTAGAATTTGTTCTCTTTTTTCGAAAGCCTCAATGCTCATGACAACAAGATCTCCCTCTCCGTTTTTTGTGATGTAAATCGGCTCATCCACCTCATGGGCGAGTGAAGAAATTACGCCGTAATCATTTCTAAGTGTTGTAGAAGATTTAATAATCATAAATGACACCTCTCAAAGTATATTATTCTGCTATTATTATACGATAATTCTTGTTAATTATCACCCTATGCAGATAATATATTTGCCAGTTCTGGTGATAGCAATCAAGGTTGTGTGGTAATTAAGTAAAACGAATATTATTTTGAAATAACAAACTAAGCAGGTATTTAGGAATGGTTTGTAGAATTAAGTGAAAAATAATATTGTAAAGCAGAACCATGAAGGTGTTTGCAAAGACCATGGAGGTTTGACTCATTAGAGTCGACTTTATGGTCTTTATTTATTTTTAGGGGGCAGTAATTTATGATGTAAAAACGCATTGAGGCTTGTCCGACATCTGAAAAAAAAATTAGAGAAATGGAGAGAAAAGCGATGCAAATGCAAAATCGGATTAAAAGCTACTGGGAGGGAGAAGCTTCCCGCTACAGTGAAGGAATATGGAAGGAGATGAATAGCTTCAAGAAACAAGCATGGGTAAATTTGATTGATGAGTATAGACCTGCAGGAAGTTCGTTGAAGGTGCTGGATATTGGCACTGGCCCAGGATTTTTTGCCATGCTTACAGCTGAGATGGGACATAAAGTGACTGCCACCGATTGCACACAAAACATGCTGAATGAAGCGCAAAACAACCTCCGGCAAATAGGTGTGGCGGCCGAATTATTTTTAATGGATTCGCATGCTCTTTCTTTTGCAGATAATTCTTTCGATCTGATTCTATGCAGAAATCTGACTTGGACTCTTTGCGACCCGCAAGCGGCCTATCGGGAATGGTATCGGGTTCTAAAGCGGGGTGGACGATTGTTGGTTTTCGATGCTAATTGGAACTTACGATTAAACGACCCTGAAAGACAGGCGAAATATCTGGAAGACATGGCAGAGGCTGAACGGAGGGGTATTCATCGTAAAGGACATGTAGATCCTGAGGAAGGAGACAGGATAGCGAAAGAGCTCTATCTGAGTACCCGCCTTCGTCCTCATTGGGATGTCGGAGCACTGATCGACGTTGGGTTCAAGGAAATATTTATCAATACGGATATTACTGACCGCATTTGGGATGAAGAAGACAAGGTTGTTTATAAGTCGACCCCGATGTTCCTAGTAGGTGGAGAAAAATTACAAAAATTAACATATTGTGAGCATGCTTGAAGGCGAACACCTTCCCCGTATATATTGAGAAGGAATGAGGAGGGTATGATGCGGATAGCAGTTATTGATGGACAGGGCGGAGGCATTGGCAAACATATTGTAGAGCAGTTACGCAAACGAATCCCCGAACTGGATATCCTTGCGCTGGGAACGAATGCACTTGCTACCGGAGCAATGTTGCGCGCCGGGGCCACAGAAGGAGCTTCAGGGGAGTCCGCGATTTGTTATAATGTAGACCGGGTAGACATTATTGTAGGATCGATTGCGGTTATGATGGTCTATGGTTTGTTGGGGGAAATAACTTCTACAATGGCTACGGCTATTTCTGCTAGTAAAGCAGCCAAATTATTTCTTCCGATACAACGTGGAAACATTCTACTCGTGGGAGTCCCCCGTAGCCCTCTGCCCCACCAGATTGAAGCCCTGGTGAACGAAGTGGAGGAACGACTTAAGGTTAACCCTTCATGATTTATTAAACGTATGGTCATTCCTATGATTGCGGTCATGCACGATCTTAATTTGGCATTGCGCTTTTCAGATAAATATATTTTACAAGAGGAACTGTTTAACAGGAATTTGCGAACAATTGTCGAATACTATAAAAAATAATATTGCAGAGCAAGACCATGAAGGTGTTTGCAAAGACCATGGAGGTTTGACTCGTTAGAGTCAACTTCGTGGTTTTTTTTATTTGTTAGGGGGGAGCGCCTACCCGGCAATCAAATTAGGGTATGATTTTTTTAGCATACCGTCAAATGACAGCTATTCCAAATTGTTATTTGCTGGATATCGTTTTTTACTTGCTGGCCTAATTTTAATGATGATACAGAAGGTTATGGGAAAAAAAGTAATGCCTAAATTGTTATCAGATTTTAAGGGCTTTACTCTTTTAGGATTTGTGCATACGCTTCTGCAATATGTTTTTCTTTATATCGGTATGGCCAATACTACCGGGGTGAAGAGCTCTATACTCGGTTCGGTAGGGGTTTTTATAAGCGTTATCCTTGCCCACGTTATTTATAAGAATGATAAGCTGTCCTTAAATAGAATGGTAGGCTGCATTGCATGTGTAGGCATCTGGATTGTTAACCGTAAATGAACACGATTATTTACATGAATGGAGGATAATGAATTATGGAAGAGCTTTTAGAAAAGGTAGAACAGTATTGGGATAAGAGGTCAGACGGTTATTGCCAAATAAACTTAGAAGAGCTAGACAGCTATAAAAGAGACGCCTGGACAGATCTAATCAATGAGTATGCTCCAAAAGTATCAGGAAGAAAGTTAAAGGTCTTAGATATCGGTACAGGTCCCGGTTTTTTTGCGATACTAATGGCCAGTTGCGGATATGAGGTTTCCGCTGTTGATTATACAGAGGCGATGCTCAAAAAAGCGAAAAATAATGCTAGCAACTATAAAAATAGTATTACTTTTAGAAGGATGGATGCCCATAAGCTGGATTTTGAAGATAACACATTTGACTTAATAGTGACTCGCAATCTTACCTGGAATCTTGAAAAGCCTGATCAAGCTTATAGAGAATGGTATAGAGTATTGGCACGTGGTGGCAAATTACTAAATTTTGATGCTAACTGGTATTTGTATTTACATGATGCTCAAAAGAGAAAAGAATATGAGCAGGACAGATTGAATTCAAAGGTAAGAGGTATGAAAGATCATTATACCAGCACAAATACGAAAGTGATGGAAGAAATAGCAAGAAATCTGCCCTTGAGTAAGGAGCATAGGCCTGAATGGGACACAAAAGAACTGCTTACAATTGGTTTTAAAAAGATAATGCTGGAAGTGGAAATCGGAAATAGGGTGTGGGATGAAGAAGAAAAAGTAAATTATGGATCGACACCTATGTTTATGATTGGAGCAGAGAAATAATTTCACCTACCACTACCATCTGCTATGAAAATGTTCAGGCTTTAAGGAGCTCGTTGAGGGGAGCAAGAAACAAGTTGCGGAAGTACATCATGAAAAGGTTACTGCAGTTGATTCCAGTTTTATTGGGAATTACATTCTTAACATTTACATTGACCTATCTTTCCCCGGGTGACCCAGCAGAGCTTATGCTTAATGCCACAGGGGTGACGCCAACTCCGCAACTTGTAGAACAGGTGAGAGAGGGAATGGGGCTGAATAAGCCGTTTCTAACTCGCTATTGTGAGTGGTTAACGGGTGTAATACAAGGCGACTTTGGCGTCTCGTATCAATATGGCAGACCTGTATCCGATGTAATAATATCAAGGTTGCCAGCTACTCTTAAGCTTGCCGGGACATCACTGTTACTGATGATGATCATCGTACTGCCGCTGGGCATTATATCAGCGCTGTACATGAATAAGGCCTTAGATTACATCATTAGAATACTGTCCTTTGTAGGAATATCAATGCCGAGCTTTTGGCTGGGCCTGTTGTTAATGTATATATTTTCGGTTAAGCTCAAAATTTTACCGATCATGGGAAACTCAGACTGGACAAGCATCCTATTACCAACGGTCACTCTGGCGATGGCAATGGCCTCAAAATATACCAGACAGCTGAGGGCCGCTATCCTGGAAGAAATAGGTCAGGATTATGTCATTGGTGCTAAAGCCAGAGGCCTTAAAGATAGATCCATATTATTAAAGCATATCCTACAGAAATCATTAATACCAATTGTCACTTTATTAGGCTTATCTGTAGGTTCATTATTGGGAGGGGCTGCCATAGTTGAAACAATTTTTGTTTGGCCAGGCGTGGGTAAATTGGCGGTTGAGGCTATATTTAGCAGGGATTATCCCCTGATCCAGGGCTATGTCGTTTGGATGGCGGTCATCTATGTAGTAGTTAATATGCTGGTGGATATTTCCTATCAACTGTTAGATCCCCGTATCCATTGGGAAAAGGGGGGGTGATGTGGAAGAGCTTATTGCAGTTCTAAGAAAAAATAAATCATTTGTTTTTTTCTCGGCCTTAGCACTGTTACTGGTGGTCATCAGTGTGTTTGCGCCATACCTAGCGCCTAAAGACCCTCTTAAAAGCAATCTGGCCCATGCGCTGCAAGGTCGAAGTGCTGAGTTTCCACTCGGAACGGATCAGCTGGGCAGATGCCTACTGTCAAGACTATTATATGGTGCACGAACTTCTTTAAAAATGACCTTTTGTTTGGTTGGCATTGTACTCGTAGTTGGTACGGCAATCGGTACAGTGGCAGGATATTTGGGCAGAAGAGTCGATACCATCATTATGAGAATTTCTGATATTTTTCTGGCATTTCCTGGCCTGGTTTTTGCGATTGCCATTGCCGGAGTGCTGGGAGCCAGCTTGATGAATGTTGTGATAGCACTGGCTGCAGTGAGCTGGACTAAATACACTCGGGTAAGTCGGAGCTTAGTCATGGCTGTCCGAGAAAAAGATTATATCCAGGCGGCTAAAATGGGAGGCGCTAAACAGTATCAAATCATTCTTAAGTATATCTTGCCCAATATAATACCAGCGCTTATTGTAATGGCGGCGATGGACATAGGCGTTATGATGCTTGAAATATCAGCTCTTTCATTTTTGGGTCTGGGAGCTCAGCCACCGAAGCAGTAGAGGGCCTTGTCACAGCAGCTGTGGTAACGTATATTTGGAACTCACGGCCGGAAATTATTGCGAGAGCCGCCTCGGGAGAAGCTATAGGCAATGTATCCATAAAAAGGGTTGTTGCAGGACTCGTCATAGTTGCGGTGATGACAGGAGTCGGGTTATCCTGGTTTGCTTCTTCCAATCCTGATGGCTTGGAATGGGCCATGATCAAGACTGCTGGTACAGCCGAACTGGAGGCACCTGATGGCCTACATCAGCAACTGTCTGACCTACAGGCGAAAACATCCTTTTTGCCGGATTATTCCTTTAAGGCACCAAAAAATGAAATGGAACAAAGTGCTGGAGAAGCCGAAGAAGCGTGGCCTGCCGTAAGTGGTGGAACGAGTACAGCGGGATTAGTCGGTGGCGGGATGACGCTTGCCTTAGCCGGCCTTGTAGGTGCAGGCATCAGTTTGCTGAAGCGAAGAAAAATTAGAGCAAATTCGTAAATTCTTCGTTTAGTTAGGCAGCCAGCCTTGTTCTAAGAGATATTTTTAAGTTATATTTTATACTTATAGATTTGGATTGTTGATATGGCAAACATCATGAATTCATTGTACAATATGCGGCTGCTTGATGATCTGGCCCGGCAGGAAACCGTGATACGCAAGCTACACCCTCTCATAAAATTTTTAACCACAGTTAGTTTTTTAACTGTGGTTGTATCCTTTGGAAGATATGAGATCTGCGGATTGCTGCCGTTGTTCTTATACCCGGTGATGGTCTTTACTTTGGCTGAACTTCCAATTAAACCGATTCTTTTAAGGATTTTACTTGTTTCACCGTTTATTATTGGAATAGGTATCCTAAACCCATTCTTCGACCATCAAATCTATTTGCTGGGTGGAAGAGAAATCTCAAGAGGCTGGATTACCTTCCTTTCTATTTTGATCAAGAGCGGATTAACAGTCACCGCCGCCCTGCTTCTTATTGCTACTACGGGAATGGACCGGCTGGCAGGGGCCTTGAGGATGTTGAAAATCCCGCGTATATTTGTGCTTCAACTGCTCTTGACCTATCGATATATCTCTGTGCTGATGGAGGAGGTAGCTCGGACTTTAAGAGCATATTCACTAAGAGCTCCGGAACAGAAAGGGGTTCATCGAAGTGCTTGGGGATCATTGGCAGGGCAACTAATCCTTCGCACGTTTGACAGAGCCCAGCGTATTTACGAAGCCATGTGTTTAAGAGGGTTTGCAGGGGAGTACCATACAGGGGACTCTAGAGAAATTAGAGTCTGGGATTTGGCTTATTTGGCAGGATGGGTGTTTTTCTTTGCGGTAGCGAGGATTTACAATATTCCGATGTTAATAGGTTCAGTGATAACGGGAGTGATAGGATGAGTCATCATAAACTTGAGGCTAAGGATTTGCATTATAGTTATCCGGATGGGCATAAAGCGGTCAATGGAATGTCCTTTTGTATCTATCATGGGGAGTCAGTGGGAATCATAGGGGCGAACGGGGCAGGAAAATCGACGCTGCTGATGTTGCTCATGGGAGTTTTTGTCTATGATGATGTAGCCTTTGGGCCGCGTAATTATAAGCTTGACGAAAAGGAAGTCGAAAAGCGAGTCCTTCAGGCTTTGGAGTTGGTTGGAATCCTTCATTTAAAAGATCGCGCACCTTTCAAGTTATCAGGCGGAGAAAAGCGAGCAGCGGCTATTGCTTCGGTGCTTTCAATGCAACCAGACATTTTGGTGATGGATGAACCCACAGCTGCTCTGGACCCGAAATCAAGGCGGAGGGTCATGGAACTGCTGACGAGCTTTAAACACACAAAAATTATTACAAGTCACGATTTAGATATGATCTTCGAGATGTGTGATCGGACCATCGTGATCAAAAACGGAGAGATTGCAGCAGATGGGGTAACCTCTGAAATTCTAGTCAATGCAGACTTGATGGATAAGTGTGGGCTTGAGGTACCATTGGCCATGCAGAACTGTCCTGTCTGCAGGACTAAGAAGATTTAGACGTGTCGTGGCGGGGTGTCGTGGGGACGGTCCTTTTGACACAAAAGGACCGCCCCACACGACATTTGTTCGTTGGATTGCACTACATATACTACAGATTCTGCATTTACATTTAGAGAGGGTATTTCTGCTAAATTAGGTAAAAACAAAAAGGACTAAAGAAGACAAAATAATTTACATGTTTTGTGGCTTTAATGGGGATTTTATATGAGAGTTAAGAAATGAATTAGCGGAGGTGCTTTTGTAAATGCCAATGATTAGTTTTGATGGACCTGCCCTGACCATTGATCAAAAGAGGAGCTTAATTCATGGAATGAGCCAAGCAGCTTCTCAAGCTTTAGGTATTCCGATGGCAGCGTTTACTGTCACCCTGGATGAGCACGAATATAGTAACATGGGTATTGGCGGCGAAGTGTTGACGGAAACTGTTTATTGGGATAAGTATAAAGCACTTAAGGATTAACATTATTAAATTATATCAATGAATGGAGCGGCCCCGTTGGGGTCGCTTTTTAATATGCCATAATATGCCATAATATGCGAACATGTAAGAGGTTTAATATTTAAAAGCGTGTAAAGGCAATGTAAGGGCACGTGTAAGATCAAGAGTGACGGCCCTTCAAAATTGTATCAAAAGGACCGTCCCCGTTACACGAAGACTAAGTAAATTAAGTTAAATTATATGATATACATAATACCACAATATATCCAAATAATAGAGGTAGAATGTTTCTTAAAAGGTGAATTATGTCTATTAAAAAATTATTAACAAAAATTAAAGCATTGAGTTCTGAGACCAGCAAGGAACAGAAAGAAGCTTCCTCCGGAAACCCTCAGTTATCAAAGAACATTGATGTAAACCTGAAATCCATTCAAGATCTTTTTGCTGGAACCAGCGATCTTATCACTAGGGAGTTCAAGCTAGGCAGTGAGCAGCAAGTAAAAGCCTTTGTGGTCATGATCTCAGGCCTTGTCAATGAGGCATCAGTTAATGAAAACTTCATGAAGCCTCTGATGTTCATTCGTAAAGATTTTAATAAAGATAATGCATTTACGCTTATTAAGGAATCGGTACTCTCGGTAGCTAATCTAAAAGAATCCCGCACTTTGGAGGAGACCATCGATAGCATTTTGTCTGGGGATAGTGTGCTATTCATTGAGGGGTCGGATATAGCGCTTATTGCCTCTATTCGTGGTTGGGAAGCCCGGGGAGTGGATGAGCCGAAAACCGATGCAGTTGTAAGGGGGCCACGGGAAGGCTTTGTTGAAAGCTTGGGCACAAATATGGCTCTCTTGCGCAGAAAAATCAAAAATCCAAATTTTAAATTTGAACCAATGAAAATTGGGAAACAAACCAAAACAGATATCTGTGTTGCTTATATTAAAGGTATTGCCAATGAAAAAATAGTCCAGGAAGTAAAAACCCGCCTTAATAGAATTGAGACAGACTCTATCTTGGAATCGGGCTATATCGAAGCATTTATCGAAGACCCCCCATTTTCTATCTTCCCAACAGTAGGAAACAGTGAAAAGCCCGATATCGTAAGTGCCAAATTATTAGAGGGAAGAGTGGCAATTCTAGTTGATGGAACACCTTTTGCTTTAACTGTTCCCTACTTATTCATCGAGGCCTTTCAAGCCAGCGAGGACTATTATTCTCGGCCATATTACGCAAGTTTAATTAGAATCTTTCGTTGGCTGGCCTTTTTCCTATCTACTTTCACACCTGGGCTATTTGTTGCAATTACAACCTTTCACCAGGAATTATTGCCTCCGGCCTTGCTGATAAGTATCGCCGCCGCCCAGGAAGGTACTCCTTTTCCAGCCATGGTAGAAGCTTTATTGATGCAAGTTATCTATGAAATAATGAGGGAAGCCGGAGTACGTTTGCCCAGGCCGATCGGGCCGGCAATAAGTATCGTAGGGGCCCTTGTCATTGGGGAAGCTGCAGTTAATGCTGGGCTGGTTGGTGCTCCTATGGTCGTTATAGTTGGCCTTACTGCGATCTCTTCTTTTGTAACTCCAGCTCTAGCCGATATAAATGCCCTGTCCAGATTCATCCTGATCTTTCTGGGAGGATTTGCCGGCTTATATGGCATTATGTTAGGTTTTATCGGTTTCATCACTCACCAATGCGCTCTTCGCTCTTTGGGAGTCCCCTACATGTCCCCTCTTGCACCGACAACCTTTTCTGACCTGAAAGATGTGTTTATCAGAGCTCCCTGGTGGGCCATGTTTACAAGGCCCCGCGTTCTAGGAGGGAACAACCCCACGAGACAAAAACCTTCCCTCATGCCAAAACCGCCTGAAGAAGGTTCCAAAAACTAGAGTCTATTTAACCATAGACAAATAGAAAGGTAGACCACCTGAATGTTAGAAGAAGGTAAAATCTCTTATAAACAATTGATTCTGCTTATTGTCATAAGCAGAATCTCTATTAACCTTACTTATAATCCGCACTTTACAGCTCCGCCGGAAAACCAGGATGTATGGCTGTCAGAACTCTTAAGCTTTCCTATTACATTATTCCTTTCTGTTCCTATTTATCTGCTCTGGAAGAAATTCCCGGACCAGACAATTATCCAGTACACCCAGACCGTGGCCGGCAAAGCCGGTAAATTGATAGGAATCCTTTATGTCTGGTTTTTTATTCATTTCTCAGCATTATCTTTAACTCAGTTTGGCAGCTTCCTTTCAACAGCTGTCATGCCCGAAACTCCTATCCTTTTTTTCGCGGTTTCTCTAATACTTTTATGTACCTACGCCGCCCGAAGTGGGATTGAAGTTATCAGCCGTGTGTCTGAATTTTGTGTACCCATTTTCTTAATTGGAATTATGACAATTGTTTTGTTTCTAACTAAAGATATGAACCTTAAAGCCCTAACCCCCATCTTGGAAAAGGGTACCCTGCCCGTACTTCAAGGTGGATTTACCATAGCAGCTAGATCGGTCGAAACGTTAGGGCTAGCTATGCTTTTGCCCTATTTAAACGACCGGAAAAAAGTAAAAACAATATTTCTGTTAAGTTTCGCCTTAATATCCTTGTTTTTTGTAATAATAACTATCTCAATAATAACTGCTTACGGATTTGAAGAAGCTAAAACCCGCACATTTCCCTTTTTTTCTGCAATTAAAATTATAAGTGTTGGTGATTTCTTAGAACGTATAGAATCAGTCCATATGGCGATTTGGACAATGGGTGTGTTTATCAAAGTATCATTATATTTTTATTTGGCTGTTCTGGGCCTAGGCCAGCTGTTTAATTTAAAAGACTATAAACCACTTGTTTTTCCAATAGGCACGGTAATTATCCCGTTAAGTATCTTGATAACACCCAGCATTGTCGAATTAAGGGAGTTTACTTCCTATAAGATCTATACCTGGTACGCCTTATTTTTTACCTTGTTCATTCCATCCCTTCTTCTTCTAACAGCTGTCATCAGGAAAAAAGGAGAAATGCAGAAATGAAGAGGCGGATTCTCATCCTTATAACTTCAATCTTACTCCTAGCTATGCTTACAGGCTGTTGGAACAGAAGAGAATTAACTGCTTTGTCTATTGTTCAAGCAATGGGTATTGACAGGACAGAAAATAATGAAATCAGCCTTACCTTTCAGCTTCTTTTACCTGGTGAGCTTAAAGTGAAGGGAGGGGGAGGAAAAGGGGTGTCGATAGTTACAAGTACAGGGGAAACCTTATTTGACGCTCTTAGAAATGCGGCCTTGGAATCGGATAGAAAGTTATATGGTGGTCACATCAAGGTTGTTGTGATTGGAGAAGAAGCTGCTAAAGCGGGAATTATCCCTCTACTTGACTTTGCAAGGCGGGATCATGAGTGGCGAGAACTTCCCTACTTTTTTATAGCCAGAGGAGGCACAGCCAAAGATATCATCAAGGGTGAACATGAACAGGAAAAGATTCCGGCAAAAGCAATGGAGAGCTTAGCCAAAGCGACTAAAGCCACATCCAAGCTGCCGAAAGTAAACTTACATGAAGTTCTTAAAACCCTGTCCAGTAAAACTACGGATATGATTGCTCCAGGTATTCAAGTTATAGAAAAGAAAATTGATAATAAAACAAAAAAAATAATTGAACTAGATGAAACAGCCATATTTAAAAAGGATAAGCTTGTCGGGTGGTTTGATTGGACAGAAACACGCGGACTTCTTTGGATTTTAGGGGAAGTCAAAAGCGGTATTATCGTAGTGGAATCACCTAAGGATGAGAAAAAGAAGGTTAGCCTGGAGATTCTCCGGGCGTCCAGTAAGGTTAAGCCTGAGATAACTGATGGCAAGCTGATGATTACTGTTGAAGTAAAAGAAGAAGGAAATCTTGGCGAACAAATGTCTCAAGTATACTTAACTAAGCCCGATACCTTTAAGGAACTAGAAGAAAAACAGGCTGCCGCTATCGAGGATGAAATCAATTCCGCCCTGCGTAAAGCCCAAGCATGGGGAGTTGATATATTCCAGTTTGGTGAGGCATTCCACCGTAAATTCCCTAAGGAATGGCCGGAACTTAAAGAGAACTGGGATGAGGAATTTAAAAAGTTAGAGGTTACAGTAGAAGTAGACGCAAACCTTCGCGGGGTCGGCATCAGTACTGCCCCTGCCATAGCAGCAGAAGAAGAGTAAAGGAGAAACGAAGGATGAAGGTTTTAGTTTTGATTCTTGTCTTTACCGGTATAGCACTTCTGGAAATCCCAGGGCTTCTTAAGAAAAAGCAATGGGCGGAACTCATCACTTCCTCTGTACTATTAGGTATTGGCTTCCTGCTAAGCTTGCTCCAAACAGTTGGAGTGAAAGTTCCAAATCCGAATAAAGGCATAGAGTTTTTAATCAAGCTAGTGTTTCAATAGGCTCTTTTTTGTTACTTGTTATCACTTTAAGTTTCTGATAATTGTGAGGTTTACACTATGATAGAAGGCGGCCGTATCTCTCCTAAACAGCTTATTCTCCTTGTCTTTATCAATAGGATAATCATTGCCATTACCTACCTCCCGGTCTTGATGGCTCCGCCGGCGAATCAGGATGCTTGGCTGTCAGTCGTGCTGATGGTTCCTATCGAATTGTTACTCTCCGGGCCAGTTTATCTATTAGCGAAGAGGTTTCCAGACCAAACCATTATCCAGTACAGCCAGACTATAGTGGGGAAAGCAGGAAAATTGATAGGGATCCTATATATCTGGCTTTTCATCCATTTTACTGCCATAACTTTATCTTACTTCTGCGAATTTTTTAACACTGCCTCGATGCCGGAAACACCTTTCCTTTTTTTTGCTATTTCTTTAATCATATTTGCTGCTTATGCAGCCCATAGTGGTATTGAAGTAGTGGGACGCATTTCTGAGATTGTTGCACCAATTTTTATGATTGCGATAATGATATTTGCCATATTACTTGTTAAAGAGATGGATCTTAAAGCCCTAACCCCTGTAATGGAAAAAGGATTATTTCCTTCACTTCATGGTGGATTATATGCCTCTACTCTAACGATAGAAATTGTAGGGATTGCCATGCTTCTCCCTTACCTCAATGACCAGCAAAAAGCGAAAGGCGTTTTTATATACAGTTTTCTGTTGATCAGCATCTTTTTTTTATTGATAACAATCACAGTCCTCTCTGTTTATGGAGCACAATTAGCTAAGAATCATACCTTTCCTTTCTTTAGTACAGTCCGGCAAATCAATGTTGCTGATTTTTTAGAACGTCTGGATTCTATTAACATAGCAATTTGGTCAATAGGCATGTATGTAAAGATAGCCTTTTATTACTATTTAACAGCATTTGGGACAGCCCAACTTCTTAACCTCAAAGATTATAAACCGCTTGTTCTTCCGGTCGGCAGTATTATTGTCCCGTTAACTGTATTAATATCACCCAACTATCTCGAAGTGAGGGAGTTTACCTCATACAGAATATTTACATGGTATTCTGTATTTTTCCTTTTAGTTATTCCATCGATCCTCCTTCTAACAGCTATAATTAGAAAAAAAGGAGAAAGACAGGGATGAAAAAGCGACTTCTTATTTGCATGACGATTATTTTACTCCTTTCTATGTTAACAGGCTGTTGGAATAGAAGGGAACTGGGTACTTTGTCTGTCGTTCAAGCTGTAGGTATTGACAGGACAGAAGATGACCAGATCAGCCTTACCCTCCAGATTCTTAAACCTGGTGAGGTTAAGAAGGAGGCAAAAGGCGGGAAATCGGTCTTTATAGTCACAACTAAAGGAAAAACGATTTTTGACGCCATCAGGAATGCTGCAATACAATTAGGCAGAAAGGGATTTTGGGGTCAAACTAAAGTTGTTATAATTGGTGAGGAAGAAGCTAAAGTGGGAATTGCACCCCTGCTGGATATGTATTTCCGTGATCATGAGGTTCGAGAGCAAATGTATATGTTTGTTGCCAGGGGCAAAGCTGCAGATGTTATTGAAGCAGAGCATGAACAGGAGAGGATTCCTTCCAAAGCAATCGAAAACTTAGCCAAAGCGACTTTTGCTACATCTAAGGTTCCAAAAATAAATCTATTAGATCTTATGAAAACCCTGGTAAGCAAAACTAGCGACCCCATTATTCCAGGCATAAAAACAATAGAACAGAAAGAAGATGGTGAAGTAAAAAAACTCCTTAAACTCGATGAGACTGCAATTTTTCAAGAGGATAAGCTTAAAGGATGGTTTGATCATAAAGAAACACGCGGACTTCTCTGGATTTTAGGTAAGGTAAAAAGCGGTATTGTTGTAGTCCAATCACCCCAAGACGAAACAAAGAAAGTAGGTTTGGAGATTATTCGGGCATCCAGCAAGCTTAAGCCTGAGATAACAGACGGCAAGCTGATGGTTACGGTTGAGGTGAAAGAAGAAGGGAATCTTGGCGAGCAAATGTCTCAAGTTGACTTAACCAAGCCTGATACTTTTAAAGAACTGGAAGAAAAACAGGCTGCTGTAATCGAGGAGGAAATCAATACCGCGCTGAGCAAAGCCCAAGCATGGGGAGTTGATATCTTCAAATTTGGTGAGGCATTCCACCGTAAATTCCCTAAGGAATGGCCAGAACTTGAAGAAAACTGGGATGAGGAATTTAAGAAAATAGAGGTTAATGTAATAGTAGATGCCAAACTTCGCAGACTCGGAATTAGTACTAAGCCTGTGAAAGCAGAAGAATAAACTTAATTGGTTCCCACCTCTCTGCAACATATATAATTACAGAAGACAAAATCCAGCAACATTTACCATAGTAAATGTTGTTTTTTATTATCTAATACTTGTTTAACAGCAATGATCACGTACACGGTAAAAATAAAGGCACTTAATGATAGGATTGTACCAAAATAGGAAAATGGCTGTGCCCCACACGTTACACCGTATAACCACAAGTCCAATAGAGACATATCCAAAATCCCTCCTGTCCATGACCTTAGTTAACTGAATATAGAGTAGACATTCATGCCAAGTTTAAACCTAATACTTCTGCTTCAACTGATTAAGACTTTCCGGACTTCCTTGATAACTTCCTCACGTGCCCCTTGTTCAACCATTAAAGAAAAGGCCTACAGCAGAAAACATAGTTAATAAAGCAAGCGGAAAAGGTACCTGAACCTCGAGAATTCTGAATAATAAAAATATATTAGAAAAAGTCGGATCCATTGCCTGCCTAATGTTAATACTTATTTACCTCCGGTAAGGGGAAAGTCCTTGTTGGGCAAGGTCTAACCAACCATCCATATCGAGTGTTGCGCCGAAACTGGTAACGGCTAGGTGAAGCTGGGCTTGGAGCATTTCCTGGCATGGATTCCTGTGTTCAGTTCGTAAACACCCACCTTATCGAATATTCAGAGGGAATGGCCGGCAAGCCGAGTGATTGATTTTTTTAGGAAGGGTTCGGAGGAGAAAATTGGATAACTTGTAAGAGATGGGTGCTGCTAAGGTAATGCAACGAAGAAGCCAATCCCATATCATCGTCGCATGATATGGGATTGGCTTCTTTATACGTATCAGATGTTATAGGGAGTATAAAGCTTTTATCGGCGGATAGTATAAGGCAATTGAAGCTCTTGCCTTCGCTTTTGCTGAGGTAACAAGCGCGAAAGCAGTGTTTTTGTGGAAGCCAAGTTTTCCATAATTTAATTAAACAATTAGAAAGTACAAGTTTTTAGTGGTCTCCCTTTACTTGGCTGAATATTGGATTGAAAAGCTCCGCTTAAGACACCCGATCTCGGCTTAGCTTACTCCAGTTGCACAGGAGTGCTGCCCGGGACATACTTGAATTCCATATCCTTTACGCCTCTCCCCACAAAGAGATGAAGCGTCTCGTCAGGGCACAGATCCCGAATCAGAGGGAATATAGCTCTCTTCCGGGGTAAAGCGGATATCGTCAAACCAGGTAGTATCGAAGAAAGACTTAGCAATGCTCAGGTTACGCTCGGAGTCAGGGATAAAGCTTTGCCGGTAAGCAATAGCATCGGGCAGGTCAAGATTGTACCAGCGGATTGTGCCGTATCCACCCTGGAGAAGGTGGTGTCCAGCCTGGCTCCGATGTTGACGATGGCAGCCAGGGATGAGCTTGGATGTAAGCGCGGATGGCATCACCGATTTTGCAGGCCCGCACCACATAGCAGATTGCCGCTGAACTCCCCAAAAACTTTAGCGATGCTGTCAAAATCATAAGCACAGTTTTAATGATATTGATAGCCTGCCGGTCGCAGAGAATGTCGGGATTTTTTCTCACTGGCGGTAACCCTTCCCCAAAGGGGTAGGAGCATGGTACTCTGAATGCTGTGGGCGTCCAGGGTGGGTTGGGTTTTTATGGTAGAGTCCTTTTTTCTTTTCTAATTAGGGGAGATGTCTCGCTTAAGAGATCCTTTGAGAGCATTTTTTCAGTTGGGGCGTCTTATAGTTTAATCCGCTTCCCTATTGAACATTTTTTTTCACTTGTTTTTGGCTTTTTCATTTTTACCACCCTTTCGGTAACCTTAGGAGAAATATAATTACTTCTAAGGTAATTATATCATTAAATAACTCCTATAGTATATTAATTTACTTCAGGAGTTATACTAATCTGGAAATGTATTTTTTTAGTATTCTTATTGATACAATCAAGCCAAAAGCCAGTGGAGTGTGCAGAGATATGGTTAGAATTAAACTGTCAGAGTTACTTGGAAAACACAAAATGAATCAGAAAACCTTATCCAGTCTAACCGGAATCAGACCTGCAACTCTGTCCAAAATGTATTATGAAGAGACCAAAAGGATCGAAGTCGACCAAATTGATAAAATCTGCGCTGTGTTTCAGTGCAAGATTGAGGATTTAATAGAATATATTCCTGAGGATAAATAAAACCGCTGTTTAGCGGTTTTATTTATCCTATGATTTGTATATTTTGCAACTAAGCAGGAATTTTAAAAAATATATCTAAATTTATAATTAAAATGTAAAGATAAGAAAAGAGATTTGTAATTTTGGTTCTACGATTGAGATGGTCGATTTGAGCAAGATACGTAATGTATCTGAAGATAAATATTTATAATAAGGATCTCAACTTTCGCACCCCGGTTGTGCGAATAAAACGTTGATATAACTGGGTAATTCACTGATTCAATGGTGCAATTGACAAAGTAAACTTTTCCTTA
This sequence comes from Desulfosporosinus sp., assembly GCA_003512645.1. Classification (GTDB taxonomy): domain Bacteria; phylum Bacillota; class Desulfitobacteriia; order Desulfitobacteriales; family Desulfitobacteriaceae; genus Desulfosporosinus. Next base: position 57,681 of record DOPS01000087.1, read on the forward strand.
TCCCTTGGTTTATTGGCGAGGAGGTCTCCTTTTGTCTTAGGTTTTCTTAAGCCTAATATCTATTTGCCGCCGGATTTTTCTGAAGGGGAAAAAAGCTATATCCTTAAGCATGAGGAAATACATATCCGGCGTTATGATATCTAATTAAACCCTTGGCCTATTTTTTGCTCTGCCTTCACTGGTTCAATCCCCTGGTCTGGCTGAGTTTTATCCTGATGACAAAAGATATGGAAATGTCCTGTGACGAGCAGGTTCTTAAGGAAATGGGCCAGGAAATCAAGCAGGATTACAGCCGCTCTCTTTTATCCCTGGCTCTCAGTCACAGGATGATCGGCGGCAGCCCCCTGGCCTTTGGAGAAAGCAGCGCCAAAAGCCGGATGAAAAATGCCCTGAATTATAAGCAGCCTACTTTTTGGGGAATGCTCGACGGGGCGGCAGGGATCTTGATCCTTTCCTTGGGCTTAATTTCCAATCCCGAAAGCTCTCAATCCGCTTCGGCAAATTTAAATCTTAATTATGCTGCCAAGATTTCGGCGGCCCAGGACCAGCTCATCATCAGAGTTCACGGCCAGGGAGCCTCCTTTATAACGGGGGAAGATTGGAGAAGTAGGATAATAATGGAATTATCGGATGCGATGTGTGTAAGTAATTGATGTGGCAGATATTGGTTATAGCGGTTATAATAGAGTAGAGAGCACAGAAAGGAGATTGATAATATGGCTAACGCATACGTTATTGATAGAAACTCAATTAAGCTTCCAAAGGAGGTTTCAGAAAAGCTGAAATTGAAGGAAGGAATGGAACTAAAGGTTATATCTGACGAAGTGGACGGGGTATTAATATTGAAGGTTGTTGAAGGGAAAAGCAAGGATTTTTCCGGTATTAAAGGGATCGGCAAAGAGATATGGAAAGATGTTGACGCACAGAAATATGTTACTCAGGAGAGAAACGAATGGAATTGAAGAAAGGCTTAAAGCTTTTTATAGATACGGCACCGATAATATATTTTATTGAGGAGCATCCGGTTTACATCGATGAAGTTTCCGATATATTTAACAGAACAGCTGAAGGAACTGTACAGGTGGTTACGTCAGTTATCACCTTGATAGAGGTTCTTGCAAAGCCATATATGCTTGGACAAAATGATATAGTGGACGTTTACAAGGATTTCTTTTCCAATTCAAAGGGATTCTCTGTTATGAGTATTGATACCAGTATCGCAGAATTGACTGCAAAGATAAGGGCAGAATTTGGGTTCAAGGTGCCAGATGCACTTCAATTGGCTATCTTTGAACATAATGATTGTGAGTATTTTGTAACCAATGATAAACAACTTAAGAGTTATGACAAAAATAGGATTTATATATTAGGTGAAAATAGTTGATATTGAAGGTATTATGAATGTTCCTTTAGGCAGCGCCGTCCATGGCGCTGTCCGTGTCTGAGTATGGGGCACGATACGTCGTAGAACAACGTATTCCCAAAATCTGAGAGAACATGAAAGTAGTAACCAGACTTCGGGAGTACGCGGGACGTTATATAAAATCGCGCGCGGGATCATCGCCACATCGTGTGGCGAATTTTAGAAAACATTATTTTTTAGCTTGGAAATTCTGGTGTTTAAGTTAGTTCCCCGGTATTGACAATCGCAGGTTTGCAAACGGTGTCCCTTCCAGAAGAATCGGGAAACTAACTTTGACCGGGTCGCTATTCGTATCTATATGCAGCGGGGAAATGTCTTTAAGTTGGTTATATGATAAAGCTAAATATTCCATTTCAAGATTAGAAAGCGCACTTATATGGAGAAATAAACTCTTGTTATCAAAAGCTGAAAGAAATAAAGGGTTATTTAAAAGATAAAAGTGATAAGGAAAATCAAAATAGAGAGAAATCTAAGTATTGTGAGGAATTGGTTGGGCAAAAAAGGATCAGTTGTAAGTGTTATGTGCAGAACTAGATGACGATTTTGCGAGAAAAACATCTCAGATGCAGGAGCTCAAAAATACTCTGACCTTTTTCAGATTAAGATGCTTAATTCAACCTAAAAACGAAATGATTCAGCAATATAAAATCATTGAAAAATATCTAAAACTGAATATTGACGGCTCCCGCGTTGGCTTGGAGCGTGGCGAGAGCAAAAGCAACTACTTCTGCACGCCCAAGGGTGCGAAAGTGATCGGCTGGGCCGGTGTGGATGGTATCCACTATTGCTTCGTGCGTGGCTTTGGCGAGATGGTGTTTGCCGTCAGCCCGATGAATACACCGGGAAACTATGTGCATCCGGTGGCAAGAGATTTTATGGACTTCCTGCAGCTCCTGCTGGCTTGCGGCGATGCTGCGGTACTGGAGCAGGTATACTGTTGGGATCAGGCGCAGTTTGACGCCTTCCTGCAGGACAATCCTCTCACCGGTGAACAGCAGGCTGTGCTGGATGCCATTCGGGAGAAGCTGTTGCTCGCGCCTATGGAGCAGCCCTTTGCTTATATCAAAGAGCTGCAGGCCGAGTTTGATTACAGTCGCATCAAATATACGGAAGATTACTATGAGTGGGTTCCTGTCGAGCCGAAGATACCCGAATGGAAGGTTTACTTTGACGGCAACTTTTGGGGGCATCATGGACGTGAAAGAGCCGGCAAGGAAATTTTTCTCGATAGGCAGTTTGTCTGGGACGATGAAGTCTGGCATATCCCAGCGATTTACACCTGCAGTAAAGGCTTGGTCGTGGACTTTTGCATACAGGTTCCAGCTGAGCGCATCCGTTCCTTTATGGACAAGTGGAATCTCTCTATTGAGAACGATGGAACCGACTTTACCGATGAACAGCGGATGCAGATTGACGCAGAAAATCCGCTGGCCATCAATATAAATCCGAAAGTTGTGTTGAACGGAACTGTTCTTTCAGGCTCTCATGGCTGCGGCGTGTCATGGAATCCCTGCTTCCCAGAGGGTAACGGCCTTGAGGTCAAGAGCGTGACCCAGCATTATGGCCTTGATCCTGCCTATGGCTGGGCAATCTGGCGCTCCGCTTTTCCTTGGACGAAGAAACGCAAATCGCAGATCACGACGCTCGGCGTAACACTGATGCAGGAGCCTGTCGCTATGTCGGGACCGCACTTTCATGTACCAGCGCCCGGTGAACGCATCGAGTTTACACACCCGACCACCGGCGCACAGCATACGCTGACCGTGCAGGAATATGAGCAGCACGAAATGTCCTGTGAGCATTTTGACAGCCAAAATCAGGAGTTCCCGACGCACTATACTGTGATGAGCTATACGCTCTCGCAGGATCTGCCTGATGGTGCATTCACCGTCACTGATTGCATTCGTTCCGACCAACCTCGGCAGAAGCGCACCAATCCCAATGAGCCGCAGGCATTCAACAGCATTTGCATCGGCATCATTGGTGGCGCAGGATGGTCCGACTGCCATCATTTTCGGCGGCAGCGGCCAAGGCAAGCTCCATGTAGCCTGCTCCGCACTGCACTTTGAGCCGGTGGACGATGTGGAGTGGCGCATGGTGTTTCATGAAAAAAGACGCGAAGATGTTACGGTGGAGCTGATATTAACCTGATCTAAGAGATTATATGCATAATGGGCAATTGATAAATTCCAATTTGTAGCGCAGGTCGACTCTCCGAAGCAAGGAGCCGACCTGCACATTTCTTCCGCCATTGGCAGTGAGATACACGCCGTCATTTTAGGTGAGAAGCGACACGATATTTAAGCGAAACAAACCCCAATTGCGATGTTCCAGTTATCCGTAAAGCCTTGTCATCGAAGAAATGTTTGGTTATTTTGCTCCATTTTTAGATCACCCTTACAAAGTTTACTAATGAAGCTTTAAGGAACACCGATACCGCTTTTTTAGGTAGATATGGGAAATCGATGATAGGTTTACTGTATTTAAGCATTAGGCACTAGGTGCGTGCCCATAGCGTATGACGAGATTATTCATTTACCAACGTTAAAGTGGTGGAAGAAATGATTAATGAAGATATTTGCTATAAAATATGCCCTAATAAAGAAGTAAGTATCTCGGAGTTTACCTTGGAAGAATTGAGCGTTCTTGAATTAGTGGCTACAAAATTCAAAAATCACAGAAGTAAAGAAATTGTGGATTATATGCATATGGAGAAAGCATATAAAGAAACACAACAATATCAAATAATCCCTTATACCTTAGCAAAGCGGCTAAGAGAACTAAAGTAAGAATACCCAACTGATGTCGCCCTAGACATTGTTTAGGGTAGCTGCAACGATTTACGGGATACTGAAAAGGTATCCCGTTTAATATTTTTAGATTCAATATTTTCAACAGAATTACTACGGAAAATAGTAATTCTATGAAATAATATTGAACAGTTAATACCTTAAGTGACCTCAAAACGCCTATTACCCAATAGAAAAATTGCGTAGACTTATTTAAGTCACTATTCTAAGGATTTTGCTTTACCCAACTAACTAGAAATAAGGGTAACGAATCTTTTGTAAGAGTGCATCTTTGCGCTCAAAGTGGAAACTACCAAGGAAACATTAATGTTGAAGATAATAAAGGTGGGTACTTAACGAAAGCGGTAGGAATATTTTTGGAAAAACCCAGTAAACAAATTGAATTAGAAGAATTTTTTCAAGCTGATCAAAAGATTAACTTAGAAACAGAAATACTCCCTGTTAGTTTACCAGCCGAGATCTATATTCCCTTTGTTTCTGATGAGTTTACTTGCGGGATAATTTTAGGCTACCGAAATTCCCATGTCGAATTTGTACTAGATGAACTACCGTTAATTACGTTGATTTCAAGTCAATTGGCTCAACGCCTAATAACGACGTTTATCATCCAGGAACTGACGAAAGAAATCAAGGACTTGGCCCGAAGATCTCTCGACTTACAACGAAGAAATCAGGGTCTTCAAGGAATAACTAGCTCTTTGTTTAGAAGCCTTGAGAATGAAAGGAAATTAATAGCATGTGAGATCCACGATGGACCATTGCAATTGGGGTTGGACTTGAATCGATGGTTAAAATACCTTGTTGAAGAATGCCCAACCAATGACGACAAAAAAGTAAAGGCTATTTCTCATATACGTGAGATAGTTGAGGACTTTAATTTTGAACTTCGTTCAATATTTAATAATTTAGGCCCACCATCTTTAACTGATTTGGGATTGCTTACTGCCATCGAATTAATGTGCGAAGAAGTAATGCAAAAAGAGCTGTTGCAAATTTCCCTAGAGACGGTAGGCCTTAATCGAGAAGAACGCTTTAAGGAAGAAGTTGAATTAGTGGCATACCGTTTTTTACAAGAGGGGATTTCAAATGCCGTGAAACACTCAGATTCTAACAAGTTGAAGATTCACATTGAGATGAATGAGTCTAGAATTGAAATGACTGTTAGAGATTCAGGTAAAGGTTTCGATTCTAGCAAGATAGAAGATTGGGCATTGACAGGTGCCCATTTTGGAATAGTCGGAATGAAAGAAAGATTAGAAGACTTGGGTGGTGATCTTGAAATCGCTTCGACAATTGGTCAGTTCTGTAAAGGAGATGATTCTGAGGATATTTAGAGTTAATGATGGAGGTGCGTATTTTTCTCAAGGCTTTGAGACTTTCCTACGACCCGAAAGTAACAGTGATGACTTGCATTCCCCAGTTAACTCTAAAATACTGAGTGAATTACTGACCCCTAAAGAAATAGAGGTAATAGAATTAGTATCAAAAGGTTTACACAACAAAGAGATTGCATCGGCTTTAGGTATTAAGGTTCGAACTGCGGAATCTCACGTTTGTAATATTCTTTCAAAATTAAGAGTAAGCAAACGTTTTGAAGCTGTCTTGTATTGGACAAATGTTAATAAGGAGACCCGGTAAGCAACAAATTAAAAATGAATCTGTGGGGTAATTTAATATTGGATTGACCATACAAAGATGGAGGACTTAGCAGTGTTAAGTCCTCCATTTATACTTGGTAGTACACACAGCCTTTGTTGTTTAGAAAAAACCGAGTAAATGGTTGGACCCCATTTTGAGCACCCATCAACGAGAATAATGGAATTATGAATGACTCATTTTTTCAATGATCATACGCTGTTGTCATATGGATTTACCATAAGAAGATCAAAGAGTTGTTGAGCCTGTTCGTTCTGCTGCATTTGCTTTTTCCACGTTTCATCTTCCCAGTCAAACCAATAGATCGTTACAATATGTTCCAACATCAGAATTACCTGTTTAGCTGTCGGTTTGCGCGTGTACCATCCTCTCACTGGTTGGAGTTGAATGTTCTGCTTCTCGACCGCTGTGCGAATGCGTTCTTCTAACCTCATATAGACAAACAGTGCAATCAATAGTACGTAACCCAGCGCTTCGATCCGTTCCGGTGTTTTCAAAAACAAGGAGTCTACAAACATCGGATCTTTCAAGAACTTAAAGCGCAACTCCGTACTGCTTTGTTGCTTGTATTCCCGCAGTACTTGCTCAGCAGGTAGTTCTGATGCATCTTCATGGTTGGTGGCTAACACGAAATAACCCATACGCCGCTCTTCTTCTTCGATGACCTCAAGTGGTACAGACGCGAAGTCGACATGAAGCGTGTAGACCGTTTCCATCTCCAGTTTCTCTGATTTCTTGGGTCTTCCGCGTTTGTCGCGGGGGGCAGGACGAGTTAGTAACTCGATTCGGCTTGAGAGGGGGAATAGTGATTTTCGATGGGTATGCTGAAACCTTTTCAATGCTTTTTGTGCGTCTTTTTCACATGAAAACTCTTGTCCGCTCAACTTTTTCGTATCTTTCTCCAATTGCAATTGTTCATTTTGCAGATGCCGTGCAAATGTTTCTTTTTTCTGCTCCGCTAAGTGGGTGGAGTATACGACGCTACAACGTAGCGGGATGCCGTGATAATCCTGACTTATTTCCTGAATGTGATATTCACTGGCTTTTTTCTGATCGGATATGCGGCCGAGGTTGATCATCTGCTTGTTCTGTAGCACCTGTTCAATGCAGATTTCGCGCAGTTTGTGATTTTCAGAGACGAGTGAAATAAAACGCAATCCTTTCCCGTGCGCCTTTTTGACGTTCGTTTCAGTAAAAAAAGCGCTATCGGCTACGTAAACTAGTTTGCGGATCTGCAGCGGATTCAAGGCTTCTGTCATGGTATCAATAAGTTGGCCGTTCCAGGTTTTGTCGTCGAGGTTACCGTCGTTGACGTTACCTAGTAACGGCATACCTCGACCGATTGTAACGAGTCCCATGACGATCTGCTTTAAATCAAAGCGTTTGTCTTTGCTGTATCCTTCATTTATCTTCAACGTGTCTGGGGCACTCTTGTCTTCGTAATCACCGTACATAATTTTGCTGGTGGTATCGCCATGAGCGAATTGTAACGGCGCATCTGTTGTGATGAGATTACGCAAAGTCAGTCCCGTAAAGATAGAACAAGATCCGGCGTCATGAACTGTGTCGAGTGCGCGTCCTAGGGCAAAACGGTTGAAATCCTCCGCAGTCCTTCCTACACCGAAAAGCCCCTCCACATCTTGCTCTTTATAAAATTCCTCCACTCGATACAAAGGTACTCGACCGCACAAAGTGTTGATGACCAGAGCTAAAATATGTTCTCCAGGGGATACGTTCCATTGTGTCGGATCCCATTTTACTGCGTGATTGATGTGCTCAACCAGTTTAATTTCGTTGCATAAAGAAAGAATGAGCCCCGTTGCTCCGGAACGAAATGTTTTAATAAGTGGTGCTTCCGCCATCTGAAATACCCCCAGCCAAATAAGTGCTGAGTTTAGAGGGCTCTTACTCAAATGAGATGAAGGAAGTGCTGGACATC
>DOPS01000199.1:0-179 GCA_003512645.1 Desulfosporosinus sp.
GTCCTCTCAAACCCACCATATGACATTTAAAGCTTCTCCTCGGAGGAGCTTTTTTCATGCCTAATCCTAAAGAACGTGAGACCATTACTTTGAAAAGTCCTCTTTTGGCTTTGGTGAGGATTGCAAAGTAAGGTCAGTAACGATAAAGGCAAAGTAATACCGCCCGCTAATATCATGCA
>DOPS01000199.1:282-6610 GCA_003512645.1 Desulfosporosinus sp.
AGCTAGCTTAGTAAATCTCAAAACAGCCAAATTTGCAAATAGAGTACCTTTCCCGTTGGTCTCTATTTGCAAAATATTCTTTGAGAGTGACATCATATGGGGAATAGTTGTACTTGATCTGTTGGTGCCTGACAATGGGCGTCCATGCCATTTTCTTGAGTTGGTTGCCAGTATCCGGGTCTGTCAAAATCCACTTGTTTCTGCTCTGCCCTGTTTTGTCCGGTTTGAAGTATTGGGCTTTAATCCACTTCCAACTTATGCTATGATTTGTGATAATCAGGCTGACCGGTATGGAGCGGTTTATCATAAAAGAAATATAGTGAAACTTGATGATATAAAGGTGAGGAAAAAGAACCTTTCCATTTTTTCATGAGAAAATAAGATCGATCTGGGTTCAACTGTAATTTGTTCATTCAATGAACCTGTGGGCACCCAATTAAATGAAAGTAGGTCTAAAATCTATGAGAAAAACAATAGCCGCATTATTATTGTTTTCATTATTAATTGTGGGATGCTCAAACAATAGTTTAAAAAGCAATGATCCTGACAGCGTACCCACTCAAAATCAAACGAATAATGAACAAGAGACTCAGCATCAAGGGAATAATATTTTTGAAAGCAAAGAGGATATTCAAAACGGAATAAAATCTAATGTTGCAATAAAGACATATTATGAAGAACCGGCTTCGTTAAAGGATAAAAATACAGTAATACTCAATGGCTTACTGAAGGGAGAATTTGTTGAAGTTGTTGTAGAAGGAGAGATTAAGGATTTTAAGCATGTAGAATTAAAATGGGACGACAGACAAAGTGAATTGATAGAGACAAGAGTTATTAATAAGTTTGAGACACTAACCAATAAAACGATTGTCATACAAACATATTTACCAGATGGGATACCATCGGAAAAAATTGAATGGAAGACTATATCTGGAAAAGTCAATGAATTTATTATTGCAGAAAGCAATTTAAAAATTGCTCAAAAGGAAGTTACTAATGACAATACTCCGAAGCTTCCCATCATGAAGGGTAAGGATTTAGAAGGCTTTATTCCGGAGGGGTGGAACATCAAGAGTTCCGCTGAAGGGGATTTGAACATGGATTCTTTGCCCGACATTATAGCTGTAATTGAGAAAGACGATGATGAAGATAGTTCGTTTCCACGAATTCTCTTTGTTCTTGTTCAAGACAAGGATAAATCGTATACATTGACTGTTAAGACAGCTACTGCGATTATGAGAGCAAACGAAGGTGGAGTATTTGGAGATCCTTTTGAAACCATTTCCGTTGATAGAGGTTCAATTCTATTAAGTTTTTATGGTGGAAGTAATTGGAGATGGTACAAACAATATAGATTTAGATTTCAAGATGATGGTTGGTACTTAATTGGGGCGACACTTGGTTCATACTTTACAGGTACCACTACAAAAGATGACGCTGATGAGGAAGATTATAACTTACTCACGGGAGATTACATCATTAAAAAAGCAGATGAAAAAGGCATTGTTAACACGACAAAAGGCAATAGGGAAAAAAGAAAGCTTATAAATCTCAATGAATTTATCGTGAATTCTGAAGAGAACCAGTTTTAACCCCCTCAACATTATCCAATCGAGAGACTCCCACTTCTACAACCTACAATGACTTCGTCAACGGCGAAACAGGAAAGGTTAACGGGCACCATCCCTACAGCGTTCCTAAAATTCAAACAGCTATAATGCGGTGATTATAACTGTTGTTGTACTATTATTTTTATTAATTTGCTTAGTGTAGAATACCAAAATCCTTGTTATTGAAAACGGTACGGGCCGGTAACTCTAGGAGCACTGACTCTGGTTATTTCTGTTATTGACTGAAGAATCCCTACGAGAGGCAGGGACTGCCCGCCAAATTAGATGCGTGATATCTGAGGCAAGCTTCATCACCGTATGAAGGCGGGTGCACTGCAGAACCTGAAGCTCAAAAAAGCCACCTAAATTGACGATCCCCATAATTGAAATATCACCTACTGTGGGCAAATCCTTATGTACTGCTGCTCCTGGCGTTAAAGGGGAGTTGGACAGGGTGATCTTACCGATATCTTCAAGTTTACCTAGACAGGCATCAATTGCCAGGACTATATCGGGATTATATAGGTTCGAAGCCTTTTTAAGTTCTTGAATCAGGTTTTGGGCGTGTAGAGGTTCATCCAGTGTCCCTAATACCGTATAACCCAGCCGCTTTAAATTTGTCCCAACCAGTGGTCCCAGACAGTCACCCGTTGCCCGATCCGTGCCGATACAGGTGAAGAGAACTTTTTTCATGTTAGTGAGTTCTTTTAAAGTTGAGACGAAAGATAGTTTATCCTTGTAATTATAGGTAAATGTATTAACTGAGGTTTGGATGAGTCTTGAATTATCTATAATTATTACACCCCCATGAATCAGATTCCGTCCATTCTCGCCAAGCGTTATAGCAACATCAGTTCTCAGTTGGAGTACTGATTTTTTCAGTGAAGAAGTATGAACTATCATCCAATAGCTCCTATTAGTCATTGTATAAGCGAGGGTAAAATATATGCTTGAAAATGAGAATGTATAATGACGAACCTACAAAAGTTTTAGGTGTTCAAGTTATGGACAATGTAGAAAATTAGAGGAGCAAATGAACATTGACTAAAAATCTCCAGAAAACATAAAACGCAGCGCCTTCCTAAATTGGAAGGCGCTGCGTTTTATGTTTGGATTACTGCTAAGGTCAAACGATCCCGAAGGAGTTCTTAAATGAACTTAAGAGGGTATGGTGAAAGGTCTATAATTATTAAAAAGATTTTATTATTTTAGTCGGTATACTTTATAGTCTTAATAAGCAAATCCCTTCCTGCTATACTATTTGTAAAAATTGTTCTTACAGTCTCAATATATTCCTCTGGCTCTGTTAAGGACGGACTATAGTGAGTGAGCCAGAGCTCCTTTGTTCTGCCTTGTTTTGCAAGTAATCCAGCTTCAGAAAACATCATATGCTTTTTCTGGACAACTTTGCCCAAGTTGTCCTCATTTCCATACATCCCTTCACAAATAAAGAGGTCTGAGTGATTAATAAAATCGATTAAGTCTTCTGTCGGCCTTGTATCAGTACAATAGCAAACTTTAATCCCTTTCCTCATTTCACCTACAACCATTTCGGGGTTTACAACCTTGCCTTCAAGGGTAATCATCATACCTTTCTGAAGACTATTCCAATAGTTTACAGGTATGCTTAGTTCCTTAGCACGTTCAACATCAAATTTACCCCACCTTTTAAGTTCGATGCAATAGGATAAGCAAGGAAGAGTGTGATCAACAGGTATACTCTTAATATCAAGATTGCTAATGGATGTTTCGGTAGTTTCAAGGTTTGATAGTTCAATTAAGGTCAACTCATAAGGTAATTCAGGTGAAATGACAATCATACCTTCAACGATTTCTTTTATGCCTGGAGGCCCCATTAAGGTTAAGGGTTCTTCCCTTCCTGAGTTACCTATTGTGAGAAGCAGTCCAGGTAATCCCGCTACATGATCGGCATGATAATGGGTGAATAAAATAGCATCAATAGTTTTGAAACCCCATTTGGTCATTCTCAGCGGGATTTGAGTTCCTTCACCACAATCTATGAGAATCATTCGTCCGTGATACCTTATCAGCAGGGATGACAGCCATCTGTCCGGCAACGGCATCATATCCCCTGTTCCTAACAAACAAAGATCAAGCATAAATATCTCCTCAACAAACATATTCTTAAAGCTTTTTAAGGTTACAGTGGTATCATAGCATTCTTTTAAGAGTCCTACTCTTAAACCTCCGTAATCTTTCTACTACATAACCTTACAATATTTGAATCATTTTTTAGTCAAAAGCTTTGGCGTTAGATATGGGTAGTATAGCCTTTTTTTCTTGGTTTTTTGTGTAAAATCATACCAGAATAGAATAAGTTTTATGAACAGTCAACCTGCAGTACAATGCCTAACACATGTTGTTCATCATATAATACAAAAACAAATAAATTTGTAATTGTGAGGGGGTAGCAACATGAAGGATGTCTTTAGTATTCTCACGGAACGGAGAATTCTAGAAGCCATAGCGAGAGGTGATTCCAAAAGCCTTCCTGGTGCAGGAAAGCCTTTAAAGATTGATGGCCTTTACTTTTTGCCCCGGAAGCTTAGAGCCGCATACATTGTCCTTAAAAACTCAGGCTATCTCGATCAAACCAGCAAAGAAAACGATCGTTTTGTGCCTCCTGGGACGGAAAAATTAGACTCATCTGCTGGAGACTCTTCTATCTCTAAACAAGAACTTTCTGAAAAGATCCTAAATCATAACGTCATGATGGATTGCAGACGTAGAAAGTGAATACTTCAATAAGAATAAAATGAGCTTGATTGGATGATTTTGGGTTTCTATGGCGAGACTATTACAAAACAAAAAAACTATTAAACCTCACTTAAAATTTCTCTTGGAACATTATTGTAGTATACTAACATGTATGCATACATGGTTATGGGAACATAAATAAATAAAAGGTGGCACATAGGCACATATGAGAAATTTAAAAATGACTATAAGCTATGACGGTTTCAAATATAAAGGATGGCAAAAACAAAAAGAGACGGATCTGACGATACAAGGAAAAATCGAAGCTGTCTTATCTAAAATGACAGGAGAAGCAATTCAGATAGTGGGTTGTGGAAGAACGGATTCAGGGGTACATGCAGAAAATTATATCGCAAATTTCCATACAAAATCTCCGTTTACTACCGACACTATCTTGGATTATTTATATGAGTATTTACCTGAGGATATAGGGGTTAAATCTATCGAAGAGGTACCTGAGCGATTTCATGCCAGATATAATGTTAAGTCGAAAACCTACGTCTATAGAATTAATAACCAAAAATTTAGGGATGTATTTAATAGAAAGTATACATATCATCTTGCGGAGAAACTTGATTTAAGCGAAATGAGAAATGCTTCGGAGGTCTTAATTGGCAGTCATGATTTCCAAAGTTTTACGAACATAAAAAACAGTGACAAATCGACGATCAGAACGATCAATTTCATTAATATAATAGAAAAGGATGGACTTTTAGACATAGAGGTTAATGGGAACGGCTTCTTATGGAATATGGTGAGAATCATTGTCGGAACGCTTATCGAAGTAGGTAAAGGTAATCTTAAACCAAAAGAAGTTGAAAAAATATTAAATGAAAAGAAACGATGGGAAGCAGGACCCTTAGCCCAAGCAAAAGGCTTATTCCTAAGAGATGTAACATATTAGGGCTTACGGAACTTCGTCAAAGCAACCGGTTGAAGAGCCTTACCGGAGTTTGTAATGAAGAAGAGAGTTAAAATGCAATTCACTCGCTGAGCCGATATAGAAAACTTGGTTAGCGCCAAGACTTCAGGCGCAGGCGGTCGACTTAGTTGCATTTATGCGCTGACCATGGATGGTCGAGTGTCCCAGAAGCCATGGATGGTGAGAAGGAACCTTCCAGAAATTATACAACTGAAAGTTATACTTTCTGACTAGTATAAAAAAGAACAAGGCATATGCCGTGCGCTTGACGCGAAGCACCACCTTGTTCGACTATTGAAGAGGATTATTCGTTTAACAGTATGGTTTCCTATAAAGCTCGATTTTTTTTAAGCCGTTTTTGCGAGCCATTGTAACCCAGCCTCTATCGCCAAAGAAAAGGAAGATGCATCTATAGTATAGGAAATTAAGGCTAATATAGATATTATCCGTCCTGGTAACCTGCTCATGTTTGATGTTTTCTGCAATTGCTGAAAAGGCATCCTGAAGCTTTTGAATGGGTTTCTTCATAAAAGGTGCGTCTTTGGCGGCAAACATCATGGGGCCTGCTCCGATCAGCACGCCAAAACAGAACTCTGCATTGATATGTTGGCTAAAGCTCTTGATCACTCTGACTGCCTCAAGATTTATTTCTGGTTCGGGAAACCCGCAGTTAACAATCGCAAACACTTTGACCTTGTTACTTACCACTTTATGTTCAGTATAGTAATGGTAGTAATCTTGTAAAAACTGTGTCAAAATACCCGGCAAACAAAAAAAGTAGAGAGGAAATGAAATAATAATCACGTCTGCCTTGGAAAGTGTTTCGAAAGCCTCGCATTGATGGTTTGGAATGCTTTTTCTGACGTCTATAAATGTTTTATTGAAAGCATTGGCATCAAGTCTGTTAGCCGCCATATCTAAAAATTTCTTTGAGACAGATTGTTCGTTGATCTTAGGGCTGGCACTGATTAAAACAATATTTTTCATAATAGGTTATCCACCCTTCCAAGCTCCATTT
>DOPS01000199.1:6663-12153 GCA_003512645.1 Desulfosporosinus sp.
GGGTATGTGTCATACCTAGGCGGATGCATCGTTGAACCGTCTGGCCTTATTTCAAAAAACGGTAACATATTAGGTAAGGATCTATCGATAGCATTTTTGATATTAGCGCTGAACTGCCCAAAGACTATAGGGTTGAGATAAATGACTATGTCGCTGGTCATAACACTTCGGTTGATTTGGGCCATTTTATCGTTAATAACACATTCCCCGGGTTTTTTGATCCAGCACCCAAAGCAGCCCCTGCAAAAGGTGAGGTTATCCGTTCCCACCTCTATTAGTTCAATTCCTAATCCCTTGGTATTTAGAATTTCTTCAATGAGACTTTTCAGATTCTGATAGGTCTTGCATTGATACTCTTTATCCGAAATTAATAGGGCTTTCATTTTACTCACTCCTCAAGTTCAATAATGTTTACAGTGTCAACACCATAATAGCACATAATGTTTANNTAAACATTATGTGCTATTATGGTATACTATTATTATGTTTTTAGAGAGGAAGTATAACCCCTTGATAAATGAGAGTTATCATCATGAAGATTTAAAGTCCGAATTGATTAAGAATGGGTTAAAGCTACTGGATGAAGAAGGGTATGAGAACTTCTCACTGCGCAAAGTGGCAAAAGCCTGCGGAGTAAGCCACACGGCACCTTACAGGCATTTCAAAAATAAGGACGATTTGATTCTTGCGATTACCCTTAAGGCTGAGCATAAATTTAACTTGAGCCTTCAGGAAGCCATTAATAACTATCCGAATGACATTAGAAGCCAAATTAAAGAAATGGGTTATGCTTATGTTAAGTTTTTTGTTGAAAACCCGGAATTTCTAAAGTTACTATTTCGAAGCGACCTGAGTAAACATTTGGATCATGAGCATTGTGAAACCCTTAAAGAGAGCGTGCAGCCTTTTGGGACATTCTATAATACTATTGTACGCTACCAATCGGAAAATCAAAGCAATGGGGCGGATAGTAGCACTGACCTAAATGCGTTAGTATTGGCCTGTTGGGGTTTGGTACACGGTATGGCAATTTTAATCGCTAACAAAGAGTTTGTTTATGAAGGGGATTATCTAGAACTTACCCGAAAAATACTTTGGAGTGAAACATTTCTGAACTTATAAAAATGTGGAAACTAGCTTATCTTTAAACAATGGATAGGTAAAGATAAGCTAGTTTAAAGGTCTTGCAGCCATTACTCGTAGCCCTTGCTTGCAGCTCTTGATTAGTTTTTACAGATTAGTGTTGTGGAACCAAGATAAGGAGAATACTTTTAATTAATACAAAATAGGTTCAGCAGAATAAACTCTGCTGAACCTATTTTGTTAATTACATCTCTATTATTCAACTCCGGAAAGACGATCATTAACAAATTTTTGCCAGTCCTCAGCCAGATCATCCTCAAATAGTACTGGGTCAGTATCGGCTACTTGCCTTGCGATATCGTTTGCCTCGATATTATTTTCATTGATACCCAATTGCTGAGGATCTAAAAAAGAAATTTCTTGCTTAAGATTTTCGAACGATTCCTGATCAACCCAGTACTTATAAAGTAATTCAAATACAGCTCTTTCGTTATCGGCCGTTATCTTCATTAGGCTACCTCCAATCCTTATAAAATTTGTGACTAAGTTATGAATTACTGTCCTTTCCCGAATGCAGTTAGTATGTCTTGAAGTAATTTTGTTTACACCTTTCTCTTCGAAAACTTGCTAGTTAAAGAGTTGAAACGTGTAAGTTAAGGTTCCTGGGCGGGAAAGACCCGAGGTTAAAAGCAAGCTTGAAATAGTCATTAAAAAGTGGCAGTTGAAGAATTCCTTAATATTATATAGCCAAATCTAATGAAGAGGATGAGTGATCGTTATGCCACGAATTCCTGCCGCATGTCCGGCTAATTTTGCAGGACACTATACTGTTAATCCTGGGGATACAATGTTTATAATTTCCAGTATCTTTAGAATGAATTTATCTGAACTGATCAGAGCAAATCCTCATATTAGTAACCCTAACGTTATTTTTCCGGGTGATGTCTTATGTGTTCCAGGTCAGATTTCCTTTCCTTGCTGTGTCACTCTGGATGTAGTACAACCCTCGGAATTAGGTGAAGCGGGAGTAGCGCTAGTTTATACTAGTTTCGTAGGAACACAAGCAATCAGTGTTATGGCAGTGATCGGTGCCCTGCCTGCTGGATTTGATAGCTTGGTTGCAGAAGTTGACATACCTAATCAGATAACTACACGTCAGCAACTATATCCATCCCCACAAACTCCGCCTACTTTTTCAGGAACTCTCTCTTTCCCAACGGCGGCATCTTTGACACCGGATACGATAATTAGAGTTTTTCCTGCCAATAGTACTACGGGCAATCAAGGACCGTAAGAATGCAGGGAAGTTTAAGTCATTGCCATAGATAAATTTCGGGATGGAGTGGAAGCGGAATTACTCATAGGAAAGAGCATTGCATATCCCAACCTGCTTTAACTGACCCATTGCGCGTTCCTTGCGTTGGGCATTGAAAGAGCCTGCAGACGTTATGAAGGTTTTTCTGACGTTATGCAAATTATTGCTTGCTGCTTTGATTTTCTAGACATATTTCTCACTCCTTCTCTAAATGATTAGTGTATAATTATCCATATCTGAACACTTTGTATGGTTTACTATAATGGATCTTTAGTTTGCAAGTATATAATCAATATCGAGGGAATGTACGTTATGAAACAATTCGTTTAAATTGTTCGGAAATAGGGGAGTGGAATAAAAAGCATAATACTAAATAGTATAATTTACAAAGAGAGACCAAAAAATCTGGTCTCTCTCAGCGTTGGAAATTCATATTACTATTTAGGATCAAGTCTTGTAACGGTGGGTCTAGGGTGACGGTAACATGTTGCTTATTTGAAAGGAAAGTTAGAAATGATTCGACCCTGTGAATTGAGTGAGAAGGACAAGATTTTTGTTATAATTAATGACGCTGCCCAAGCTTACCGAGGCATCATTCCGGTTGACTGATGGAAAGAACCGTATATGACTAAAGAAGAGCTTCAACAACAAATAGAGGAAGGTGTTGAGTTTTGGGGTTACGAAGAGGACGGCCAATTGCTTGGGGTCATGGGTATTCAACCGGTTAATGACGTTACCTTAATCCGACATGCTTATGTCCAAACTGTTAAAAGAAATTCAGGAATAGGTGGTAAACTATTATCACATCTCAAAACATTAACGAGTAAGCCAATCCTAATCGGTACATGGGCTGCAGCCGATTGGGCTATTAAATTTTATCAGAAACATGGATTTAGGGTTGTTTCAAGGGAAGAAAAAAATAGCTTGTTAAGAAAGTATTGGACTATACCGGATCGTCAGGTGGAAACATCAGTTGTTTGCTTATAGTTCATCAACTTTATCTGTTAGGAGAATACAATGATTAAAATTGCTGACTTAATAGTAGCGCTAACGTATGATCAAAAAACGTTAGAGGACATCGTGGCAAAAAGGCTGCATATAGAGCATCGTCGTATAGAGCGCATCAGTATTGCAAAACGCACGGTAAATACTCGCAACAAGCAGGACATCCATTTCAACATGACCGTTCTTGTATGTGTTTCAGGAGACGAAAACGAAGTCCTTTCAATGAACAAGGACAAATGCATCTCCAAAGAAATAGAGCTAATTTATACTGTACCCAAGGCTATAAAACTGAAAGAGCGTCCTGTCATTGTAGGGTGTGGCCCAGCAGGGATGTTTGCGGCATTGATTCTGGCGCAAGCAGGAGCAAGACCCATTCTGCTGGAGCGGGGACTCGATGTAGATAGCCGAAAGAGAAAGATATTAAAGTTTTGGCGGACCGGAATTCTTGATACCCAAACTAATGTACAGTTCGGTGAGGGAGGCGCAGGTACCTTTTCAGATGGCAAGTTGAAAATCGGACAGAAGAATTCTCGTAAAATAAAGGTGCTCAGTGAGTTGGTGCTGGCCGGTGCGCCCCCTGAAATCATGTATTTGAGTAAGCCGCATATCGGCACTGACCGTTTGCAAGAAATAGTTAAGAGAATTCGGGAGCAAGTGATACGCCTGGGGGGGGAGGTGCGCTTTAATGTAACCGTAACAGAAATACTGTTCAAGGACGGACAGGTAACTGGTGTGCGTTTTGAAGAGAAGGGGAATTATAGCGAAGTTTCTTCAGATAATGTTGTTCTGGCCATCGGGCATAGCGCACGTGATACTTTTAAGAGTTTGCTGAATAGCGGCGTCTATATGGAACAAAAGCCCTTTGCGCTAGGCGTGCGTATTGAACACTCCCAAGAAATGATCGATAAAATTCAGTACGGTGGCTTCGCTGGGCATCCTAAGCTTGGATCGGCTGATTACAAAATGGTAGTGCATCTGCAAAACGGAAGGGGCGTATATACTTTCTGCATGTGCCCAGGGGGGACAGTCGTTGCGGCGACGTCAGAGGAAAACGGTCTGACAACGAATGGAATGAGCGAATTCGCTCGGGACGGTAGAAATGCCAATACTGCGCTTTTAGTGACCCTTGAGAAGGGGGATTTTGGGAGCGAAGATCCACTTGTCGGTTGTGCTTTTCAGCGCAGGATAGAGGCAGCAGCATTCGCAGCGGGCGGCGGAGGATATAAAGCGCCGGTGCAAAGGTTGGAAGATTTTCTCCAAAAGCGCAAAACGACAGCTTTTGGGGATATACTGCCTACCTATCTGCCTGGAACTGAGTTCGCCGAGCTGGATTCCTTTTTACCGGAATATATCACAAATTCACTACGGCAAGGTATCATAGAGATGGGCTTGTGGATGCCTGGCTTTGCCTATCCGGATGCGCTGCTGACGGGGGCCGAAACCCGCAGCTCTTCACCAGTGCGCATAACCAGAGGGGAAAGTTTAGAGGCCATTGGCATCAAAGGCCTTTACCCCTGCGGAGAGGGAGCAGGATACGCTGGAGGTATCATATCTGCTGCGGTAGACGGGGTGCTTTGCGCAGAACAGATACTGGATAGTTAATTGCTCTTCCTAGATGCATTACCGTAATAACACAACATTTTGACACTCTTGAGTTTTATGGATAATAATAACAGTAGACAACATAAGCTAAAAGGTGTATTCTGATTGAGCGCCAAAAAAGCGCATCGACTGAAAAGCAATAGAGGTTAGACCTTTAAACTTTTCAATTGAAAAGAAGCAAATTGGTGTTGACAACTGATGTTGAAAATGCTAAATATACATCCGGCCAAAAACGAGCCGAAGCATCACGGTGATCAAAAATGCTAGGAGTTAATGCTTCCAGCTATTTGATCGGAACTGAGAAAATTAGTTATTGACAACGAGAGTTGAAAATGCTAGGATGTAAATCTGGCCGCAAAACGGCTAAGGAACATGGTCTTTGAAAACTAAACAACAAGGACAGCCAATGAGAGAAACTCGAAAGAGTTTCAAGAAAACAATGAGCGAATCATCTTCTTCAAGTAAGAAGTTTGAATAACTTTTTT
>DOPS01000032.1:0-26103 GCA_003512645.1 Desulfosporosinus sp.
CATTCCTGCAAGGAACTGATCGCATTAGAGGGAGCATAGAAAAATGAGTGAAATTATTTTACAGATTGACGGAAAAGAAGTTACGGCAAGTGAAGGCATGACCGTTTTACAGGCTGCACAACAAGCGGGAATATCGATTCCGACACTTTGTCACCATGAGAAATTAGAACCTTATGGGGGTTGCCGCTTTTGCACAGTAGAAGCAGACGTTCGCGGCTGGACAAATTATGTTGCTGCCTGCCTTTACCCTGTGGCCAAAGATTTGGTCGTCAGAACCAGGTCTGAGAAGTTAGCTAGAATTCGCAAAATGATCTTGGAGCTATTGCTGGCTCATGCTCCGGATGCCTTTGATTTGCAGGATTTGGCTATAGAGTATGGAGCAAACAAAGACCGTTTTGAAAAAGATTCCTCATTTTGCATTCATTGTGGTCTATGTGTAAGATACTGTGCCGAGGTCAAAAAGAAGAACGCTATTGCCTTTGTTGACAAAGGCAAAACTCGGGAGATATGCTTCATTCCTGAGATAGCTTCCCAGGAGTGCTGGAACTGCAAAGAATGTTTTCCTCTTTGCCCTACAGAGGCACTCCAAACGGCTTATGTATTAACTAAAGCGCTCGCATTTCCTACACCTTCTTTGGAGCAAACGCGAGTGGGAATATAAGCAACGATTAATACTATGACGATAAAGATGTGAAAAGGAGGGTATCGTATGAGTTATGATTTTATCAAGGTGAATAATGTGGATGGATTGATTTCCATAACCCTAAACAAACCGCCACTTAATGTTTTGACTATTCCTATGATGGAGGAAATCGCCGACGCATTTGTCTGGGCCCAAGGGCAAACCGCTAAACTTATCCTCTTAAATGCAGAAGGGAAGGTCTTTTCAGCCGGTGTAGACGTTGCGGATCACACACCTGATAAGGTGGCAAAAATGATTGAGGTCTTCGACAGCATATTCCATAATATGTATAATAACGATAAACCTATTGTGGCAGCTGTTAATGGTGCGGCTTTGGGTGGAGGATATGAACTGGTGCTTTTCTGTGATATGGTCGTAGCTTCGGAAAAGGCGAAGTTCGGACAACCAGAAATAGCTGTCGGAGTATTTCCACCCATAGCTGCCTACATGCTTCCCAAATTAACCTCTATGCCCCATGCTATGGAATTGCTTTTGGGAGGCGAGGTCTTCGATGCCGCCAAGGCTGATAAGTTGGGGTTGGTGAACGCTGTTCTACCCGTGGATTCCTTTGACGAAGGCGTGAAGCAATTTTTACAGAAGTTTATGACAATGAGCCCATTAGTGCTGGCGTACACCAAAAAGGCCATCAAGGCCGGCCTGAATAAGGGCTTTGTTGAGGGACTAAAGGCTATTGATGATATTTACCTGAATGAATTAATGCCTAGCGCGGATGCCTTAGAAGGGCTAAACGCTTTTATGGAAAAACGCAAACCAGTCTGGCAGGGTAAGTGAAATAATTTAATGGGGGAAAAGAGATGAAACTTGCAGGAAAAGTAGCCTTAGTAACAGGTGCGAAGGATGGCATAGGCAAGGCTGTTGCTTTGGCCTTTGCTAGTGAGGGCGCAGATGTGGCGCTAGTTAGTCGATCAATCACTCGTGACGATGATGTTGTGCGAGAGATTGAAGCGCTTGGACGTAAAACATGCGTAGCTACTGTGGATGTTGCGAAAAAAGAATCAGTGTTCGCAATGGTTCAAAAAGTTAAAGAGGAACTGGGCCAAATTGACATCTTAGTCAATAACGCTGGTTTAAGTAAACCCGCTATGATGCTCAAAATGAGCGAAGAGCAGTGGGATGACGTTATAAATATCCACTTGAAAGGAACGTTCCTTTGCATGCAGGCTGTAGCAGGAGACATGAAAGCCCGTGGTTATGGTCGAATCATCAATGTGACTTCTTCAGCTGGGTTACAAGGCACGATCGGGCAAGTGAATTACGCAGCTGCTAAAGGTGGAATAAATGCTTTGACAAAATCTGCGGCACGGGAATTAGCTAAATACGGAGTTACGGTTAACGCGATTTCTCCGTTTGCTGTCACAAAAATGACGGAAAAAATTTCTACAGATCCAACCTTGAGTGCTAAGTATTTAGATAAAATACCCATGGGCAGATTCGGGCAAACGGAGGAAATGGCGGGTGGTTTTGTCTTTTTGGCATCTCAAGATGCGAGTTATATTACTGGGCAGATTCTCTGTATTGAGGGTGGCATGATCATGCGCTAAGCGACGCGCCTAATCGCTAAGTATTTTATTCCGAAACACGGCCATAAACGATTACAATTCCGCTGAGGATTGGTTTCGCCGAGTCGCCTTCCCAATACGAACACTCGAAGGCGAAGGGGTTGAATCCATCCTACAGTGCTAAAGTATTTTCAGGGTCCAGCGCCTTCAGCGTAAGTCATCCTACGGCGCGAAAGTATCCGTTTGTGGTACTGCGCCTTCGGCGTAAGTCTCCACTGGAGACTTACGTCACTGAAGTCTCGACTTTGTTTGAACGAGTTCACTATATGAATATTAAGTTAATAAAAAGGGGGGGACCAGAATTGCAAGAAGTTGTAATCGTCAGTGCCGTAAGAACGCCACTTGGTAATATCGGAGGAACACTTAAAGACATTACGCCCCAAGAACTTGGTGGTCTTATCGTAAAAGAGGCTGTTGCTCGGGCAGGTGTAAGTCCTGATTTAGTAGAGGGAGCTATCATGGGTTGGTCGCGTCAAACGACTGAAGCCGCAAATATCGCTCGCGTTTGTTCACTTTTGGCGGGAATTACGGAAGATGCCTCTGCCTATACAGTCCATTGTCAATGTGCTGCCAGTTTAAAAGCTATCAGCAATGGAACCCAAGAAATCCAGACCGGAAGATCTGCAGTGATTGTGGCCGGGGGAACCGAAAGTTTGAGTCGGGCACCCTTTTACCTTAAAAATGCGCGCTATGGGTATGGTGCTGGAGATGGGGTATTAGTTGATTCCTTGACAGAAGCAGGCCCAGGTGGGCAACCTTCTTCGATTTATGGCAGTGTTTCGATGGGTGATACTGCTGAAAATGTGGCCGAAAAATATAATGTTTCGCGAGAGGATCAGGATAAGTTCGCTTTCCAGAGTCAGGAAAGATGTCAAAGGTCCTTAGCTTCAGGGGTTTTCAAGGATGAAATTCTACCTATTGAGATCAAGACTCGAAAAGGCACGGTTATTTTTGATACGGATGAAGGGCCAAGAGCTTCGACGCTGGAAAAACTAGCAAGTTTAAAACCAGTGTTTAAGAAAGGCGGATCCGTTACAGCAGGTAATTCTTGTGGCCGTAATGATGCTGCTGCGGCAGTGGTACTGATGTCTGCTGAAAAAGCTAAGGAATTAGGTATCAAGCCTCTGGCTAGAATTGTTACAGATGCAGCAGTTGGAGTACCACCGCAAATCATGGGAATTGGTCCCATACCAGCAGTACGTAAAGCTTTAAAACAAGCTGGGCTTAGTTTAGCCGATATTGACTTAATTGAATTGAATGAAGCTTTTGCTTCACAATCATTGGCAGTTATTCGGGAACTTGGGCTTGACATGGAGAAAACGAATGTCAATGGTGGTGCCATTGGCTTAGGACATCCAATCGGAGCAACCGGAGCTCGTTTAATGACGACTCTTCTTTATGAACTGCGTCGACGTAATGGCCGCTATGGGATGGTTACACTTTGTATCGGTGGTGGGCAAGGTATGGCTACTATTATTGAGGCGCTGTACTAAACGGAGACTGAAGGTAACGAAACGGAGAACAATGGGATGCAGATCTATGAGTACAAGGTACCAATTCCAGGTGTTGGGTTTAAGGCCAACGCTTACCTCATAAAACTCGAAAATAATCAGTCCATCCTAGTAGATACTGGTCCAAATGCCCCTCAAGCGTTGGATATACTCGAAGCTACTCTGAAAAAAGCTGAAGTCAGTTGGGAGGATATTCGACACATTTTGGTAACCCATGGGCACTATGACCATTTTAGCTTTGCAGCGCAAATTGTGGAACGTTCAGGTGCCCAGGTTTGGGTCCATCCCGCTGATAGACATAAATTAACCGGTACTTTAGAGAATCCTTTTTTTGAAGACCCTGAGCCAGCCATTCCCTTTTTGGAAAAACTCGGTGTCCAAAAGAGCCGGATAGCAAGTTTGATAAGTGAAGTAGTAGCCTCAGAGAGAGAGTTTAAGCCCTTATCGGTGTTTTGTATCCGCTCTTTGTCACAGAGTACTGACTTAGAACTTCTTGGTCTGACCATTAAGGTAATTCATACACCTGGGCATACACCCGGTAGTTGTTGTTTTCAGCTTGTAGAAAATGGCGTAGTGTTCACTGGTGATACCTTACTGCAGCAAATTACTCCAAACCCAGTCTTTAATATTTATGGGGAAGATAGAGACTTGAGCTTGGTAAGGTTGCAGGAGTCTATGACAAAGATTGCCCTGCTTGGAGCTTCTAAAGCTTATCCAGGACATGGCAAACCGATCCTATCAGTTGACCAAGCAATTGAGCATCAATTTAACCGTATGGCTAAACGAAGTGAGCAAGTCCTCCGAATTATAGGTGCTCAACGCTTGAGTGCATTTTCTATAGCCAACGAATTATTTCCTAGCGGCGGGCGATATCACACTTGGTTAGCTCTTTCGGAAACACTAGGGCATTTGGGTTGGCTAAGGGTTCAAGAGCGTGTTCGGATTAGGAGTAATGCTGGAATTATTTACTGGGAAGCTCAGTGAGCAACAGGTTTACCTAATGCACTCTAAGCCCAAAGGGTATCGTAGATATCCAATATAAGGAAGAATATTTCCATGAATAATTGGAGGTGTATTTATAATGAAAGCAGCTGTATTTTATGGTCCTAATCAGCCTCTTAAAGTAGAGGAAGTTCCAATGCCAGTCATTGGAACTGGTGAAGTTTTAGTTAAGGTTGCCGCCTGCGGACTATGTCACACAGATATAGGCTATATTGACCATGGTACTCCTACTTTTAAGAAGCCACCCTTGATCTTAGGACATGAGATCTCTGGTACTGTGTTTGAAGTCGCCCCAGATGTTACAACATTCAAAGTCGGGGATCATGTTTTATTGCCAGCGGTTATGGCCTGTGGTGAATGTGGCCCTTGTCGTCAAGGACGTGGCAATACTTGTGAAAAAATGAAGATGTTTGGGAACGATGTAGATGGTGGCTATGCAGAATATGTCAAAGCTCCTGCAAATAATCTCTTTCATTTACCAGATGAAATCCCTTTGATTGAAGCTGCTATTATTGCCGATGCTATTACTACACCTTTCCATGCTGTAAAAAACCGGTCCGGTGTGAAACCTGGTGATACTTTACTTGTCTTTGGTTGTGGAGGGGTTGGCTTAAACCTTGTCCAACTTGCTAATGCTGCGGGTGCCTCTGTCTATGCTGTTGATATTATGCAATTCAAATTGGACAAGGCTAAAGACTTAGGTGCTGTTGGTATCTTTAATCCCAAAGATTATCCCGATGATAAAGCGTTTGTTAAAGCAGTCAAGAAAGCGACGGTTGGCGCTGGAGTAGATATTGCTATGGAATGTATTGGCAATCCGAAAACACTGGAAACTGCTTTTAATCTTGTACGAAACGGCGGGCGCCTAGTCATCGTAGGTTATCCGCCAAGTCCGATGTCACTAAATGCTAGCAAGGTTATGTATCGAGAAATGGAAGTTGTGGGTTCTTTAGGCTGTTCTTTACAAGATTATCCAAAAGCAATCGAGCTGGTTCGTAATGGAAAAATCCAATTAGTACCCATGGTAACTAAACGCTTTACACTTGACCAAATTAATGAGGGCTTAGATTTCTTACGCTCCGGTGAGGGTATCAGATCGGTTGTTTGTCCCTAAACACCACTATTCAGGTCGTCTTGAGACAGTAAGATGGACTGAACCCAGGGATTTCCCATTTAAGCTTACTAGAAATTTATCCAATCGTAAGACTCCCACTTCTTCAAGTGGGAGTGGGTCCTCGTACTCCGCTTCGGTGGGGGTAGAGTCCGACTTCGCCGCTAAGAGTTCCTTTTGGGACGTGCGGCTTCGGCGAAACCCTCCACTGGAGGCTTTCGTCACCGAAGACTCGATGTTCAGCTTTAGCTTGACGAATTCACTACGCCACTCTTTCGAGAATTTATTTTCTAACAAACTCGCGTTTAATAACGCGAGTTTGTAGTGTTTCAGAGATAGCAGTTGAATAACAACTAGTATTTAACTAGGTGGACAAAAGTGCCTTTGATACCAGAAGTTGTGCCGACAAATTCAAAAAAGGCTATAATAAGATGCTAGGAACTATTAACCCCCCCTTGGGGCTCTCACTATCATGAAAACAGTTGCTTTATTAGGGGCGATAAAGGAAGATAGTAGATCAGCAGGAGCAAGAAGGACATAGATCAAGTCGTATCTGACTTTTGATCTCAGGCATCTAAATATAAGGAGGTAAGTTAAGTAAAATGATTACTGTAGGAATTGATAGTGGAAACAGAAGCACAAAAGTAGTGGTACTCAAAGATGGAGAAGTCATTAGCAGATACATGACCTTAACAGGTTTTGAGATCAACGAGGCGGCTACAGAAGCCTTTACTAATGCGTTGGGACAGGCCGGTTTAAAGGCAAAGGATGTAGCAGCACTAGCCTCAACGGGTGTAGGGCGCAGTGAAATTAAATTTGCTCAAGCTTATGTTACAGAGGTAGAAGCTGCCGCTCGAGGAGCCAGATTTGTAGTACCAACCGTCAACACTATTATCGACTTGGGAGCAGAAGAAGGCCGAGCGATTAAGCTTACCCTAGAGGGTAAAATATCCGACTTTGCCACCAATGAAAAATGTGCTGCTGGAGCAGGATCTTTCGTCGAATCCATGGCAAGAGCCTTGCAAACTACCGCAGAGGAAATGGGTCCACTGTCTATGAAACATACCAAAAAAGTCCCGATGAACGCCCAGTGCGTCGTATTCGCCGAATCAGAAGTCGTCTCATTAATCCATCAAAATACCGCAATAGAGGATATTGCCAAAGCTGTGCATGATGGAGTCTCGAACCGAGTTAGCTCAATTGTGCGCCGAGTTGGGATCGTCGACGACGTAGCACTCATCGGCGGCCCAGGTAAAAATATAGGGTTAGTCCAATCCCTAAGTGAAGACTTGGCCAAAGTTATCATCGTTCCGGAATATCCCGAGTTTATCAGTGCCTTAGGAGCAGCACTGTATGCAGTAGAAATAGGGTAAAAGAGAGGAGGTTCAAAGTATGAGTGAGACTGTGAATAATAAAAAAGAGTACTGGAGATGGAAAGAATATAACTGGAAGAACCCAGATATCGATTGGACAGGTAAATTAGTCACAGCAGGTGTAGATGTCGGTTCAACTAGTTCTCAGGCCGTTATTTGTGTTGATGGTGAGTTGTATGCCTATTCAAATATGCGGACCGGATCGGACAGCCTAAGTTCCGCCACGAATGCCATGAACTGGGCAATGGAAGGTACTGGACTAACCTTAGAAGAGGTTAAATTTACCGTAGGAACGGGTTATGGCAGGGTAAACGTACCTTTTGCCGATAAAACTGTTACTGAAATTGCTTGTCATACTAGAGGAGCAAACTTCATGTATGGACCCACTCTACGGACTTTGTTGGATATGGGTGGGCAAGACTGT
Organism: Desulfosporosinus sp.; assembly: GCA_003512645.1. GTDB lineage: Bacteria > Bacillota > Desulfitobacteriia > Desulfitobacteriales > Desulfitobacteriaceae > Desulfosporosinus. Next base: position 7,684 of record DOPS01000032.1, read on the forward strand.
AAAGCCATCCACTGTGATGAAAAAGGAAAAGTCACCTCCTTCCTAATGAATGATAAATGTGCCGCAGGAACTGGACGTGGAATGGAAGTATTCGCTAACTTATTATCCGTCTCTATCGAGGATGTTGGAGAAATGTCTCTAAATGTTGAAGAAGAACCCATACCGGTATCGAGTACCTGCGTTGTATTTGCTAAGACAGAAGCTACAGGGCTGTTACGGCAAGGATGGTCTAAAGAAAAAGTCCTAGCAGCCTACTGCTTAGCCATGGCCCGTCGGGTAGTCAATTTGTTAGAGCGTAACGGAATGGAAAAAAACTTTGCTATCACCGGTGGAATCGCCAAGAATGCCGGTATAGTTAAACGGCTAGAAAGGCTCCTGGGAGTAGAAGCCCTTAAACCCAAATATGATACCCAAATTGCCGGAGCCTTGGGCGCAGCACTCTTTGCTAAAGCATTGTATGAAAAACAATAATTCTTTTCTATAAAGCAGATCGGTTATGGTGCTGTATTGCTTGTTGAAGATGCAGGAAAACTTTGATCAGATGGAGAATGATGTATTATTATAATGAAAGCGCTAATAGCTTTAGTTGAGGAGGCAAACAATGAAGGTTCCGGAGTCCGAATTACAACAAAGGGTAAATAATTTACAGGAAACGTTGCAAAGGGAAGGGTTCGATGGGGCATTATTAGTACAGAGGGCTGATACTTTGTATTATAGTGGAACAGCTCAAAATATTCATATTTATATTCCCCAGGTTGGGCAACCACTTGTTATGGCCTATCGTGATGTAGCCAGAGCCGAAGAAGAAACGGATTGGAGGGTAATACCACTTTTGGGGCTTTCTAAAATCCCGGGTTATCTTAAAGAGGCCAGTTTACCCTTGCCTAAAGTATTGGGCCTAGAGTTTGATGTCTTACCTGTTAGCCAATATGAACGCTACCGTAAAGCGTTTCAGGAAATCCGTTTTGTTGATGTTTCCCCATTTATTCGTTTACAAAGGGCTACTAAATCTACATGGGAAATAGCCCGTTTAGAAGAAACAGCTCTTGTATATCCACAAGTATTGGCCTATGCTCAAGAAATTTTACGCCCTGGGATAACTGAAGTTGAGTTTGACTCACACCTAGAGCAAAAAGCACGGGCTGCAGGTCATGAAGGATATTCACGGGTGCGCGGCTTTAATTCTGAATTTCACTTTGGTGCGATATTTTCTGGTTCGAGGGCTACGGTTCCAGGATGTTTTGACGGTCCAATCGTTGGCAAGGGAGCATCGATTGCTTTCCCCCAAGGACCTTCTAAGGCTATTATCCAAGAAGGGGAGTCAATTATTCTGGATTTTGTTACAGTAGTCAATGGTTATCAAACAGATCAGACTCGGCTCATGGCTTATGGTAATATGTCTCCGGAACTACTTGCAGCGCATGAAATCATTTTAGAGGTAGAAGAAAGATTGCGTAAAGCTATGATACCAGGAAGGATCGCAGGGGAAATCTATGCTGAAATTATGACTTGGGTCAAAGAAAATACACCGTATGAACAAAACTTTATGGGTTTTGGTCAAGCACGTGTTGCTTTTATCGGGCATGGAATTGGGCTGGAACTCGATGAGTTACCAACAATTAGCCGGGGTGCCAAAGAGGTGTTAGTCTCTGGAATGGTTGTGGCAATCGAGCCTAAGTTCGTTTTCCCAGGTTTAGGGGCAGTAGGAATTGAGGATACTGTTGTCGTTGAGGGAGACGAAGGTGCTCGCTACCTGACCTTGTCGCCAAGGGAACCGATTATTGTACGGTAACTACTTGACCGACAATTTGGTTTTTTTGCCAAAAGTTTGAAAATGTGTATTAACACAAAGCTCATAATCTAATACCATATAGTCAATTGAATAAACATCTGCAAAGACTATGATGGAGAAAAGTAAATTACACGTTAATTTTCAGGGAGGAAGGGTCGCTGACTGAAAGCTCTTCTATAGGTGACAGTAATTGAAGTTCGCTCCGGAGTTGCCATCTGAACGGTTCGCCAAGTAGGATTGGACGGTTCTTCCCCGTTAGGTGAAGGAGGTATCGGAGTTTGTTTCGGCACCTTTGAGAGAGGACTTCTTCGAAGTCAAGTTGGGTGGTAACGCGAGAAATACTTCTCGTCCCTACGGGGTCGAGAAGTTTATTTTTTTACCCTCTTTCATTGTGAACAACAAATTATTCTGTACCTACTGAGTGGACCATTAATTGGTCAAGTTGGGTGGTAACGCGAAAGGCTACGGTTTTCGTCCCAATAGGGTATCGATATATAGTCTTTTTTTGTTGCTATTTTTTAGTATTTGGAGGTGATAGCTACTATTCATATCCTAAGTCATCGGTAGTTTTGAATAATTAGGAGTATATAAGGGGAGGCAAATAATGAGTATTGAGAATTATTTTAATCAATTTGCTGCCGCGGTAGCTTCTCCATATGATGAAGCCCTTAGGCGGAAGGCACGAGGCCAAAAGGTTATTGGCTGGCTGCTGTCTGATGTGCCTGAAGAGTTAATACACGCTGCGGGGGCTTTTCCGGTAGGTATTCTAGGTTCTAACAGTAATATTCGTTTAGCCGATACTCATCTCCAAGTGTGGGCTTGTTCACTTATGCGCAGCTCACTGGAGATGGGTTTGCGTGGGGACCTTGATTTTCTGGACGGTATTCTAATTCCTCATACCTGTGACACAACTAGAATGATGGTGGGTATTTGGCGTAAAACTTGCAAAACTCCCTATATTGAAAACTTCTTAATGCCTAGACAGGTGAACCGTCCCAGCGCCCGAAAATATCTCACTGAAGAATTGGCTCGTTTAAAAACTAATCTTGAACAACAGACCGGAGAAGTTATTACGAATGAAAAAATACAGGCCTCAATTCGAATATTTAACGAGAATCGTAAATTATTACGCCAGATGTTTGAAATCCATACCAGTCATCCGGAACTGATAACTTCACGTAAAGCTTATACCATAATCAAAGCTGCGATGTATATGGATAAGGAGGATCATAGCCAACTTTTGCGTGATCTGATAAAGGATATGGAGCCAAGATTAGCTAAGGCTACAGTTCAGGCTGGTTCCCAAGTTAGACTTGTTATCTCAGGTGGGGTTTGGGAACCACCGGAGATTATGGATTTAATCGAAGAGTCAGGAGGCGTGGTTGTCGGTGATGACTTATTGACTGGGAACCGTTATCTAGGACCGGACGCCGTTGAAGACGGTGATCCTTTAGAAGCGTTAGCGGATCGTCAGCTCAGCAAGATTCCTTTTGGCGGCTATGATAATCCGGAATACGAACGGCGGCGGTTCCTAATCGATTTAGTGCAAAGGTCCAAAGCTCAGGGAATGATCTTTCTCCACCTTAAATTCTGTGAACCGGAGAATTATGATTATAATGATATGCGCGTGGCTCTGGATTTAGCAGGAATTCCAAATATGCGTATTGAGACGGAGTTTACCAATCTTTCCTTAGGTCAGATCAGGACCAGACTGGAAGCTTTTATAGAAATGATCGGGGGGGATTTATTTGAGTGAGCCTTTCAAAACAGCAGGTCTTATGAAAGAATTAATGGCTAAATATTATGCTCGGGGTGAGGAATGCCGCCGAGAGAGTATACCTGTAGTTTGGGTGACAGCAGTTTTCCCAGTCGAAATTGTTTATGCAATGGATCTTTTCCCTTATTATCCAGAGAATTTTGGAGCCTTGGCTGCTGCTCGGAAAGTGGCCGATAAACTCTCCGAGGCAGCGGAAAGCAAGGGTTACTTTCAAGACCTATGCGGCTATGCCAGATGCGGCCTAGGTGATGCTTACACTTCTGAGCATTTGGTAGGACAAATCCTGTCTCCGGATTTGCTTCTGAGCTGTAATACCCAGTGTGGCAGTTTACCCAAGTGGTTTGAAGCAGCCGGCCGTTTTTATAAGGCACCTTATTTTTTGCTGGATTCGCCCCTGATTGAAAACGGAGTATCTGACCATAGTAAAAACTATGTTATTCATCAGCTTCAGGAGATGATTGAATTTCTTGAGGTTAATACAAAGCGTCGTTTTGATTTCGACCGGCTCCAGGAAGTGTTGAAGCTATCCAATGAAGCTTGCCAACTCTGGAATGACTGCTTGGAAATGGCAGCTTTGAAACCCGCCCCGTTCGGTTTTTTTGATGCTTGTTTTCATATGGCTCCGATTGTCACCTGGCGTGGTACTCAAATGGCCGTTGACTATTATCGCCAATTAAAACAGGAGCTAGAGGAACGAGTGGAGAAAAAAATCTATGCGATTCCTAATGAACAGTATAAAATTTACTTTGATCATATTCCAGTCTGGCCACGCTTGCGTTGGTTCTCAGATATGTTTGCTGCCAATAATGCACTGGTGGTTGCATCCCAGTATACCCATTCCTGGGCTATGAAGTTTGACCTCGCTCATCCGCTGCAAACGTTAGCAGAAGTATATTCAGAGTCATTTGTCAACCGAGGTTTTGACTATCGAGTTAAACTAAAATTAGATTTCATAAAACATTACAACTGTGACGGCTTTGTCTTGTTCTCTAATCGTAGTTGTAAGCCCAACTCTTTTGGTCTTTATGACAAAAGAAAACAAATTACTGAACTGACCGGTTTACCTGGTATGGTCTTTGAGGCCGACATGTCGGATACCCGATTTTTGCAAGAGGGACAAGTCCAATCTTTACTTCAAGCATTTTTCGAGCGCCTGGGAAATAAAAAATAGACGGAAGAACGCGCGTGCGTTTTCCGCCAAAACTAAAACTTGTTCGTCATTTATCCACTCGTAAGCCCCCCACTTTCTACAAGCTTTTACAAGCTTTTACAAGCTTCTATAAGTGGGGGTGGGTTCTACGAGTTTACTGTTTTATGGCATTGGTTCTAACATTACTCATAGGTTCAGTTAATAAAGTCACGATAATGAAAATCACAGCACTGGCAGGTAGAGCTACTATCAGTGGATCGATATAACTTAAGGAGCCAGTTCCAGCTAGAGAGACTGTTCCGAAAAGGGCTTTAGTCAAGCCAAAGATTGCCGATTCCTTAGCATTGACAAAGATACACATAAAGAGATAAATAAGGGATCCTGCTATCATACTCCATAGCGCACCGGATCTTGAAGAACGCTGCCACCAAAGTGCTCCTATATACATGGGAAGGAATGCAGCAGCGCAAAGACCGAAGAAGATTGAAGTTCCAATAGCAATAATGCTTCCCGGTAATTGAAAGGACACAAAGACGGTAATCACAAAACCGACAATCAAACCCATCCGGGCTAACCAGATTGTTTTGCCGGAATCGTCTTTACTGGTTTTGCCAAGCAGGTCATAACTGATTGAGGTTGAGATAAAGTGGAACTGGCCGCTCAAGGTCGACATAGCTGCAGCCAGAAGCCCTAGCAAGAAGAAGTAATAAATCCAGGAGGGAAAAGCTTGAGTTAGAAACAAGGGGATGACTTTATCCGTGTTNNTCCGACGGCAGAAGCCATCATAGAAACTTTTTTGGTTGTTTCATAAAAGTAAACATTTGAAAGAGCACCTACTGTAAAGGCGACACCGGTCATGAAAAGAATAAATACCCCACCAAAAGCTAAGGCTCTATTTAATTCTTTGCCAGATTTAACGGTCATATAGCGAACGATGAGTTGAGGTTGAGCTAAAACACCAATTCCAACCCCAAGAACTAAGGTTGATATGACAAACCACCAGTTTTGAGATAGAAACTTAGGCATTGAGGCAAAGCCGACCATGCCCTGTTTAGCTAGCGCCGCAGGGACTAAACTATTCATTGCGTTTAACTTAGCGTGGGCGGCAGAGACTCCACCTAACATCTTATAGGTTAAAATGATTAGCAGGAACATCATAATGAACATCAAAGTGCCCTGGAAGGCATCTGTATAAACAACTCCTCTGAGGCCACCAAAAAAGACATAAGCTAAAACTGCGAGAGAGAGAACCCAGAGTGCGGTAGTATAGTCCATCTTTAAGGTTTGTTCTAAGAATCTTGCACCACCGATCATCACTGCGGCAGCGTAAATGGGTAAGACGATACTCATGAGTGCTGCTGACCAACGGCGAATAAAGATAGATTCATAATGTGATCCTAAGAGGTGAGGAAAAGTAAAGGCTCCGTATTTCTGCCCCAGAGCACGCGTCTTTTTGCCAAAGAAAACAAAGGCAATAAATATTCCTACAAAAATATTGGCGACGGTTAGCCATAACATACTCATTCCAAAAAAACCAGCAGCCCCACCAAATCCTACAATGGCCGAGGTAGAGATAAAGGTTGCCCCATAAGCCATTCCCATGACATAAGGGTGAATATTTCCACCTGCCACCATATAATCCTTCGAAGATTTAGTATGTTTATACCCTAGATAACCTAGGAATGCAACGATCACTACGTAGATAGCCAGAATGGTATAAAAAACGCCCATTGATTAAATCCCCTCCTTCTATACATAGGCTTCTTAATCCTTTTCCCAGTTCATTACTCCATATACTACACAAAGAAGGGCACTGCCGATTGATAAGAGATAAGCAGCTATTACTCCTGGGTCAGTTAACCCTAACATAGATACACCTCCTTTCATGTGGACAATTATCAGAAAATTTAGAATGGTATATTAATTTTATCAAATAATACTGAGTTGTAAAGTCCTGCCAAGTGCTCAGGTAGTCGCTTTAGGGTCCAGAAAACCGTTCACAGTCAAATTACGTCCACTGCCACTTGGGTTAAAACCCATTCAACGGCAGTTTTCCATCGTAAAACCTTTAAAATGAACAGTTGATTTGCTCAAACAATATAATTGCGTGAATATTTGATATATTATGACTAAGATAATTGAGAGGTCACAAAATTTTGGAACCAATTAGTGAACCTAGGTAAGTGATAATGCTAAATAAGGAGGGTCCCTTAATGAGGGTGAGAAGACCTGAACTTGGTGCTAAACAATGTTTAATTTGGGATCGAGAACATGAAACCATGCCGCGATCCAAACTTGAAAAGTTACAACTCGAAAGGCTCAAAAAAACAGTCGAACGATGTTACAGTAGAATTCCATTCTATAAGGAGAAAATGGACGAACTAGGTGTCAAACCCCAAGATATTAAAAGTTTAAAAGACGTAAATAAACTACCCTTTACTACAAAATATGACCTTCGCGACAATTATCCCTTTGAAATGTTTGCAGAACCCATGGACAGAATCGTCCGCATGCATGCTTCGAGCGGCACAACTGGCAAACCGGTTGTCGTTGGTTATACAGCCAAAGACTTAGACACTTGGGCTGAACTAATGGCGCGCGTATATACTTCAGCGGGGGTAACAGATGCTGATATTGTTCACAATAATTATGGCTATGGCCTCTTTACTGGCGGACTAGGTTTTCACTATGGAGCTGAGCGTGTAGGTGCAGCTGTTGTTCCGGTATCTGGTGGACTCAGTAAACGTCAAGTTATGCTCTGGCAAGATCTTGGAGCAACAGTTGTCACTTGTACTCCATCCTATGCCTTAGTACTTGCTGAACAAGCCAAAGAGCTCGGTGTTGATCCTGTTCGGGATCTTAAGCTCAGAGTAGGATTTTTCGGAGCTGAACCTTGGACTATAGAAATGAAACGTAAAATCGAAGAAAAACTCAACTTAGAAGCCTATGACTGTTACGGACTCACTGAAATGATTGGTCCCGGAGTATCATCAGAATGTCCTTATCATAACGGCTTACATATCTGTGAAGACCACTTCTTAGTAGAAACCGTTGATCCTGATACTGGAGAATCTTGCCCACAGGGTAGTCAAGGGGAAATGGTGATTACCTCTCTCACTAAAGAAGGCTTCCCAATCTTGCGCTTTAGAACCAGAGATCGTACCATCATTGATACGGATATCTGTGCCTGCGGACGAACCACAGCTCGCATGAAACGTATCTCCGGACGAACAGACGATATGTTAATTATTAGAGGAGTCAACGTTTTTCCTTCTCAGATCGAGAATGTGATCTTAACCATTAAGGGACTTGAACCCCAATATGTTATTGTTGTGGACCGCGGATCCACCTATATGGATGATCTGGAAGTCCAAGTGGAATGTACAAAAGAATTATTCGCGCAAGGCGCTGAGGCTATGGAAAAGGTGCAAGAAGAGACCGGTTCCGAATTACACCAAATACTAGGCCTCAGTGCCCGTATCAAAGTTGTTGCTCCTAAGACCTTGGAACGTAGTGAAGGTAAAGCTAAACGTGTTATAGATTTTCGAGATCTCGATCACTAAACTGATGTCAAGTAAGTTGGAGCAGATTTTATGCCAAGGCTATCCGGAACTTAAGATTGAGCGTTGAAGGAAGCTCCCAAGCAAAAACGGGATCTTCTGACTTCTATTTTCTAATTGTACTATAGTCGATAATAGTATATAATAAACTTATTATTAAAACGAATATTCGGAAGATTGGAACATAGGGTTAACCGCTCTTACATTTGGAATATTTTTCTATTTCTACATCTAAACTGATGAGTAGAAGGTATATTCTTGAAACCCACAATCTTAATTAAATACAAAGAGGAGGGGATAGATACAGAGAGGAATTCTAAAGGAAGACAAAGCTAATTGAAATGACAAAGGATTAATAATAATAACCCATTAGAAATAATGAATGGATGATGGAGGGGAATCGAATGTATTCAAAAGCGTATATTCCGTATGGTGGTTACTACAGTACACCCTTTGCTCGTTGGCAGGGGAGTCTGCAAAATGAACATGCTGTTGAACTAGCAGGGTCAACAGCCAAAAAATGGCTGGCTACGAAAGAAATTGATCCGAAGATATTTGAGTACCTTGTTTTTGGGAAAACCATTGGACAAATTCATACTTTTTATGATGCCCCTTGGGCGGCCACTCTAATGGGAACACCTGATATTTCTGGCATGCATATTACTCAGGCCTGCTCTACTTCCACGACTGTTCTTAACCAAGCCGCTACAGGTATTGAGACAGGTCTTTACGAAACTTCATTTTGCTTGCTTACAGACCGTTGTTCCAATGGTCCTCTAACAGTCTGGCCTAATCCAAAAGGCCCTGGTGGCGAAATGATTTCGGAAAGCTGGGTTATGGATAATTTTAACGGAGGTCCTTTTAAAGGGGTTGCCATGATTCAGACTGCCGAGAATGTGGTCAAAAAGGCTGGTGGAATTACCAAGGAAGATGTTGATCGAGTTACGGCTAGGCGTTACGAGCAATATCAGGATGCATTGGCTAATGATCGGGCGTTCCAAAAACGTTATATGATTCCAGCGGAATATCAAATAAGTAAAAAGAAAATGGGAATAGTTGAAGCAGATGAAGGTATTACTCCCACAACTCTTGAGAGCTTGACGCCAATGAAACCGGTTATTCCAGGCGGGGTACACTCATTTGGCGCCCAAACCCATCCGGCTGATGGTAATTGTGGACTTATTGTAACCACCAGAGAGAAAGCTCTAAAACTAAGTACCGATAAGAACATCGAAATCCAAATCATGTCCTATGGCTATGCTCGTGCCGAACAGGATCATATGGCGATGGCGGTAGTGCCTGCCTCAAGAATGGCTTTGAAAAATGCTGGTATCGATATCAAGGACATAAAAGCAATCAAATCGCATAATCCATTTACGGCCAATGATTTGTACATGGCTAACGAAATGGGTCTTGATGTTATGACGATGAATAATTACGGCTGTTCACTTGTTTATGGGCATCCCCAGGCACCTACTGCCGGGCGGACAATAATGGAAATGATTGAAGAACTGGTTATTCTAGGCGGTGGCTATGGTCTATTCACAGGATGCGCCGCCGGCGACACTGGTGCAGCCTTAGTTATCAAGGTCTCTTAAGGGGATGTTAAAGATCTCAATAATCTAATTTTTGAGGAGGAATTATTAATGAACATCAAAACAATTGGTGTAGTAGGCGCTGGAACAATGGGTACAGGTATAGCACATTTAGCGGCTATGTCGGGCTATGATGTTATCCTCAGGGACATTGACATGGCTTTTATCGATCGGTCCATAAAAAACATGGATAGGCTTATGTCTCGTTCAGTGGAAAAAGGCAAAATGACGGAAGATGCACGCCAGGCAACCTTGGCTAGAATAAAAGCTACTACAGAGCTCGAAGATCTGGCTTCTGCCGACTTTGTGATTGAGGTTGTTCTTGAAAAAATGGATCTTAAGAGAGAAGTTTTCCAGGCCCTTGATCGGATCTGTCGTCCTGAAGTTATTTTATCAACCAACACTTCTTCGATGTCTATCACGGAAATAGCCGCCACAACAAGCCGTCCGGATAAAGTTTGCGGCATGCACTTTTTCAACCCAGCCCAAATTATGCGGCTCTGTGAAATTATTCGTGGCATTAAGAGTTCTGATGAAACGATTGCTACGGCTACAGAATTAGCAAGGGCCTTTGGCAAAACAACGGTAGAAGTTAAAAAGGATTCGCCGGGATTCATAGTAAACAGGATCATGATTCCGCAGAATGTGGAGGCAGCCCGTCTCTTACAAGAAGGAGTAGCTTCAGTTGAGGATATTGATACAGCGATTAAATTAGGACTTAACTATCCTATGGGTCCTTTTGAATTAATGGATTTTACCGGTGTTGATATCAACCATGCTGTCATGGAATATTTTGCCGATGAGTTTAGGGATAGCCAATATGGCGCACCTCAAATTATCAAGCAAATGGTTCGGGCAGGTAAGCTCGGGAAAAAAAGCGGTGAAGGTTTCTATAAGTATTAATCACAAGTGCCAAGTTTTAGTTCGATAAAGGAACTCTCAGCTGGTTTTCGAACAAAGTCGAGAAGTATCCGGACTTAGCCTTAAAAAGAAGCTTGCCAATAGACAAGCTTCTTGAAGAAAGGGGTATGCCCGTGGCATATGAAGTAATTATTCTCACGAAGGAAGATGGAATAGCGACCATAACCTTAAATAGGCCTCCCATGAATCCCTTGGGTAGCCAAGTGTTTCAGGAGTTGATTCAGGCCATAGACGACATCCAAGCTGATCCTTCTGTCAAAGCGGTTATTATTACTGGTGCCGGAGAAAAAGCTCTGGCAGCGGGTGCAGACATTACAGAAATGGTCAATTTAACTCCTGTGGAAGGTCATACCTTCTGCCAAAATCCCTTTGTTGCCTTAACGAAAATTGAGAGTCTTGGAAAACCAGTTATTGCTGCTATCAACGGTTTATGTCTAGGCGGCGGTACAGAACTAACCCTTGCTTGTGATTTTCGGATTGCTTCAGATACTGCGAAGTTTGGTCAACCCGAGATTAATCTTGGTATCATTCCCGGAGCAGGAGGTACCCAGCGCTTACCTCGCTTGATAGGTACCGCCAAAGCAAAAGAACTGATTTTCCTTGGGGAAATCATAGATGCTAATACTGCTCTAAATATTGGTTTAGTCAATAAGGTTGTTCCCTTGAGTTCTCTTATGGAAGAAGCAGTAAAACTTGCTAAAAAACTTGCTTCAAAGCCTGCGGTTGCTATGAAAATGGCGAAGTCCTCGATTAACATTGGGATGAACCTCGATCTTACTTCAGCCTTAACCTTAGAAATTCAAAATTTCATTTTGACCTTTGCCAGTGATGACCGTAAAGAGGGCATGTCTGCATTTGTAGAAAAACGCAAACCTAATTATACGGATAAATGATTCCAGAGGTCAGTGGTCAGAAGCCAGAGATCAGAGCGAGAGATTTAGGTGGGCAGTTTTACATCAAGCATGAACGTCAAATGTTAAATATCGCACCTTTGAATTCTAACTACGAGTATAGAGTGACAAAGTTCGTGCATCGCGCATCGAAGACGGGGACGTCTCTGTTTTTTGAGATTTCCCGTCTTTTTACTAGGCAGAAAGTATAACTTTCAGTTGTATGCAGTACATTTCGGCGTTTAATGAACACAAGCGAGGTGAAAATCATGAATTTACCTAAAGGGGGAAGTTTTTTACTTAGCCCTACGGATCCTCAAGATATTTTTACCCCTGAAGATTTTACCGAAGAACACAGAATGATAGCCAAAATGGTCAACGACTTTGTCACAGACAGAGTTTTAGCTAGCATGGATGATCTAGAGGCAAAAAAGGAAGGTCTAATTCGTGAACTTTTGGAAGCTGCTGGGGAACTAGGTCTTTTGAGCGCAGATATCCCAGAGGAATATGAAGGTATGGACCTAGACAAAATCAGTTCAACTCTGATTGCTGAAGGATTTGGTCGCTCGGGTTCGTTTGCCATGACCCAAGGTGGCCAAACTGGGATAGGCAGTCTACCGATCGTCTTTTTTGGTAATGCTGAGCAAAAGAAAAAATATTTGCCGGGCCTTGCTAGCGGTGAAAAAATCGGTGCTTATGCATTGACAGAACCAGGAGCTGGCTCAGATGCCTTAGCAGCTAAAACGAAAGCCGTACTCAGTGCTGATGGCCAATTTTATATCTTGAACGGCAGCAAACAGTTTATCACCACTGCTGGAATGGCGGATGTCTTTATTGTCTATGCCAAAATCGACGGAGAAAAATTTACCGCTTTTATCGTTGATGGCAACTCAGACGGGCTGTCTACTGGCGCTGAAGAAAAGAAAATGGGGATCAAAGGCTCCTCTACCCGGGCTGTAGTCTTTGAAGATGTCAAAGTGCCAGTGGGAAACCTCTTGTTCGAAATTGGACGAGGGCATGTCGTGGCCTTTAATGTTTTAAATATGGGTCGTCAAAAGCTGGCGGCAAACTCCGTGGGCCATGCTAAGTTCGCTTTGGAACTGTCAACAACTTATGCTAACGAACGCCAACAGTTTAAAACCCCGATCGCCAACTTCGGACTGATTAAAGAGAAATTAGCCGAAATGGCGATCAGGACTTATGCGATAGAAAGCATGGTTTATCGGACTGGAGGTTTATTGGAAAACATTTTACATAGTATGGACATTTCTGGTGCAGATGGAGGGCAATTAGCTGCCAAAGGGATTGAAGAATATGCCTTAGAATGCTCCATGAACAAAGTGTTTGCCACAGAAGCCTTAGCCTACGTTGTTGATGAAGGCGTGCAAATTCACGGCGGGTATGGCTATATCTCGGAATATCCGATTGAAAGACTGTATAGAGATGCCCGCATTTATCGGATTTTTGAAGGAACGAATGAAATTAATCGTATTTTGATCCCGACGACAATCTTGCGTCGGGTAGCTAAAGGGGATTTAGATCTTAAACAAGCCTTAGAGAAGCTAAAGGAACAACTCAACTCTGGTATAATAACTCGAGAGGGAACAAGAGATCTGGTCCAGGCGGCTAAAGATATCTTTCTTTACATTTTTGGAGCGGGACTCGATAAGTATGGAGATACCCTGCTCAAGCAGCAAGAGATTTTAGGCCGACTGGCTGACTTGGCGATGGGAGCCTTTGCTATGGAAAGTGTTTGGTTAAGAGCACAGAAAGCCCTAGCTAAGCATGGTGAAGCTGGAGTTAAGCTTAAAAACGATCTGACTGATGCTTTCATATATTCTCAAATCGGCAAGTTAGAGCTTATTGCTAAGGAAAGCTTATCCGCTCTAGCAGATGCTGAAACTCTTGAGGCGTTAGTTTTAGACCTTAAGAAATTAGTGGTTTATACTCCGCGGAATGTTATTGCCTTAAGACAAGAGATTGCCGCTGCAGTCATTGCAGAGGGTAAGTATGTTGTCTGATTATGATTAGAGTGAATAAGCAACACCCACTAATCTAAGTGGGTGCCTTGAACGTGGATAAAATTAAGAATTTTGATCAATTAAAAGAGCCTTCAAAGTTGAAGGCTCTTAATTATCGTGGTTCTTAAACTATTTACTATTTTCTTAGATTAAATGTTTAAACATTAGATGATTGGCCAGCTGATAAGTAGTCTCTATTCCCAACTTGTATAAACTGTCCAGCATTTTTGTGTAAATTTGGGCGGTAATAAGGGCATCCCCAAGGGCAGTGTGCCTTCCTATAGGGTCAATATTGTAATATTTAGCTAAAGAATCCAGAGAACGAAGGTTTTCCTCGCTAGGAAAAAGTAATTTTGCCAGTAGAAGAGTGTCGATAGTGGGTGTATTAAGCCTATGACCACAATATCTACGAAGTTTTATATTAATAAAGTTTAAATCAAAAGACGCAGTATGAGCGATTAAGGGGGAAAGCCCTTTGAATTCTAAAAATTTGTCTAATACAGTTAAGACATCTGAGCTATCAGCAACCATTTCATCGGTAATTCCAGTAATCTCTGTAGCAATTGTCGGAATAGAGCGATTGGGGTTAACAAATTCTGAGAAACAAGATTCGGTGATTAGGCCGTTTTCAATGGCTACGGCACCTACGGAGATGATCTCGTCCTTTTTATTATAACAAAAACCGGTTGTTTCGGTATCGAAAACTACGAACCGACTACTATCTAAGCGATATTCCGGCCAAGTTTGGTGTCTTAAGATGGTAACCTTATCATGCAAGCTGTTTAATCCCGGTGAGCTGAGTAGATAGGGGTCCATGGGGCTCTTTTTAACTAGTTTAAGCAAAATTGTAAACAAGATACATTTCCTCCTAAATTAGATACCAGATGCCTGAAAACAGAGACCAGAAGACAGATGCCAGAGATTAGAGGCTAGAGGTCAGAATCCAGTAGTCGGATGTCAGAAGCTAAAAATCAAAATCAGCAATTCGGGCTACTTCAGAAGCTGTAGTTTGAAGCTCGAAGGTGATAAGTGTTTCGTGCATCGTGCTTCGAGCATCGATATTACAGATAGCCTTCCACCCTAAAGCTAGAACCGGTAAATGTCTGCAAGCGGTCTATCGCGATAAGACTCTCGCGTAGTACTGTGCGTTGTCTTTTGCTTAGGTCACTTGGTTTAAGGTAGTTATCTGGAACAAGTCCTTGACTCAACTTCTGCAAGTTTCCCCGGATCCGAAACATCATTAGAGAAAGGTAAGCAGCTTCATAATACTCAGCATCATCGGCAGATATTGCCTCGAGTGAGACGAGTTTATTTAATCTAGCCAGAGTTGAGGTATCAAGAATGCCTTCACGCATTGCAAAAATACGTATGCAGTCAACAATATGAACACAGGCGGAACCCTTGATATCGACCTCATCCTTATGTCCTTGCTTTTTGTCTAAAATAATTTGCTTGAAGAGCCCTAATGGTACTCTGGTTTGAAGATCATCTTTAGCCATATGGTGAAGAATCGAGGGGGCTAAGCGGAAAAGACGATGGGCGAAATCCCGTAATTCTTGGGCCAGTTTTTCCTGTCCATAAACCGCTCGGAAATCCAAGAAAATTGTAAATTTCCGAAAGGAATCCTCCGTAGGTGTGAAAATCCAACTGTCACCAGAAGTTTTCCAAGCCTGTAGAGATTGACACCAATCTGGGTTACTGGCCATGATGTTATGTTGGCACTTGGGAAAGCCAGCTTCTTCAAGTCCATTAACGACAAAATTCGCTAAAGTGAGGAAATACTCTTTGATTGCTTGTTCTTGATCTAGTGGTGGTTCGGCATAGATAAGGGCGTTGTCTTGATCAGAAGAGAGAGTCTGTTCTTTGCGCCCACCGCTTCCCAAGGTTAACCAGCAGTAATCAAGTGGGGGTAAGCCTAAACCGCATTTTTCTAGCGCTTCTTCGGCTAAAACTAAGAGGCGACGGGTAATAAGGTCATTGAGTTCTGAAACAACCTCGCAGATCTCATTAGCAGAAGCCTTATCCGACACCATATTAACAGTAACCTTCTGGATAAGTTTAGCAGCATGACTAAGTTCGGTAGTGGTTTTAGCTGATTCAATTCTGCTGACAATGCTCAGAGTACTGGTTTTTCGCAACCGCGTAAGGTCTCCCATTGTGATAACCCCAAGAGGAAATCCATTTTCGGCTATTAAGATATACTTGTCATGGCGCTTAATCATCGTTAATAACGCCTCATAAAAAAATGCATCGGGTGGTAAGGTGGGGGGAGTCTTATCCATAATGTCTGAGGCAAATACAATGGCAGGATTACAATCTAAAGCTAGGACTTTATTAATTAAATCTCTTTCACTGACTAAGCCCAAAAGTTTCCCGGTTGTCCCTATAATTACGATAGTGCTAATATGTTGCTGCGAAAAAATTCTAGCAACTTGACTGATCGGTGTTGAAGGGGAACAAGTCATAACTGGTGTTGACATAATATCTTTAAGTCGATGTTTAAAGGGTTCAGAGCTATGTCCGTAAGAGTCAAACGGTTGCTCTTGGACCATTTGGTCGTACATATCTCGAAGACGTTGAGTTAAAATATTACTGAAAAAACCAGCAAAGTTGTTCTGGGTTTGAAGTAAATCCTCGAAGATCTCCTTTTTCAATAAATAGCACGTCAATTCTTCTACAGCCTTTACAGATGCAGGGTAAGTTTTACCAGTCAATATAGATTCTCCAAAAAGATCTCCTGCGTAGCGTAAGGATAGCACATTGGAGCTAGGGTTATCACCTTCTGCAATTATTCCTGCGGTACCGGCTATAATAATTAGCAAAAAGCCGATCGATGGTTGGCCTTTAGTAAAGATGAAGGTATCTTTAGCATAGGTTTTGAGAATGAGCTTTGGCATTAAATCCGCTATAACCTCGTCAGATAAAGTATTAAAGGGTGGAAAATCGAGTGATGGATAAATCACTTGCCAGCCTCCCTAATTCAGAATAATCAGTTATTTAATATTATTATTATATACCCTGGCTATTACTAGAACAATACCATATTCCAAGCAAAAGGTCGTCGCGCAAAAGTACGCAACGACCTTATTTAGTATAACTTTAAAATAGTATGTCGGAAATTGAGATGTCAAATAAGTTACGAATTACTTTACTAGGGCAACCCCAGAAGCAAAGGCTCTTTTATTCAATTCCAGCAGCTTGGCTGGGATTTTTTCTACAAGGGCACTTTGCCAGGCATCCTCTGGGAAATCCATATACTGAGAGAGGACACCCATTAACACAACATTTGTGGCTTTGGCATTGCCAGCGTCGGAAGCTAGTTTTAGTCCGTCCAATTCGACAAAACGCTCAACTCGACCTTTGAGATCGACAAGGATAGTCTCTGGATAAGTTGCAGATCCGATGAGTACAGGTAAAGGTACTATCTTTTGAGTGTTAACAATTAAGACCCCATCTTTTTTCAAGTAGTGAGACCAACGATAGGCTTCCAATTGTTCAAAGGCGATCAAAAAGTCGGCTTCTCCTGGTTCAATAACCGGAGAGTAAACGTCTTCCCCCATGCGAACTTGAGTAACTACTGATCCACCTCGTTGGGCCATACCGTGGATCTCAGACATTTTAACCTGGTAACCTTCGGCTAGTGCGACATGGGTTAAAATTTTGGAGGCTAGAATAGTCCCTTGTCCTCCTACTCCGACGAGTAAAACATTAATTATCTTAGACATTAAGCATCACCAGCCTTTCTCAAGGCATCAAATTTACAGACGTTTATACATAGGCCACACCCTGTGCATAGGGCTTGGTCTACTAGGGCTGTCTTGTTTTCTTCGTCAAAGGAGAGCGCTGGGCAACCAAGTTTCAAGCACATTTTGCAGCCTGTGCAGTCTTGGACTTGAAGAGGTTTTTCCGTATTTTTGATAATCAGTGCACAAGGCCGTCTGGCAATAATCACCGAGGGTTCAGGGGCTGCTATTTCGGTCTTGATAACTTCTTTAACGTTTGCTAGGTCAAAGGGATCAACTTCGGTAACCCGTTTTACGCCCAAAGCCTTGCACAAGGCAACAAAGTCGACTTGAGGAGCTGGTTGCCCCATGAGAGTCTTGCCTGTAGACGGGTTTTCTTGGTGGCCTGTCATGGCTGTAATGGAATTATCCAGAATTACGGTGGTCGTGTGTCCCCCATTATAAACCACATCCATCAGACCAGTAACACCTGAATGGAGGAAGGTGGAATCTCCGATGACAGCAACCATCTTTTCCGCCATTTCTGGATGAGCTTTCTCCATTCCTAAAGCTCCAGATATCGAGGCACCCATGCAGATACAAGTATCCATGGCCTCGAGGGGAGCCATGGTTCCCAGGGTATAACAGCCAATATCGCCAGAAACAACAAGTTTGAGTTGCTTAAAGGTGTAGAACATTCCGCGATGTGGGCAGCCTGGGCACATGACCGGGGGTCTAAATGGGGAGTCAAAGGGTTTGGCGAGGGGTATTCCATTTTGGCCCGTAACCTTTTCCGAAATCATTCGAACGGTGAGTTCTCCATAAGGCGGGAAAAGTTCCTTGCCAATGACATCGATGCCTAAAAGACGAATTTCTTTTTCCAGATAGGGCTCTAATTCTTCAATGACATAGAGCTTGTTGACTTTGGCTGCGAATTCTTTAATTAAGCCTGAAGGCAAAGGATTGGTTAGACCTAATTTGAGGATGGAAGC
>DOPS01000042.1:0-11052 GCA_003512645.1 Desulfosporosinus sp.
GCTAGAGCCTCTTTCATAACCGGAAGATCAATCTTATAGGAATCTTTCGGCATTTCATAAAAATACTTCTGAACTGCCTCGTCAATTGCTTTGCTCTTACTAGCAATAGCAGGAACAGTCGGCATCGCAGTCGCTTCTGTCACAGTCGGATACTTCTGTCCTAACCAACCTCTGGTCTCAAAGCCTGCAGTACTACTGCCACCCATACCCGAGTTTAAGGAGAGGGTCTTGATTCCGGCAACGTTGAGAAGTGAATCTGTTTGACCAGCGGTCTGTCCGGTATAGCAAGCAACGATTAAGGTTTTGTCCTTGGCGATTGCACGAATGCTATCGAGGTTCTTAGCAATTTCTGGGCCATAAGGGACGTTAATGGCTCCCTTGATATGACCTTGTGCATAAGCATCTGCTTTACGAACATCTAATACTACGTATTTATCTGGGTTTTTGTCGAGCTCGTCCTTTAAATCCTTCTCAGCAATCTTATAGGAATTTTTCACAGTGGAGCCCATAGCATTGAAATAAGTTTCAACAGCTCCTTTGATTACCTTTGCGGGGTCTTCTGCAGGAGTAGGTACGGCTGTTACTGGTGGAGCTGCCGGTGGAGTGGTAGCGGGCTGTGCTGCTTGACCACAACCAGTAGCAAGAAGGCCAGAAATCAGGAGGAGGGACAAGATGGGAGTTAATTTTCTTTTTAACATATTAATCATCCTTTCAAGTTGAACTATATTCTAAGTTTTTTAGAATATGTCATTTAGCTTAAATATTCTACGATCATGTGAAAAAAACCTTTATCACAACTAATCTAAGCCTATAAATCTTTGTTATAAGTCTATAAGATTAAACGATAGGATAATATTTCATATAAATTTTAAAAGGTTGCTTTATTAAAACTTAATTATAGCCTATAATTTTTTGTTATATGCTTATAATATTAAAGAATGAGAGGATTAAGCAATAATGGCAGGATAAATATATCACTTGAAGAATAATATATATAGAGTTTTTTAACGTTGATTGAAGAAATCATCATAATCAGACTTGTGAATTTTTTATTTTAAGGGGAGGGCGAGAACTTTGAAAGTTAAGTCGATGTCAAGGAGATCCATGGGTTTGAGAGTTGTCTATCTATTGTTATTAGGGTTTAGCATGACTTTTTTAGTCGGCTGCAATAGCTCATCAACGGTGGGCACCGTTGACAAGGGGCAAGCTCCGTCGCAGGCTAACGTTAACCAGAATGCCACTCAACCGGTCCAAGGCGTCCCCGCCGATATGATACCGTCTACAGCCAACCTATCGGTCGATGATTTGGAAGCAGCTCTAGAGGCTAATAAAGGGTGGCAGTTAATAGACGTACGGGAAGCCAGAGAATATGCCACTGGGCATATCAAGATGGCAATTAATAGACCTTTGGGTAATCTGGAGAAGAATCTTGCCCAGATTAGTAAGGACAAAGAGATTGTCTTAATCGACCTTAACGGTAGCCGCGCACAGTCAGCATACCATCTTCTGGTCAAGAACGGCTATGACCAAACCAAGATCAAAGTCTTAACTGGAGGCATGTTGCAGTGGAGAGGAATCGTCAGCTCAGCGGGCAGTAGCAGTGCTGATACTGATGTTAGTAGTGACTCAAATAATGGTGGTGGCAATGCTGGAGCAGCGAAGCCTGAGGTTCAGGAAATGGTAGGCGGCTGTTAGACTATTTAGGTTTAGAAATTATCAAGGTTATGATGTTGTGATGAGTGGAGGGAAAACTATGAAACGAAGAAATTTCTTAAAGGGTGCACTTTATGGAACAGGCGCTACCATGGCGCTGGTGGGTGGATTCGGTACCTTCAATAAACTGGACTCGCTCAAAGCTGAGGCTACAAGTAAGGAACTTGAAACATCTGTTTTTTCTTCCTGTGAAATGTGTCGAAACCAGTGCCCAATTGCCGTCAAAGTCAAAGACGGGAAAGTCTTTAAAATTGATGGGCATCCGGAGGATGCGGCTTTCGGTGGCTCAATCTGTGCTAGAGGAAATGCCGGTCCGTCCCTGCTTTATGACCCCCAACGGATTAAGAAACCGATGATTCGTACTGGTGAACGAGGAGCAGGCAAATTTAAAGAAGTAAGTTGGGATGAAGCATACACCTATATAGCGGATAAATTATATAACGTCAAGGATCAATACGGCGGGGAAGCAATCGCCTTGGCTAGTCGTAAAGGCCCTCATGATTGGTTTTTCCGGTCGATTGGTAGAGCTTTGGGTTCTCCTAATGTGTTTTCTCATGAGGCAACTTGTCCAATGACTCGTTCCGTAGCCTTAGACACAACCTTTGGGAATGAAGCGATTCAAGCCGATTACGCCAATGCCAAGTATCTTATCTCCATTGGTCGAAACTGGTTTGAGGGAATTCACGTTGCTCAGACCAGAGCTGTTTCTAAAGCGCTAAGCAATGGGGCTAAATTGGTAGTGCTCGATCCCCGTTTTAGTGTTACTGCCTCCAAAGGAGAATGGCTTCCGATTAAAGGCACCACTGATTTGGCCTTTGTCATGGCCATGGCCAATATCATGATTCAGGAAAATCTCTATGATCAAACCTTTATCTCCCAGTACACACAGGGCTTTGAGAAATGGGCCGAAGAGGTTAAGGATAAAACTCCGGAATGGGCAGAGCAAGAGACTGGAATTTCCAAAGACAAAATCATTCAGATAACCAGAGAGTTTGCTGCTGCAAAACCTCAAGCAATCTTAGACTTTGGCTGGCGAACGGCTTATACACCCAATGACTATCAACTGCGCCGGGCAATTATGATCGTCAATATGATGATTGGCAACTTAGAAGTTCCGGGGGGATATTACAAAACTAAACCGGCAAATTTCTTGAAAGATTTCCCTGATCAAGCCGCTTACGCCAAAGGGTTAGGGACTATAAAACAACCGAGTTTCCCCAAGGCTTCCAAAGGGCGAATTGATGGCACAGGTGTCAAAGGCACACCAGGTCAAATCATTCCCGCTTATGATGGGGCTGTGGGTAAAATTGTAGAGAGTATCTTAACTGAAGAGCCATACCCTATCCGGGCCTGGCTTGTCCATCGATTTAATCCCTATATATCGCTCACTGAAAGTCCGAGGGTTTTAGAGGGGTTCAAAAAACTCGACCTTTTGGTAACCTGTGATGTCTATATGACTGACACGGCCTATTTTTCAGATGTCGTGTTACCGGAATGTACCTATTTAGAACGCTCTGAGCCAATATTTGATATGTCGGGCTTAACTCCTAAATATGTGATCAGACAAGCTGTTGTACCCCTTGTTTATCCGGATACAAAACCATACTGGCAGATTTATAAAGAACTTGGTGAAAAGATGGGCATTGGCGACTATTTTGAATTTAAGGATATGGAAGACTTTATGACCCAGCAACTCGCTCCTACGGGTTTAAGCTTAGAGAAAATGAAGGAAATCGGAGTTTGGACTCCCCCAGGGATGAAACCCTTCTATGTTCGAGCCAACGATGCTAAAGCATCCTTAGATAATGTTTTGACAAATCATAGTAAAAAGATTGAAATATTCTCTACAGATGTGGAAGAAGCAACAAAACAAGGTGTTCCGAACTATGTCAGTCATCCTCAACCAGAAGAAGGAAAGTTCCGGTTCGTCCAGGGTAAAGTAGCTGTCCACACCAACGCAGGAACGGCGAATGTCCCAATCTTGAACGAGTTAATGCCCACTAATTCATTGTGGATGAATCCAGTGAGCTGTACAAAACTCGGCTTGAACGATGGAGATAAGATTGTAATTTCTTCTGATAATTATGAGCATAAGGGTATCTTGAAAATGACCGAAGGAATTCGGCCGGATACGGTTTTCTGTTATCACGGCTTTGGACGAATCTCACCCGAACTTAAGAGAGCCTTTGGTAAGGGTATCAATGGTAATCACGTAATCCTTAATGAAATTGGGGAAGTTGGCAACACCGTTACCTCGACCACGTTTGTAACGGTTCGGAAAGCCTAATGGATAAGAGCGTGCTTGCGGAACTATATTTGTCTTTTGCAGCTGTTTTTCACCGACCTAATCAAGAGGTCTCCGATCATTTAGAAGAGTTAGTGGATCTCTGGTCTGAAGTAATTCCGGAAATAGATGAACCGCTTCAGAAATTGAAAGCCTTCTGTCAGCAATTTCCAACCGGGGAAGAGAGGCTCAATGCTTTATGGGAACACTACATTCCACTTTTCGAAACTGGGGCAGTTGAAGCCTCCCCTTATGCCTCTGTTTATAGCGGGGAAGATGGTTTAGTGCTCGGCAAAGAGGCGTTTAATGTTCAACAATTCTATGCAAATTGTGGGTATGTTATGGGAGAAAAAAGTGGAGAACTTCCTGACCATTTAGCGGTTGAATTAGAGTTCTGTGCCTTGCTAGCTAGTGATGGGCAGGCTGAATCATTAATGGAGTTTCTAAAAAAGCATTTAACTCCTTTTTTAGAAAGTATTTTACCAAGAATTAAGGATTCTGATCGCCCGGTTTACTCTGAGGTGGCCACAATTCTTGAAGTCAAACAGTTTAATTCACAGAAAGAGGGTGATTTTGTTGGCTAAAAAGTATACCATGATCATCAACCTTGCCAAGTGTATCGGCTGTCAGGCTTGTACAGTCGCTTGTAAGTTCCAAAATAATGTACCCGATGGAAAGTTCAGAACCAGAACTCCCGCAGATGGGCTAAAGGGGACCTATCCTAATGTTTCGCTGTTTTTTATTAAAGAGGCCTGTCAAATGTGTCAGAAGGCACCCTGTGTTAGTGTTTGTCCGACCAATGCTTCTTATTACAATGAAGACGGAGTGGTCTTAGTCGATGAGGACAAGTGTGTTGGTTGTCTGTACTGTATGACTGCCTGCCCCTATGATGCGCGTTTTCTCAACAAGAAAACAGGTGCTGTGGACAAATGCACCTTCTGTTACGAAACAAAGGTTTCTCAAGGCGAAAAACCAGCTTGTGTTTCAACCTGTGTCGGGAGTGCNNGTTCGCAAACCTGAGTTAGGTACTCAGCCGGGTGTTTATTACATTTATGAAGGGGTGGTGAAGTAAGGTGGATGTAATATGGGGTGTTACTGTTAATGAAGTCGCTTGGGGCGGATTGATTGCAGTCTATTTATTCCTGGCCGGGATTGCCTGCGGAGCATTCTTAACGGCTACTTTGACGGACCTTTTCAGCAAAAAGCAGTTTCCAAAGGTAATTCGGTCCGGGGCCTATATTGCTGTCGTCAGTATTATCGTCGGTTTGGGGTTATTAGTTGTTGACTTAGGACGTCCATTGAGTTTTTGGAAACTTCTTCTGAATGTGAATATGGGCTCGGTCATGTCCATCGGCGTCTTTATCGTTTCGGGCTTCACAGCCTTGTCAGTTGTTTATGGGTATCTTGTCTGGTCGAGTGCTGCAGCACAAAAACAGTTAAAGGTTACGTCTGCTAACTCAGAGGTAACCGCTACTTCTGTAGGGAAGGGTCTTCAAGCCTTTCGTAAACCTGTAGCAGTCTTGGGAGTGTTATTTTCGATTGGGACTGCGACCTACACTGGTTTCTTATTATCCGCGGTTACCACCAATAACTTCTGGTACACACCTTTTCTTGGTATTGAGGCGGTTCCATTCTTGCCGATTCTATTTTTAGTGTCTGCTGCTTCGACTGGCTTGGCGGCAACCTTGATTGGAGCGTTTAACTGCGGGGATCTAACAGCCTATAAAAAGGTTGATATGGTTCTAATTATGCTCGAGATAGTTTTAATCTCCATTCTTTATCTATCCGTTGACCCTATTTTCTTTAGTGGAAGTATGGCTGCCCTGTTCTGGTTAGGCGTTGTTGGTGTAGGATTATTAGTACCCTTGTTTTTATCATTCTATGGTATCACAAAGCACAAAAATGTGATTTTACCAGTTTGCGGGATGGTAGTCATTGGGGGATTGAGTTTGCGCTATTTCGTTGTGTATACTGGACAGCTGTTTTAAAGTCTTTTCAGGTTAGCTAATATTATATTCCATTCTTACTTAAACGGGCTTAGAGCTCGTTTTCTTTTAGAATTAAAGGCATGATTTCACTGCAATAAGTAAAAAGTAAAGAGAAAAAGAGGGGTGGACCTTTTGACGATTGATCGGTCACTCTATAGCAGGCGCCAATTCTTAAGCCTGGGGCGAAAAACGTTGTTAGTGCTGGGATTAGGTTGTCTATACCCTGTCAGTCGCTATTTAAGAGCTAAAGAAAACCTGCTAGCCGAGGCCAGAATCGCCAGTAGTGAGATGCCCTTAAATATTAATTGGCAGCGACTTGGCCAAACCCGCTTTTGGCTGCGGCAAGGAAAGGATGAACCGGAAGCGATGTGGGCCAGTTGTACTCATTTGGGGTGTGAGGTGAGCTACGACCCGGAACAGGATCAGTGGCTTTGCCCCTGCCATGGTAGCCGCTTCAACAGGGATGGTCAGCCTTTATCAGGCCCGGCGGCGAGTCCCTTGGTGCGGGCGGAAGTGAAGGAGGAAGACGGTTTTTATCGTTTGCACCAAACAGCAGTATAGAAGGAAAGATGACTGTAGTATTTAGCTGACGCCCAGGCAGCTGGTCTTATATGGTAGACAAAATGAGACAGCAGGCAATTCTGAGTGAGGTGGATAGGGAGAATTCGATGGGAAAGCAAAGAAACAATTCCTTTACGGGACATATTCGTCCCCGCCAAATAAAGGCGGGTGCTCTTCGTTTGAGAGCCACATTCTGTTTAGGCGGGTTTTCCTTTTTGGCCTTTATAGTATTAACGATCACCGGTGTGTTACTCTTGTTCTATTACCAGCCTGGAGATCGGGCTTTTGCTTCGCTAAGTGAGATAGATTCCGTGCTGCCTTACGGGGGATTTACCCGATCCTTACATTTCTGGGCAGGCCAGATGATGGTGATCAGTGTTTTTCTGCATATGGTGCGGGTGGTATGGTCGAGGGCTTATCGCCCTTTACGGGAGCTTAATTGGATTACGGGGGTAGTGCTTTTTGGCTTGACAGTGATCTTAGATTATTCCGGTTATCTGCTTCGTGGGGGGCAAGAAAGCGGGGCCGCGGCAACCGTTGGCCAAGCTCTGTTCACCTCCTTACCCGGGGGGCAAGCTTTGGCAACTGTTTTTTTTGGCCAACCTTCGCCTCTCAACGGCAGTACCTTAAATATGTTTGTCTGGCATGTTTTTATTTTGCCGGGTGCAGCTGGATTTTTGCAGATGTTTCATTTTTGGCGGATCCGGCGAGGCGGAGGGGTTGGACCTTTGTAAGGAAACCTCTGTATTCGGAGAAGAGCTTAGGGTAATAAAAGAGCGCCTTGTGGATGTGAGGTGAGAATACATGGACCCAATAGAAAGCGACGGGCTTCAAATACCAGAAAAAGTTGAGTACAGCGAACGTCAGGAAAAAGTACCCTTGATTGAGTTGCAGGTGAGAGAATACATTGGCACTTTTCTTTGGTTGGGCCTTTTATTTGCGTTAACTGCTGGCCTGAAAGTCCCTTTGGATAGCTCGCCAAAGGCTGCAGGGGTAAGCATATCCAAAGCCCCCTGGGTATTTGGCGCAATCCAATGGTTGTTACAACGGTACCCGGCGTGGCTAAGCGGGTGGGTTCTACCTCTGCTGTCTATGGCAATGCTCTTAACCCTGCCTTGGTGGGGACAAAAAGTGGGCAAGAGGAGGGCTTGGATAATTTTCCTGATCCTGAGTTCGGTTTGGGTAGGATTAACTTTCTTATATATGTTTATGGGGTGAAGGAGGATTTTCCAGCATGACCAAGGGATCGCACTTAATAGTACTTTTGGGGTTAGCAATTATCTTTTGCTTCGCTATGGTTTCCTTAGCGGTCGATTCCTTTCGCTCTTCCCCTTGGCAGGACTGGCAAACAAAATATTATAAAGCGCAGATTGAAGAACTTCAGGGGGCTATGTCTACAGCTCAAGGGGAAGGGGAAGAGCAAGTAAAGAAATTAGAACAGGAAATTACAGAGTGGCAGGTTAAGAAGCCAGCTCTGCAGGAGATACGTTTATCAAACGGTCGCCTTGAACGTTGCACCACTTGTCATATGGGGATTGAAGAAATTTCAGCATCTCATCCCAGGGATAGTCTGGGGTGTACAGTTTGTCACGGTGGGAATGCCTTGTCCGTGGATGAGCAGACTGCCCATGAGGGGATGTATGGCGGGGGACACCCTGGTCAGTTTGAGGTGGCCCGCTTAAGTTGTGGAGGTACTTCGGAAGTTGGACAATGTCATAGTGGAAATCGGCAAGAGGCTGATAATCAGGTGGATTTACTGACCACTGCCTTAATGGCCAGTAAAGGGGGGGAACTCTCTATGACCAGGTATATGCACGGGCTGGACATCCCGCCACGGGTGCTGCTGAAACCTGGGGAGACCGCTGCTGATTTTCCAGCCCCTTTTAACCATCGTGGGGAAGAGCCGAAATTCCAGCAGAACTGTTTGGCCGTTTGCCACCTGACTGGGGGAGAACTACCGGGGCAAGAAGTCCAGGCCAACGGGTGTGAGAGCTGTCATGTGCTAAGTAATTCACAGCACACCTATGAGGGAAAGGATGTTACGATCCCCAAGTCAAAGCCAGGTTATGGGATATCCCACTCTCTGACCGTGCAAATTCCCTACACTCAGTGTAATCAATGTCATAATCAGGGGGATTATAAAGTCGATACGATGGATTTTATTCCTCGCCCTGATATAGAGCGGGTTAAGGCTTCCCCACCCCCGGACAAGGAGAGCTTGGAGACCCGATGGCAGAATGTCTATTCCCCGGGATTGGTCTTTACTAAATGTGAAGTCAATTTGGACTGCATAGACTGCCATACCCGCCAGGAGACCATGGGAGATGGGGAGATGTACTACTCTGAATGGAATGCGTTGAAAATCCAATGTCGGGATTGCCATGGAAGTACGCTTAGTAAGCCTATTGAGTGGAAAATAACGGACAAATCCGACATGGCTTGGGTGGAAGCCCGCATCAATCCAGTCTTTCCCCCTCTCGAAATGGGGGATGTGGTTCTGAAGACGGCCAAGGGCGAGGAATTAGCTTACGTCCGTCAGGAAGATGGTAAATGGTTCAGTTACCGTAAAACGAATGGAGAAAAATATCTAATTCCACAGGTTCTAGACAGTCAATGCCGCCAGGACCCGGATAAACAGTCTTCCGATGATTGCCATAAATGCCATGATGTGTCGAAGGATAAACCTTCCTCGGGGGGAGAGTGAACACGTCAACGAAGGTTAAAGTGATTGAATTCTCAAGTGCTTGGCTATACAATATTAATATATGCTTAATATCCTTAGAAACTTAGAGGATGGTGAAATTAGATTGGATAGTAACCAACTCAAGATCTTTTGCATGGTAACGCGCCAGCAAAGTTTTTCTAAAGCAGCGAAATTGTTGCATATGAGCCAACCGGCCGTTAGCACACACGTTAAAAACTTAGAAGAATTCTACCAAGGGCAATTGTTTGCCCGGACTCCACAGGGGGTGACGCTGACCAAGGCTGGCGAAGTCTTTTATAACTATGCCCAAAAAATCCTTGACCTTCAAGACGAAATGGAACAGCATATCGAAACTGTCTTCAAGCATGAAAACAATCAAGTCGTGGTTGGGGCAAGTACTACCATTGGAAATGTCTCTCTTCCTTGCTCGATCTATTTGTTTAAAGAACAATATCCAGAGGTCGAACTTTGTTTAAATATCGCCAATGCTGAAGAGGTTCTGAGTATGGTTATGTCGGATGTCGTTGATATCGGGGTTGTGGAAGGAGATACAGAGTCTTCTACACTTAAATCCCTGCATGTTACTTCGGACGAATTAGTGCTGATTGTCCCTCCCCAGCATCCCGTTAAAGATGTTATATCCCTGCAAGACTTCTTGAAACATCCGCTAATTATGCGAGAGGACGGATCAGGCACACGAAAGATTTTGGCAACGGCTTTAGCCCGGCATGGCTATTCGGTGAATCAGCTGAACGTGATTACCGAGATGAAGAATATCTATGCCATCAAATCTGCCGTTGAGGCTGGGTTAGGTGGATCGGTTATGCCGTTACTGGCGGTTCGCAAAGAAGCTTACACGGGGACTCTTAAAGTTCTCAGAATTATCGATATGGATATGCCTCTTATCTTTAATATTGTTTATCCGAATAATCGCCCACTTACGACTAAGGCAAAGCTGTTTATTAAATTCCTCACCAATCCTGAAGAAAGCTGTCTGTGTTAACTGTTAGCATAGTACAAATGTAAAGAGACAGCGTGAGCTGTGTCTTTACATTAAATATTTTAGGAGAAGTTTTGACCCTAGCCAAGCTCCCAAAAAGACTGCGATTGCGAAAATCCATCCGGTCAGAGAACTAGAAGCAATTCCGTTCAACAGGGCGCCTACATTGCAACCATAAGCAATTCGTGCTCCGTATCCCATGAGCAGTCCACCGATTAAAGCAGAAAAAAAGAACTTTTTATCACGAATGGGCCGAAAGCGAACCTGCGAAGCGACCAAGGTTGCCCAAAAAGCACCCAGCAACAACCCGAAGTTCAAATAGGTTCCCGAGGCAGCCATTAATTCCTCAAATGTAAAGCCTCGGTCAGTAAGAATACCAAGATTAGTACCGATCCATTCCGCCCAAATTTCAATGTTTAAAGTAACTCCCCATGGTTGACCCCTCACGATTAGCACAAGTATATTGAGCAGACCTAAAATAATCGCCCCTATCCAATAAGCCCAAGGACCATGGATGATTGTCTCTAAAGTCTTTCTCATCGCTTCACACTCTCTCTAATCATGCGTTTTCGTCAGTTCAAGGCGCCATATTCCATTCGCCACTTCTTTCTCTTCAATAATATATCGATTGGCTTTTGCCCAAACGACAATACCCCTTGAGGTACAACTGTGTTCAGTCTCAAGGACCAAAATATCACCGCATTGCATGGACAACAACTTTTTTTTAGCTTTAATCAGGGGAATTGGACACATTTCTCCCCATATATCAAGTGCAAAACGAGTCATAGTCGTTCACCTATTC
>DOPS01000043.1:0-16826 GCA_003512645.1 Desulfosporosinus sp.
GTATAAGAAAAATAGACTAAGACTTTGGAATCCCGCAATTCTTCTAATCGCTTAATATAAGCAAGCCGTTCCTCAGCTTCCAAACCGATTACCTCCCAGCCCCATCCTCACACACCATATTATTCCAATAATTCTTACATGGTGAGTACTGAGAGAACATATTTAATGTTTTATCCGGTGAACAGTTTCTGTATAGATCTTTGCAATTACCCCTGGGAAAATAACCTCTAAAATTGATCCTACATAAAACTAACCTCCTTGTTAACTTAGTATTAACAAGGAGGCCTACTTGACTTTAATGATTTGGCCCGGTTTTACTCAGGCTTTTTAGGTATCACGTCTTGAGTTAGTCCTGCTTGATCATGACAGCTCTGACAATATGACTCGCCACCAAGCCCTTTCTTTTCATGACAGGTATAACATTGTTTCCAAGGCTGTTGGTTGTTTAAGACAGCGTAGCCATGCCCTTTGGGTCCATGGATCCAGGTATCTTGTGGAATTGAGGCATGCGGATTTGAAGAATCCCTAGTCTGCGAAATATAAAGTATCGCTACCAAAGCTGCCAATAAGCTGAACGAGATAAGTGTTCTTATGATGCGTTTGCGTTCCATCTGGGTAAGCACCCCTTTTTAATCCACAGAGTCTTTCACTTCTTTGAGCAATCCTACACAATTCTAAAACATTACTAACTTGTTTTTATAAGAAAACATACAAATTCGAACATCGAACATCGAACATCGAGCTTCGAACCTCGAATTCGCTAGAGTGTTTTAAGCACTGTTCGGGCTTGTTCTAGTGTTTGGTCAATGTCCGATTCTGTATGTGCCGTGGATAAAAAGACGGCTTCAAATTGACTGGGGGCTAAGTAAATGCCATGTTCCAACATTCCGCGGAAGTACTTGGCAAAACCCTCGACATCTGATGTGCAGGCGCTAGCAAAATCCTTGACTGGAACGTCTGTAAAGAAAGGGGAAAACATGGCCCCGATGGTATTCACCCAAAGGGGAAGTCCGGCCTCTTGGGCGAGCTGTTTCAAACCTTCAGCCAGTCGGGTTGTTTTACTTGTTAAGGCTTCGTAGGTTCCCGGTTGTTGTAACAGCCTTAAGGTCGCTAATCCGGCGTTCATCGCTAACGGATTACCCGAAAGGGTTCCTGCTTGATAGATTGGGCCACTAGGAGAAATTTGTTCCATAAAACGGCGTTTCCCGCCGTAAGCTCCAACTGGGAGTCCGCCGCCGATCACTTTACCTAGGCAAGTTAAATCCGGATCAATCCCAAAATAGGCCTGTGCTCCACCATAACTAACCCTAAAACCAGTCATCACTTCGTCAAAGATCAGTAACGCTCCGTACTCTTTCGTTAATTGGCGAAGGCCTTGTAAGAATCCTTCTTCGGGTAAGACCACACCCATATTTCCTGTGACAGGTTCGAGAATCACAGCTGCGATCTCTTCCCCTTCACTCTGGAAAATCTCTTTTAACCCTTGAAGGTCATTAAAACGAGCGGAAATTGTGGTGGCCGCGATTTGAGCTGGTACTCCTGGTGAGGTTGGAACCCCAAAGGTCAGAGCTCCGCTTCCCGCCTTAATCAAGAGCTGGTCGGAGTGCCCATGATAACATCCTTCAAATTTGACGATTTTAGTTCTGCCTGTAACGCCACGTGCTAAACGCAAAGCACTCATCGTGGCTTCCGTTCCAGAGTTAACCATGCGTACCATCTCCATAGATGGAAAAGCCCTCAGAACTTCTTCAGATAATTCGCTTTCGACCTCGGTAGGAGCACCATAGCTCGTTCCTCGCTCTGCCACACGTTTGATGGCCTCTACCACCTTCGGGTGGGCATGCCCGACGATCAGCGGACCCCAAGACCCGACGAAGTCAAGATAACGATTGCCATCGATATCCCAAATATGTGCGCCTGCACCCCGGTCTATGAATACCGGATCACGCCCTACGGATTTAAAGGCCCTTACTGGTGAATTCACGCCCCCTGGAATAACCTTCTGGGCCCGTAGAAATGCTTGGTGGCTTTTTTCATCCACAAAACTCATGTGAATGTCCCCTTTCTAGTTCATCTCTTCTTCTAGAAAATATTGCATACTGCTCTTTTTTAATTCCGCTGTACTAAAAAGCATAGAATACGTCTTGACCCCGGTTGCCAGAGAAATCTTCCTCATAACTTCTCCGCAATCCTCAACAGTTCGTCCATGGATCATAGTAAAGAGGTTGTATGGCCAATCGGGCAAGGTTGGTCTTTGGTAGCAATGGCTAACTTCCTTGAAGCGTGCCATAATTTCACCAACCTCATCCGCCTGTTCAGGATTAACCTGCCAAACCCCCATGGCATTGGCCACGAAACCTGCTTTCTGATGTCGCAGCACAGCACCGAAACGGCGAGTAACTTCGGCATTTAATAGACGATTGGCACAAGCAATGACCTTTTCTACAGGCCACTGGAGGTTTTCAGCCAGGACAGTGAAGGGAGTCGGGGAATCTGGCAGATTCCCTTGGAGCACTCGAATCAGGGCGATGTCTTCGTTGGTTAAGTCATAAGGAGATACATTTTCTTTTTGTGCACTGCGTATATCAGCATCTCCGAAAACATCTATACCTTCTTCAGGCGACGATTCCTCGTCAGATAAGTCAAAATCAAAATTAACATTGATTTTGAACAATCGAATGGCTGGAAGGCTAAACACGTCAGGTACTCCAGAGACTTCGCGAATAGTTTGAAGTATACTTTCGGCGATAGCCTGAGAACGGGCGATGAGTGTAAACCAGACATTATACTCGTGGTTACGAATATAGTTGTGCGTCACTCCTGGAAGCCCCTCTAGGAATTTTGCCAAGATGGGAATCTTCTCTACTGGAACCTTCGCTGCACATAAGGTACTATAGTACCCTAAACTGCGAGAATCGAATACCCCACCTAAACGACGAATGATTCCTTCCTGCCGCAGACGTTGAATTCGTTTAAAAGCATCCTCCTCAGTCGTCCCTACCAATTCGCCAAGGATCTGGTAGGGATGAACGGCGATCGGGAAACGGTCTTGGATGGCATTCAACAAGGCACGATCCATTGAATCCATACTAAATCCCCTTCCTCCCGTGGTATAAGCACCACGGTTCCTCCGCCATGTAATCCCCTTCGTTATAGTACGCAGCTCTTGCCCGGCAACCACCACAGGCGCGCTTAAACCCGCAGGAACCGCAACCGCCTTTATAATCAAGTGTACGCAGAGTATTAAAAACTTCATGGTTACGCCAAATTTCATCAAAGGTTGTCTCTCGAACATCCCCTAACGGGATATTTAAATAAGCACAAGGTTGGACTTGACCTTTGGGTCCGATGATGCAATAGTGTGTTCCAGCTAAACAACCACGACTAAAGCGCATATCCACACCCATTTGTTTAGCGATCCGCATAAACTGTGGGGCACAGGTTGGCTTTAGTTCGATATCGACGGTTTGCTGCTTTTTCATAATTCGGGTTAGAATTTCCTCATAGGCCTCCGCCTTTAAGGTCTCTTCCTCAATCGAAACCGCTCGACCTGTGGGAACTAGGAAAAAGAAATGGTGGGCTACGGCACCCAATTCGACCGCAAAATCCGTAATTGCTTCCACTTCATGGGCATTCCAATCCATGATCGTCGTGTGAATTTGGAACGGGAGGCCAACTTCTTTACAGATTTTCATACCTCGAACCGCACCATCCCACGCCCCAGGAAATTTGCGGAATTCATCATGTTTTTGCTTGTCTAGAGAGTCTAAGGAAATACCCATACCCATAGCACCAGCCTCTTTTAGTTGCTGAGCCAATTCTAGGGTTATTAGAGTGCCGTTGGTACCAAAGACAGGGCGTAACCCCAGCGATGTTGCGTAAGCCACTAATTCTACAATATCCGTCCTCATCAGAGGCTCTCCGCCGCTAAATATCATAATCTTAAAACCAGCTTTGGCAATTTGCTCAAGCAAGGTCTTTGCTTGGGCGGTATTGAGTTCGTCTTCTGCTTGGCATCCGGCATCACGGTAACAATGGTCACAATACATATTACAGGCATTCGTGGTATTCCAAGAAACAATCATACATGTCACCCCTCCCTAAGCCAATTAGCAACGTCTAAGGCATGATACGTAATCAACAAATCTGCTCCTGCACGCTTCATACTTATCAGCGCCTCCATGACAATACGTTTCTCGTCAATCCAGCCCTTCGCTGAGGCTGCTTTTACCATGGCGTATTCACCGCTGACATTATACGCAGCAACAGGCACTCCGCATTTCTCTTTGGTACGATAGATAATATCTCCATAAGCCATGGCGGGCTTTACAATAATCAGGTCGGCACCCTCTTCAATATCTAACTCCGTCTCCCGCATGGCCTCATTGCCATTGGCAGGATCCATCTGATAGGTTCGACGATCTCCAAACTGAGGGGTTGATCCTGCCGCTTCCCGAAAAGGTCCGTAAAAACCGGAGGCAAACTTCGCGGAATAAGCCATAATAGGAATATGAGAGAATCCTTCTTTATCTAACCCTTCCCTGATTGCAGCAACTCGCCCATCCATCATATCCGACGGGGCAACCATGTCTGCACCAGCCTGGGCATGGGAAAGAGCGGCCTGAGCAAGCAGGTTAAGGGTTGGATCGTTCAGGACCTGCCCATTTTCAATTAAGCCGCAATGCCCGTGATCCGTATATTCGCACAGGCAGACATCTGTAATCACGTAGAGTTCGGGGTAATGCTTTTTGGCTAAACGTACAGCCTCTTGAACAATCCCGTGTTCATGGTAAGCGCCTGACCCCACATCATCCTTGCTCTCTGGAATTCCGAAGAGCAAGACAGCTGGGATTCCTAGGTCCACAACCTCTTGAAGTGCTATCACGAATTCATCGAGTGAAAAGTTATAAACACCTGGCATGGAGGAAATCTCCACCTTTTTTTTCTCACCCGGCATAACAAACATAGGGTATATTAAGTCCTCAACTCTGACATGGTTTTCCCGTACCATGTTTCGAATGGTTTCATTGGCCCGTAAACGGCGGGGGCGCCTTTTAAGTTCCATGGTTTGAACCTCCTGTAGTTTAAATACTGTGGGGAGGAGGAAGTTTCTTGGCACGTTCGCACATCCTACGCCGATAGGTATTCCTTTATGGATCTCGGCTTCGGCGATACTCTCCACTGGAGACTATCGTGTTCCATTGCTATTCGCTTGTCGCTNNCAGGCTAAACCGCAAAACTTCTGGGCTTTCTGCATGTGAACAGTTGCGGTTCTTAACGCCTGATCGACTGCGCTCACTGACGCAATTCCACTAATCGTGCTCTCTAAGCCAAGAAACTTCCTCTGGCTCGGGTCGACGGGGAATTGGAACGACGCGGGATTCAGTGTGCAAGCTGGGAACGGTTCTTAACTTGCACCACTTACTTTCAAGTCCTCTCCTGAGGTAATTTTCATCTTATTTCAAGCCGATTTCTTCGTCCGTCAAGTAGCATGCTGGGTCGGATTCCCAGAAGTCTCCGGTGGTGGCTTCGGCACGGGTCCGGAAATTACCGTTACACATGTCGAGGTATTGACAAGCCGCGCAGCGTCCTTTGAGTAGGGCTTTACGGTCCTTCAGTCCTGATAAGATAGGATGGGTCACATCTGTCCAGATCTCTGCAATTTTGCGTTCGCGGACATTACCAAATGAGATATGCTGGGTGAACTGGTCAGGATGAACGTACCCCAGTGGGTCAACTTCGCCGAAGGCAATCCCTGAACGATTTCCACCGTTATAACCAATTAGATTCTTGATTCTTTCAGCCCTAGCTGGATCTTCTTTTAATGCTTGGATGTACATATATACTCCATCGCAATGGTTATCGACGGTAAGAATTTCTTTTTTCAGGCCGCGGGCTTCGAAGTCTCGAGTTCGGCGAATAATCGTATCCATCGCCTGACGGGATTCTTCCGGCGTCACATCTTCTGCAATCATTTGGTTCCCACGGCCCGAATAGACCAGATGGTAAAAGCAAACGCGATCAATATTCTCCTCTTCAATGAAGTCAAAGATCTTGTCTAGTTCTTTAATATTGTGATGATTAATTGTAAAACGAAGACCTACCCGTTGGTCCACGGCGACACAGTTTTGAATTCCTTGCATTGCCGCCTTAAAGGCACCTTCTTTTCCTCGGAACTTGTCATTAACATCTGCCAGCCCATCCAATGAGATCCCAACATAGGAGATTCCAATGTCTTTAATGCGCCGTGCTACTTCCGGTGTTATCAGCGTACCGTTGGTAGAGAGTGTTGCCCTAAGTCCTTTGGAAATTGTATACTCGGCAAGTTCGAAAAAGTCGGGACGGATTAAAGGCTCTCCTCCAGAGAAAAGTAGAACGGGAGATTTGAATTCAGCCAGGTCATCAATAAAGCGCTTAGCTTCTTCAGTGGTCATTTCTCCCTCGTATTTTTGAGCATCAGATTCCATATAACAATGAGCACATTTTAAGTTACAAGTCTTGGTCGAATTCCAAACGACAACTGGCCCAGAAAGATTGGTTGTACCGTTACGAGCACCGTGAGAGTCTTTGTTATAACGCAGAGAGTCTCCGAAATACTCTGTATCAAATAAAAGCTTTGTTACGCTGATCATGTTTTAGTTCCCTCCAGTAATGTTTCTACCAATCCACTGATAGTATAATGAGCTGCTTCCTTGAAAATAGTGAGACCTAGTTCTTGAGCAGTTGCACTTGTGATCGGTCCGATAGAATAGAGCGAAACATTGTCCAGTAAGGAGACATCTCCATCGATTAGGGTTAAAAAGTTACGCACTGTCGAAGAACTTGTAAAGGTGACTGAATGAATCGCTTTATCTCCTAGCAAGCTTTTTAACTCATCACGGTTTGCTCCGCCAATGACCGTCTTATAAACCGGCACATCCCAGACATCAGCACCCATGGCCTTGAGGGATTCTGGCAAAATTTCTCTTGCCTCTTCAGCCCTTGCCAGTAATACTCTTTGACCGGAGGATATACGGCCCGACAAACCTTCAACAATTTTCTCGGCGCGGAACTCTTCCGGTACATAAGCAGCACGTAGTCCTCTTTGTTCAATAGCCACTTTCGTAGCAGGACCGATGACAACGATTTCAAGGCCCACCAGATCCCGAACATCTCGTTCTTGCCGCTTAAGCTCGGCAAAAAAGGCTTCAACCCCGTTTACACTGGTAAAGATGAGCCATTGAAACTCTTTAAGATTGTCTAAGGCTTTTAGCAAAAACGAATTGTCCGAGGGAGGGGCAATTTCAATCATAGGAAATTCCCAAGCTTCTCCCCCCAAATCTTCAATCGCCCGAGATAGCTCGCTCGCCTGGTGGCGTGCCCGAGTCACAATGATCCGTTGTCCAAACAGTGGTTTCTTTTCAAACCACTGGAGTTTTTCCCGCAATGTTACGACTTCGCCGACAATAATGATCGAAGGGTTCGTAAAGCCCTGTTCTATAACTTCTGTTGCAATGGTATCAAGTTGCCCCACCAACGTACGTTGCTCTGGGCGAGTGCCCCATTGGATAATTCCCACTGGAGTCGTTGGCTTTTTGCCGTTTTCCATTAGTTTTTGAGAAATCATGGGGAGATTCTGCATGCCCATCAGAAAAACGAGGGTTCCGTGCGATTGTGCGAGGTGGTCCCAGTGAATGGTTGTTTCATTTTTGGTTGGATCTTCATGTCCTGTGATGACCGCAAATGAGGTTGTTAAATCTCGATGCGTTACTGGGATACCAGCGTAGGCCGGAACAGCAATCGCGGAAGTGATCCCCGGTACCACTTCAAATTCAATGCCTACCTTGAGTAACGCTTCTGCTTCCTCGCCTCCTCGACCAAAAACAAAAGGATCTCCACCTTTTAGGCGAGTCACTATTTTTCCTTCAAGGCCTTTATCGACAAGGACTTGATTAATTTCTTCTTGTCTAAGGGTGTGGCGATCTGGAGATTTCCCTACATAAATAAGTTCACAATCCGGGCGGGCTAACGTTAAAAGGCGCCGCGAAGCTAAGCGATCATAGACTAAGACATCTGCCTTAGCAATACATTCTGACCCTTTAAGGGTTATCAACTTCGGATCTCCCGGACCTGCTCCGACTAAAAATACATATCCCTTACTCAAACCGAACACTCCTATCCCAGCATGTTACATAACTTAGTTCATTATATAGTTAATTACAATATCTTTAAATAGCGATATTCCTGCTACAAAGGAATTCAAGAACAGCCCAAACTCACACCGTAAACTTGCACCAATCGTTCTCCCATTCCAAGCCCGGGACGCAGTGTCACACAAGCGCGACGTCTTTACGTAAGCAGAATAGCAAACTTCCGTTCAAGCGACCGACCCCAGACACGGGGCAGTGCATAGGGATGTGCACTGCCGCCAACCGAGCCAAGGTCCCCTCCCGCCATCACGGCATCTTGCCATCCATGGCGATGCTCTAATCTCGAACGTCCTGTTCGAGTCTTGGCTCCGGTGACACTAGACCATCCATGGTCGTCGGATGGCGAGTTTGGCACGATAGTCTCCAGTACGATAGTCTCCGGTGGAGAGTATCGCCGAAGCCGCTATCTCCAAACGATACCTACCGGCGTAGGATTATTATCGCCGTAGGCGGGTTCTTTTATATAATACTATCGCCGAAGGATGAACCCCGCTCCTTCATAGTAGGAGCTTGTACGGTTAGTTTGCTCTGCGTCGTAAGCACCGAGCGCTGTGTCACACAAGTCCAACTATCGAATTTCCGCAAGTATAGTTAAAGCCCCTTGGTCAACCAATCGATTGGCGACCTCTATGCCCACCGTTTCGGGGTCAATGCCTTTGGCTTCTGCTTTAATTAAGCGAACTCCATCTAAGCTCGCTACCATTCCTCTAAGAACGATTTGTCCCTCTACAACTTGAGCTAAGGCTCCAATAGGGACTTGACAACCGCCTTCAAGTTTGCGCATTAAAGCCCTTTCTGCACGAACTGCTTGTTCCGTGGCATTATGATTAAGTGGAGACAGTAACTCCTGAATCTCAGAGCGCCTCTCCACAATCTCAATCGCAACTGACCCTTGACCGACCGCTGAAAGCATCATTTCTTCCGGAAGAATTTGGGTGATTCGGTCTTCCCAGCCTAACCGTTTCACACCAGCCGCTGCTAGGACAATCCCATCCATCTCAGATTCCTGTAATTTCTCCCAACGGGTTTGGAGATTTCCACGCAGATCCATAAACTGAAGATCTGGACGAAAGTATTTGAGCTGAGCCTTGCGCCGTAAACTACTTGTCCCAATCATTGCCCCAAGGGGCAATTCCTCAAGAGGGATTCCATTCTTACTTAAAAATACGTCTCTCGGTTCCTCACGAACACAAAACGCGCTAATGGTTAACCCGTCTGGCAACTTGGTTGGCATATCCTTGAGGCTATGAACTGCCATGTCAAGTTCATCATTCAACAGTCCCTGTTCCAATTCCTTAGTAAATAATCCTTTGTCCCCAATTTTAGAAAGGGGAACATCCAATATCTTATCCCCTTTGGTTTTCATAGGAACGAGCTCAAATTGAAGCTCAGGGTAAAACTTTTCTAATTCGCTTTTAACCCAGTTGGCTTGCCACACCGCTAATTGACTGTCACGAGTTCCAATCCTGATGGTCTTCATTCTGCTTCTGCCCTCCCATGGTGCGCCTGTCCCAGATGTTGATGATGATGTGGTGTTTTAGCGGGTCGTTTTTCTTCTTCCTCAACATCCAAATCAAAAAGGTTTTGTAAGATTTCTGTATAGAGATGACCTTGGCTCGTCGAAGCATACTCTTTTAGATTTGTGATAGGCACGTGCAAGAGATGGTTGACGATAGAATTAGCCATAGATCGGATGATCTTTTCCTGTTTTGGTGTTAAACCACTTAGGCGTTCAAACGCACGCTCAAGTTGTAATTCTTTGATTTTCTGTCCTTTTTGCTGCAGTGCCACGATCGTCGGAACGACAAACAATGAATTATGCCATTTGAGGAAGTGTCCCATTTCTTCATCTATAATTTTCTCTGCATTAAGAGCCGCTATTTCACGCTCCTGATGATGGCGATCAATAACTCCTCGTAGGTCATCTATATCAAATAGTGTCACTAAGGGAATGTCTCCGACTTCCGGATGGATATCACGGGGTACCGCAATGTCAATCAGCAGCAGGGGACGTTCCTTTCGTTTAGTCATGACTTCTTGTATACGTTGAGGTAACAAGACAAAATGTTTAGCGGCTGTGGCAGAAATCACGATATCGACTTCTTCCAAATACTGATCCATATCGTCAAAACGTACGGCACGCCCAGAAATCTCTTGAGCCAGGTTGACAGCTTTTTCATAGGACCTATTAGAGACTAAAACAGTAGAGGCTCCCGCTGCAACAAGGTTTTTTGCAGTCAAAGTGCTCATCTCTCCAGCCCCCATGATTAAAATCCCCTTACCTTCGAGTTCTCCAAAATGTTGCTTGGCAAGCTCTACCGCTGTGTAACTGATCGAGACCGGGTGCTGGTCTATCAACGTTTCCGTTCGTATCCGTTTTCCAACAGCTAAGGCAGTCTGGAAGAATACATTAATTGCTTTATTCGTGACAGCCGCTTCATTAGCCTGTTCATAAGCACTGGCAACCTGTCCTATGATTTGAGTCTCTCCCCGGACCATTGAATCTAATCCGGAAGTAACTCGAAATAAGTGTCGTACAGCATCATATAAGGTGTGGACATATGAGTACTCGATAAAGTCCTTCTCCTCGATCCCATGTTGACTGGCCAAGAACTTTTTAATAGAAACAATTCCTAATTCGACCTCCGTCGTTGCTGCATAAATTTCTGTACGATTACAGGTGCTGAGTATTAGAACCCCTTCTAATCCAGGATAACTTTTAAGTTTCTTGAGGGCCTCTTTCATTTGAGAAGGATGAAAACTCATTCTTTCTCTAATTTCTACTGGTGCGCTGCGATGATTTAACCCAATAGCGACAGGAAACACGTTTCAATCACTCCTTCCGCCTCGGTTAATCGCTGAGCTTTAATGAGTTTCCTCACTTCTCCGTCCGTAGCGCGATCCCAAAATATACTTCTCTTTTCTGGTGGCAAGTCCTTCTTGGCTTTAGTTCGCCAACTTTTAAGCAAGGTGAGATAGTCTGCCATCTCATTGCCATACAACGCTTCCAACTCACTACGAACTTGCCGTGCAACGATAGGGCTGCTTCCCCCTGTCGAAACTGCAATTTTCAGATCTCCCCGTTCCATAATAGAAGGAACAATGAAGCTGCATTTTTCAGGTTCATCCACGACATTGACTGGCCGAAAATGAGCTTTAGCATCATAGGACACTTGAGCATTAACTTCCTCTATTTCAGTGCATGAAAAGACAAGCATTGCGTCTTGAATATCTTCAGTGGAATATTCCTTTTCTACCCAAAAACATGTTTTCTCATCGATCAGTTCCCTAAGCTCCGGAACAAGACGTGGGGAGACAATTCTCACCAAGGCCCCATGATGCAAAAGGGTTTGAACTTTGCGTAAAGCTATATTCCCTCCTCCGACGACTAAAACAGACAGGGCCTTTAAATTAATAAATATTGGATAATATTGCGACATAAACTAAGTCACCTTCTCTACTTTTCTCCCTATTTCAATTCGTTCTATTATGACATTTTCCCTGCCGAATACCTAAAACATTTTAAAAGATGGAAATTAATGTTCCGTAAGCAGGTAAATAATCTCTACGAAGCATATGAATGAAGTCCTGATAAGAAGTAGTTGACCCCAAAGAAAGTAAACAACACAGCAGCAAAGCCAAAGATCGCCAACCAGGCTGCCCTTTTTCCTTTCCATCCGTACATCAACCGAGCATGCAAGTATGCTGCATAAATGATCCAGGTAATCAAAGACCAGGTCTCTTTAGGGTCCCATGACCAATAAGTGCCCCAAGCATAATTTGCCCAGATTGCGCCCGTAATAATGCAGAGGGTCAAAAGCGGAAAGGCAAATGCGATGACTTTATACTCAAGCTCATCTAGTTTATCTAAGGCTGGAAAACGCGAGACAATTCCCCGAGAATTAGACATTTTATGGGTGCCTTCATTACTCANNACTACGTGAAAGGTAAGCCACTGGCTCTTAAGTGCCGGAGGAATCGTTTGTGCAACTCGTTCCTCTGGCCCCATCGTCATAATAATAAACATCAATAGTAAGAAAGCAATGGGCATGACAAATGCGCCAAGGGCCCTTATTTTATAGCGATACTCAGCATACAGATAGACAACTAATATCCCCCAAACGAAGGTCAAAAGAAATTCATAGCCATTGGTAAGTGGCGGATTCCCCGAAATGACCATTCTGAGGATAATGGCAATGCTGGAGGCGATTATGGCAACAATAACAAGGTAGGTTGCAAGTTGTCCTATGAGTTCTTTTTTGACGCCGCCTAACCAAATGAAGTATGACAGCGTACATAAGATGATAGACATAAGCAAAATATAAAACATGGCGATTTCAAGGCTTTCTAACATTATTTATCCTCCTTGTCATTTTCATTTGTTTTTAGCGGTTTCGAGATAGAACTTGCAAATTGTTCTAAAATTTCGTGGTTACTAGCTACCATTTTTCCTGATAACACACCCACGGTTAGGGTTCCTTGTTTCTCGTTTACTGATTGTAGTATTCCAGAAATCACAATGGGCTGCCAGTAAAAAGCGAGTAATAATCCAGCAAGTAACAATCCGCATCCCAACCATATAAGAGCAACACCGGGATCCTTCTTGACTTGTAACCCAGTAAATCCAGCTAAGTCATTAAAGGTTAAATGATAGGTTCCCTGAACATCGATCGATTGCCCTTTCGTGAGTTGTCCGGTCTGGACCGGTTTCTCCTCGTTACCTTTGTATATTTGGTAAAGAACGTCGACTTTCTTTGAAGAAACCGACTTAATCGCTGTTACGAGATAAAGCTCAGTCCCTGGAGCCTGAAAGTAACTTTGTCCCTGATCACGTAAGACAACCGGAATCTTTTGCCCTTTCATTTCCACTGTAAAACTAGCGCCGTTGGCAAAACTGGCTTGATAAAAGGTAACTCCCTTATACTTAAACGGGTCATTCACTGACAATGTCTTTCTCGCTACTTCTTTTCCGTTTTCTAAAATACTCATGTCTGTATACCAATTATCCCGTTCACCACTGGGCAAAAATCGATCCTCTGCAGAATTTATACGCACACTAAAGGTTTCGGAAACCTTACCTTTGGAGATCTCAATTCGTTGAATCGGAATGGTATTTCCAGACCCCTCCATAAAGAATCCTTTAAATCCTAAAAGAGATCCTATTAAAGCACCAATGACTAAAACTACAAAGGAAAGATGGGTGATCAAGGATCCCCAGCTACCCAAGCGGCGTTTTATGGCAATAAAACTCCAATAATCTGACTGGTCGCTAACTGTAGAATAATACCCATTTCGCTTCAAAACCTCTTGGACGGATTCTTTAAGTTGCGCAGACTCTCCCTTAACCGCAAGTTTGATTTTTTGTGGTACCTGCGCAAGAGTAGTCGGCGGTTTTAGCTTAAACGTCCGATGATAAATACCCTTAAGCCGCTGCAAACTGCACACAATGAGATTGATACACAATAGACCCAGCAACAAGCGAAACCAAACTGCGCTATAAAGATGTGTTAATCCCATCATTTTCCACAAGCCACCCACAGCTTTAGCTTCCTCGGGGTTTATCGCTTCCTGAGGTATCACTGTTCCTATTGCTGATACAAGAGCAATAATTCCCAACAGAGCCAGTCCTAATTTCATAGAACTGAAGACCCTCCATACTCGCTCACTTAAATCCTTTGAATTTTCCTCCATCAATTTAAACCTCCTAGTCTAAGACCTATACAAGTTAATATTAGCCTAAACAAATTGCTATATACCTTATATCAACAGGGCAAATGTTGTACGGCTAATTGCTTTCGATTTATATTACACTAAATGTCGTAAAATAGCATGCAATTAATCCATTGTTGATATCACATTAGGACAAATTATTTGTTATCCTGTCAAGCGCCACCACCTGTGTGACAGTTTGTAGTACAAGAGGAATACTCCCACATACCTGTTGCTCCCTCGCTATCAATGGCTAGAATCTGGCTCGCACCTGCCAACGGATTATTATCAGCAAGCGCTCCGACCATCCCTTTCCGAAAATATCCATGAGATACAGATACATGACAAGAGGAACAGGAAAGATCTAAATGTCCATTGGTAGTGCCTGAGTAATTATGGAGGTTAGGTTGTACGGGGTTGGAGAATCCTGACGTGGTGTTATCCGGTTGAGCCGGAGCACCATATTTTGAAGAAGTATGACACTTGAAACATATATCATTGCCAGGACTTACCGTTATCTTGCCTTGCTCAAGGGCGTGAGGATCATGACAATCCATACACTCTGCGTGACGATTAGTTACTAAATCTGCTGTCGTTTCCGAATCTTTATGAACTCCGGTAATCTCCAAAGTAGGATGTCGGTACGTTTATAAAAAATCAATTTTTACGTTTTGCGCAGACTGATAATTGGTCGGTGGATTTCCACCATAACACTTTAAACATTGATTATTGGTCGTGGGTGTATCTTCTGGGTCAGTACTGAGCCGT
Organism: Desulfosporosinus sp.; assembly: GCA_003512645.1. Taxonomy (GTDB): domain Bacteria; phylum Bacillota; class Desulfitobacteriia; order Desulfitobacteriales; family Desulfitobacteriaceae; genus Desulfosporosinus. The sequence continues at coordinate 14,667 of DOPS01000043.1, forward strand.
GGATTTGAAGAACTGTGTGAGGCATGGCAACTATTGCAATCCATCCTTTATTGAAATGAGTGGACGACATATAGGCAGATTTGTTCCATAATTCCATCAGATTTGGGTCAGCAACAAATAGTTTTCTATCAGCGAACGTTATCGCAAAGGGATAATTTAGCTTCCCCTTCCCCCAAGTCGAGATCCATTCACCGTCACGACTATACACCTGTACCTGAGAGCGCCCTGTGTCTGCCACAAATACTTTGTCCGAGGATACAGTTACTGCTAAGGGACCCATGAGTCCTTTAGCCGAGTTGATCGCATCAGTTGCATCAGTTTTTCCATCTATAGTAAAAAGGTAATGTGGTAAACCTGTCTTCACCGTTTCCATTGTTAGGGGAGCAACAGGTTGTCTGGAATCAGCTTTCATCCACCAGTATCCGGCAATTCCAATAACCACTAACAAAACTAAAAATAATACAGCCAGTAAACGATTTCTCTTCACTTCTTCTTAGGAAGAACTCTCAAGGCGAATTGCGAAAACGTCATATTTTAAACCTTCTTCCCCAACTCAGGGTGGTCAATTTTCGTCAGAGACCGTGTAGGAACTGGCGTACTTCAGACTAGTGTACACATAAACTTTCTTTCATAAACTATAACATATTTACAATACAGTTCCAAAATCACCATATTAGCATGTAGCAGGGTCTCCATTGCCAATTTCAGCGCTTAATAGACCAAATTGAGTAGCAGTACCTCTAACTAAGATAAACTTAGCTGCATCGGCAAGGGTAGCATTTGGTAATGCAGTAAATTCATAAATTGTACCATCCTTAATACCAATACCACCGTCGGAAGTTTTAGCAAGACCCATTCCATTTGGATTGTAGTGCAATAAGCGCTCAGAGTAAGAACCGTGTGGTGCGTGGCAGCTTGCACAGTTAAACTCATTTACCCAAGAACCAGAGTTAGCGGAGGTATTACCACCAGGAGCAGCTTTCAGTTGTACGGTTCGGCAAAAAAAAGGAACCCTTAATTCAATATTAAGAGGTCCTTCAATAATTGTAGGTAATTGTATTATTTAACCAAGAACTAAAACTTCCTAACCCTAATAAACTCAGCTAACTCTCCTAAAGCTTTACGAGTCGGGATAACAGGGAGATCCTGAAGATGCCTTTTAGCTTTCTGGACATATAAATCCACAAGCCGCATTGACTCATCAATCGCCTTGGTAGCTTTTATCAGTCCAATAGTTTCAGCAACTTCCTCTTCAGTCTTATCGATTTGCCCTAGCAAAACCTTTAGTCGAGCTGGCTCGGATGTTAGTTTAAGAGCAAGGATCATAGGTAAGGTCATGATTCCCTGACGCAAGTCTCCCCCAATGGGCTTGCCAAATTCTGAGGGCTTGGCAGTGATGTCTAATACATCATCAACGATCTGAAAAGCCATGCCTAAGGAATGACCATAAGCGCCCAGTGCCCAAACTTGGCGTCTGGGAGCACCTGACACTAAGGCCCCTAGTTTACAACAGGCGGAGATCAATAAAGCCGTCTTACGTTTAATACGATAATAGTATTGCTTAAGATTTTGTTCAACGTCAAAAGAGGACTTTATTTGTTGAATCTCTCCCTGACACATTTCTACGCTGATTTCTGCAAGAATGCGGGCAACCTCAGGGTGATCAATCTTGGAAATGAGTACCAATGATTTGGCAAACAAATAATCCCCAGTTTCAATGGAAACGATATTCCCCCATTTAGCTTTGACCGTCGGACGCCCTCGTCTGGTCATCGAGGCATCTACGATATCATCATGAACGAGCGATGACATATGAATGAGTTCTAAAGCCATCGCCACAGGCATCAACTTTTCCAGCGAATAACCGTAGAACTTACCGGCTAAAAGCGTGAAAGCAGGGCGCAACCGTTTACCGCCCGCTGATAATAAATGAACAGCCGAATCCTGGAGAATCGGGAAATCCGTCTCCACGAATTTTGTCAGTTCTTTTTCAACCCGTTGCAGATCTGAATTTATCTGATTAAAGAGCCAGAGTTGTTTCAAAACTGATTCACCTGCTCGCACCCTTTTCTTCATAAGATACCATATCTGATGGCAGTTCCGCCAGAGGATCTTTGGGGATTTCATCCTCGTAGGTTAATAATTCCTCTTCTGGTTTAG
>DOPS01000043.1:16851-19746 GCA_003512645.1 Desulfosporosinus sp.
GTATTTTGAAATTCCTTCGTCAATTCAAGGGTTGCTTTGCGAATTTCGAAAACAACTTTACCGATAGATCGAGCGATAACTGGAAGATCCTCAGGTCCAAATAAAATAAGTACGACCACTAAAATCAAGAGGATTTCACTTAAACCCATGTTTTCCCCTCCTTAATATGAAGCTAGGTCTCTATCTCTTCTACGAGCAACTAGATACCCTAACCAGATGCTGATTTCATAGAGGAGATACATTGGTCCAGCCATGAGAAGTTGGGTGACTAAATCTGGCGTTGGGGAAACTACAACGGCTAAAACGACCATTCCCAATACAGCCCAACGGCGTTTTTTGGCTAAGGTCTGAGGAGATAACAACCCTATGCGGATTAAGATTAATAAGACGATGGGAAGTTGGAAGACTAATCCAAACGTCATAAGAAACGCTAAAAGAAAGCTGAGATATGAGGTTTTAGTTAAAAAGGGGGTAGATTCCACTGCTCCACCACCGACAAACATCAAAAACCCAATTCCTAAGGGCAGTACTATAAAGAAACACAGGGCGGCACCGCCGAGAAAGAGAAGCACCGAGCTGGGTACAATAATATATAAGTACTTTCGTTCAGTTTGCTTCAAGGCAGGGAGGATAAAACTCCAGATTTGCCACATAAGAACAGGGAGTGCTAGGGTCATTCCAGTGACGACGGAGACTTTTAATTTAACTAACATAGGTTCCAATGGTGTCGTGGTAATGAACTTGATTCCTTCCAATTGGAGTACCGGACGGGCAAAAAAAGCAAAAACTTGATCACTGACAAACCAGCCGATAATGCTGCCTAAGGCAATGGCGTACGCAGAGATGACGAGCACTTTGCGTAGCGCTTTTAAATGTTCCATCAATGGCAGATTGGCCTCATTGAGCTGTCGCTTGCGCCTGCGCATCCGCCTACACTTCCTTCCTAATTAAAGGCCTTTAACCACTCATAGTGTGTATTGCGTTGAACAGCCTGATAACCAGCATCTTCAATACAACGAATAATCTCCTGGAGCGGGACTCGCGTTTGTACACCAGCGGCTCGAACGACATTTTCCTCCAGCATGGTACTTCCAAAATCGTTCGCTCCAAAACGCAAGGCCAACTGAGCCATTTTTGCGCCTTGGGTGACCCACGAGGCTTGGATGTTGGGGACATTATCGAGCATCAGACGTGCTACAGCAAGTGTCCTCAAGTATTCAACCCCAGTACTGCCCTCTCCGCCAAGCTCAGTGTTCGATGGAGCAAAACTCCAGGGGATAAAGGCCGTAAAACCACCGGTTTGATCCTGAGCTTCCCGAACACGAACCATATGTAAAACTCGCTCTTCAAAGGTTTCGACATGCCCAAACATCATAGTCGCAGTCGTTTTCATTCCCTGCTTATGTGCCGCAGTCATTACATCCATCCATTGTTGCCAACCTATTTTATTGGGGCTGATGAGCTGTCGAGCGCGATCATCAAGGATCTCCGCCCCACCCCCAGGTATTGAGTCTAAGCCTGCATTTCGGAGGCGACGGATGACTTCCTCGATACTCAACTGGGATTTGTTCGCTAAATCCCATATTTCAGGAGGGCTAAATGAGTGAACGTGAATAGAGAAATGAGCCTTAATGTCGCGCAAAAGATTTTCAAAGTAGTCTAAACCCAGATCGGGATGCAATCCCCCTTGGATCAAGAGCTGAGTTCCCCCTACTGCTATTGTTTCTTCAATTTTAGCATGTAATACGTCTCGTGACAAAATATATCCTTCTGGATCACCTGGTTTACAGTAAAAAGCGCAAAACTTACATTGACAGGAGCAGATATTCGTATAATTAATATTTCGGTCAATAACAAACGATACAATATTTTCTGGATGCATCTGCCTGCGCACAAGATCTGCACCTTGTCCCAGTGAAAGAAGATCGGCTTCTTGTAAAAGCCTGATACCATCCGCAATGGATAATCGTTCGCCAGCAAGACGTTTCTCGATTATTCCTTGCATGCACTTCTCTCCTTTCCTGACCGTTCCACTGCCTCACGTCTAGCCTTTTCAATCAAGTGGATCAAGGCTCTTTTAGTCATGAGGTGACTGTCTAAGGCATCCACTCCAAAGGTCAAAGATACTTGGGCCAGTTTAGGACCCAGCACGACCCAATCCGCCTTGATGTGCTCAAAGTTATCCAGTAGAATCCGTGACGTTGAGAGGATCTTTAAGTCCTCAAAACCTGTAGAGTCCGAAACCCCCGTGATTTCTTCTTTTGTTCCATTAGGATAATAAGCAAGAGGCATGAAGGTTAGAAAGCCGCTGGTTCTGTCCTGAAGCTCACGTAATTTGAGTAAGTGCTCGATACGTTCTTCTGTTGATCCAACCTGCCCATAAAACATCGCAACATTGGTACGCATGCCTAAGCGATGCGCCGATTCCTGGATTTCCAGATAGCGTTCGGCAGAGACGTTCATTTCGCCAAGTTTAGCTCCCAGCGGTGGAGTAAATACTGCCGCCTTGCTCCCGGACAATGAATCAAGCCCCACATCCATTAAACGCCGCAGGATCTCCGTCACAGGCAGATCGGCCATTCGGGCAAAATAATCCACTTCAAGTGCCGAAAAGGCCTGAACACTAACCTTTGGCAAGAGGCGCTTGACCTGCTGGAGCATATCCACATAATAGTCAAAGGAAAGTTCAGGGTTGAACTCACCCATAAGCTGAATTTCAGAAAGATCGGTTAGATCACCGAGATCTGTACCTAGATCTTTACCTAGATCGGAATAATTAATCTGCCGTGTGACCACGAAATAGGTTTGATTGCCGTTTTTTCGTTCGCACACAAGATTAGCCATATATCCCAGAGCCAAGATATCTTGACTATTCAGCATGCGAACGCCAGCATT
>DOPS01000140.1:0-3447 GCA_003512645.1 Desulfosporosinus sp.
AGGCGCAGCCGAGGTTTTTCTTACAAGTTGCCGATTAAAACTGTATTGAAAGCTATAAAGCTTTTGCGAGGGCGATTCGCTAATCGTTGTGCCATTGTAGGCAAAGCCATGGGTCCTTGGACCCTGGCTTACCACCTATACGGCTCGGAGGATTTCTTATGTGATAGTCTTTTAGAGCCGGATAAGGTCAAAGCATTTTTAGATGTTTTGAAAGAAGTAACCATCCTGTTTGCCAATGAACAATTTGCCTGTGGTGCTGATGTCGTGACTATAGCGGATCACGCCACAGGGGATTTAGTGGGTCCTAATGCCTACCGTGATTTGCTCTTGCCTGTACATCGAGAAATAACCGCGAGGATAGAAGGTCCAGCTATCTTGCATATCTGTGGAAAAACTTTGGACCGCATGGAATACATTGCTGACTCCGGGTTTGTCAATTTTCACTTTGATTCAAAGGTCGACCCTTTGGCCGCCATGGAAGCGGTAAAGGGGAAAATATCGTTGTCGGGTAATATTAACAATGTTGAAACCCTCCTTTACGGAAACCCAAAGGTGATTGAAGAAGATGTCAAGAGAATAATGGCTGCAGGGGTTCAGGTAATTGCGCCGGAATGTGCCGTTCCGCTCAGGGTATCGAACACCAATCTTCAAGCAATTGTCACGAGTGTTAGCAAACTGGCAAAAGAGAATCAAGCCTAACGTAGAAAAACAGCTACAGGCCACGGGAGAGACCGTGGCCTGTAGCTGTTTTTCTGATTTTGAGATAATCATCAATAAACACATTGTGCAGGGGTTATAAAACTTATTTGAAGTAACGGTCAAGTAATCCCTTGAAGGCCTTACCGTGACGAGCTTCATCTTTACACATTTCATGTACTGTATCATGAATTGCATCCAAATTGAGTTTTTTCGCTAAAGTTGCGAGGTCTTTCTTCCCTTGGGTCGCACCAAATTCTGCATCCACCCTCAGTTGTAGGTTTTTCTTAGTATCTGCATCGACGACTTCTCCTAAGAGTTCAGCAAATTTTGCAGCATGTTCTGCTTCTTCCCAAGCAATTCGTTTGTAAGCTTCAGCGACTTCAGGATAACCTTCCCGGTCCGCTTGACGGCTCATTGCTAGATACATACCAATTTCTGTGCACTCGCCAGCGAAGTTAGCTCTTAATCCTTCAAGGACTTCCGGGTCAACCCCTTGAGCAATTCCTACTTTATGCTCATCAGCCCACTCCATAACCCCTTCAACTTTCTCTGAAAACTTACCATTCGGTGCCTTACATTGTGGGCAATTATCGGGAGCCTCATTTCCTTCATGAATATAACCGCAGATACCGCAAACAAATTTCTTCATTAATAACCTCTCCTTTTAAAACTTCTCATTCTATAATAGGGATTAGTGTCTATACACTGTTTATATAGTTTATTATATTATAATTAATATAAATGTCAAGAGTTTTTATTAACTTTTCCAGCTACTTTGAAAGCAATTCTGGCTTTCAATAATTGCGACCCAGTAGTAGTAAAATGGCAAAGGCTTTCTGGGGCGGAAAAATAAATTTGACGAAAGAGGCTGGAAAAATACTATAAGGGCTAATTCAGGGTGAACACCTGTTACCAGCTAGAAAATACAATTTCAGATACTCGAAAAAAATAAAAGGACCGAGGCGGCGATGCCTCGGTTTTTCTTATTATGTCTGCCAGGGGATAACAACTTTAGGAAATCGTCGTGCATAAGTTGAGTTATGCATAGAAGAAGAAGAGTATCAAATAGATCGCAAATATTACCAGGGCAACGCTTACAGCCGTACTAATGGACCACTGCTTAAGAGGCCCAGGATAGCTTTCTTTCTGTTTTTCTAAGCGTTTAAGAGCCTTTTTACCACCAACCATAGAAACGACTAATTTATCGATCCCTATTCTCATAGCCCTCAAAGGGTTTTTGCTAAACCAAGTTGCTAGGTTGGGGATCTTTTCCAGGAAAACATACCCAAGTTTGTTATAGGTCCATGCCACTGGAATAGAAATATAAGCAATAACAATATTTGCCCCTCTTCTGTAGAACCAGTCAGTATCCAAGGTAAGGGTCTCGGTTCTCTTAAGGAATTTCAGCATCATAAAGAAGGCCAAGGCCGAGAACATCAGCAGTTGGAGCTGGCTGATAACGTGGTCACCGGTATAGGGAAGATAATCTACCGGGTAAGGGAGCAGGCGGTACAATATCTGAGGAAATACCCCGATCAGGATGCACATAAAGGAAAGGAAAGCCATAGAAACCTTCATGTTGAGCGGAAGTTTCTTTTCATCGGGCCTAAGGCCTGAATCCTTGGCAAAGAATACAAAGTAGGGGAATTTAATCCCAGCGTGCAAAAACACACCTGCAGATGCCAGGGTGAGCAACAGCCAGATAACGATCATGTGTTCATGTCCTGCTGCTGACGAAATCATGGATTTGGAAATAAAACCACCGGTTAGCGGGAAGCCCGAAATGGATGCTGCCCCAACTACTGCAAAGAGCAGTGTCAAAGGCATGGTTTTATATAATCCGCCCAACTGGCTTGTTTTACTGCGGCCCGTCAAATACAGCACAGCACCTGCGGACATCATCAACAGGGCTTTGTATAGAATATGAGCAAAAGCATGAGCTGCTGCCCCATTAATGGCCAACTCTGTGCCAATTCCGATACCAACGACCATAAAGCCCACCTGGTTAATAATACTGTAGGACAATACGCGCCTCATATCGTTTTCCAGGATAGCAAAGACAATACCGTAAATAATCATCGTAATTCCGGCCCAGACCAATAGATCGGTACCGGCAAAACCCCTGGCCAGAACGTAAACAGCTGTCTTGGTAGTAAAGGCGCTTAAAAAGACCGTTCCTACCACGGTACTCTCAGGATAAGCATCCGTAAGCCAAGCCGAGAGGGGAAATATGGCAGCATTCACGGCAAAGCCCAGCAGGATAAAGGCCGAGGCTATTCCGTTTAAGCCAATCAGGTTGAATTCCAGGGAACCAGTTTCAGCTACCTGCATCAGAATACCGATCATGAGCATCAACCCACCGAAAAGGTGCACCATGATGTACCTGAAGGCTGCTTTAATAGCTCGTTGGGTTTGCTTAGCAAAAACTAAGCAAAATGAAGCAAAGGCCATAATCTCCCAAAAGATATATAAAGTTAGGTAGTCTCCGGCAAACACTACTCCCAGGGAGCTCCCGGCATACAAAAAGGCGGCTGTCAGTTGGAGCTTGTCTTTTTCATGGGCGGCATAGATCCCTCCGGCAAAGGCCATGATAACAAAGATATAGCCAAAAACCATACTCAATTTGTCAACCCGGGCAAAGGTTAGTTGATACTCCCAAAAATTAAAGATCCAAGCGCTGCCTTCCGGCATATTAAGCAGGTTTAAAAAGGCAAGACAGGGAAGTAGGATGATATAGGCCTGCCTAAG
>DOPS01000184.1:0-13012 GCA_003512645.1 Desulfosporosinus sp.
GATTTTATTTTTGTTTGGATAATGAAATCCAAATGTTTGGATAATATCGAGATGTTAGCTGAAAAAAATAAGGACATTAAGAAAGCCTATGACCTATTACAGATCATCAGTAAGGACGAAAAGGCAAGAATGCTGTACGATGCTCGGGAAGCCGAGCTTCGTGACCAGCTAACTAGGATGAAGTCAGAGAAGGATAAAGGAAGAGTACTGACAGCCAAAGCAGCCTTAAAGAAAGGGTTGGCGGTCGAACTAATCGCAGAAATCACAGGACTCCCCCTAGAAGAGATCCTAAAATTAGATCGTAACGAGGTCGTACTCTCACACAATAGGAAACTACTCTGACAATTGATGAATGGTTAAAAGGGGATTGTCCCCTCAAAATTTGGGCATTTCGTCTTCGGATGAAGTGTCTTTTTGGCATTTTAAAAAAATCGATAAATTAGAATAATAAGGAAAGGAATGACTAAAAAGCTACCGGTGCCTGAGAAACCTCAACAACCAAATCAGGTGCTCCCTCACATCCCCTTTGATCCAGTTTTTTGGGATCGCATACGACTACCAAATCGGGTTGTACTACAGTCTTAGTTTCTTCTGTACTCTCGTCCGCCCGTGGAAGACGAACATCAAAAGGGGCAACGTATACTTTACAGGTCTTACCTAGGAGATAGTTAGAAAACTGTCTCCCCAGCTCCACTAGAATTTCCTGGTGTAACCGAGATGGGGCGGGGGTCATGTCAACAATTATGCCTTCGATCAGTTCCATACGCTTCTCATTATCCCATAGCAAGTAGTCTGCGTAAGTATAACCCTCTAACTTTTCACGAGCCGATTCGCCCATTGCAAATCCCCCTTCCAAAAAAATCCCGCACCCATATTATACTCTAAAGTTAAAGAGTTCCTACGAGTGTCTGGCTATTCAGCTTGATTCTTCTCATTACTCTATATCAGCAAATACTTTTACTGGATTTACTGAGTGAATCCAACACTAACATCACCATTATTTTATACTTATAATCTAACGATTTCGGACATCGAGCTTTTCTTTCAAGCCTTCCTGTAGAATCTGCGAAAAATTAACCCCTGCTTTTTCGGCTAGGTCATTAAGCCAACTGGGCAAAGTTAGATTTTTTCGGATTGTTCGATTATCGTTTGCTCTGCGATATGCATCGATATCAATATCAACTAGGGTAACAATCTCGTTGTCTGCGCATACAGGCTGAAGAGTAGATGGTAACGGAATAGACCGACCCATATCCTCTTCACAGATCCCCCATAGCCCAATCGCGTCGCGGGCCATTTCAATAGCATTGGCTATATCTGTGCCTTCGGTGTTAATTCGCAAATCAGGGACAAAGACAACATATCCGACTTCAGCCGGAGTTAAAACAATAGGGTATACTTTTTTCATAATGCACCTCCAATTATTTTCATAGCGGTATAAGGGCTTAACTCAGCCCCTGTCGCTTGATGATAGCTCTTGCTAACTTTTCATCCACTTCTCGATGGCGAGGAATTGGTTCGCTGTTTATTCCATTGGTATATATGTCATGATTTGCACCATTTCGAAATAACCACCAACCATTGACAGTTAATTTTTTAATCAAGTCTTTTCGTTTCATCCCCTCACCTCTTAGTTTATATTATACATATCTAATGCGCATAACACAACAAATTTTTTCCATTAATTACTATTTTATAAAGCTACCGGTGCCTGACACCAACTTATAACTTATCAACTTATTGTTTAGCTTGTGAAAACTAGGGTTCGATGTTGTAGGTGCGAGAAGTATACTCATATGGGTTTAGAGTTTGTTAGTAAGATATTCATAGTAAGCCCGAGGGCGTACCACTTCAACGTCGACGAACTATGCTGACTTATTGCGAATAATGAGTTAAATATTATGCTCTTCGAGGGCATCAAAACGCTCAAGATGAGTCAGCGCCTCGTTTTAGGTTTTCCAATCGCGGAAACAAGCTCGAGAGATACCCTTCCGTCCGGTAAGCCACCCTCGGGGTCAACGCAATTATAAACTTATTCTGACAATTTTAATTTGCTCTTCAAGAATCTAAGGATGACAATAATCAATGTCGTCACTCTTCATAATACGCATATAGTTTGTCTTACTTGGCACAAATTATATCATTGTCGGACATTTTTCAATTCCTACGCTAATTTTCTTTGGAAGATGGCGTGTTTGACCTGTCGAAATTTTCGTGTTTCATAGTAGCTTTTGTAAAAGTAGGGACAAAGTTTAGAAAAATGCCCCTCTTCATCCTCATAAAGAAGCCTTCCATTTCCATCATTGGTTACATTCACAGAAAGATAGTCAATATTATTACAGCATGCCAATATGCGTTTCTGAATAAAATACTGACCTGTAGTTTAACGGCTTAGGTTATAGTATAATATTTACAAAGGGGTAGGTGATAGTCTTGGAAACGGAGATCAACGCTCACAATAATGATATTATCATGAAGGCCACCGCTGCTATGTTTAAGGACAAGACGCTTGAGGTTTTCGGGCTTAAGACAGCTAAGATTGTGGATATCATGCCCACGGTCTTACCTGTAGTGGAGGCCAAAGAGAAGCGGGTAGACTTTGTATTCCTCTTAGAAGACGATACCCTGCTCCACTTGGAATTCCAGACCACAGTCCCTGAGGACCTCTTACGGCGAGTTGCCTACTACGGAGCTAGACTTGTTGAAAGACACAACATGAATGTCAACACTGCCGTAATATATTCAGGACGAATCGAGAGTGCTCCCGAACTACTGGAAAAAGGATCGCTATGCTACAGAGTCAATAACGTCTTTCTCAAGCGCATGGACGGCGATGCAGAATATAATAGGATAAAGACCCTTCTTGACCAAGGAGCGGAATTAGAAGAAGCAGATATATTGAAACTGATACTTCTCCCATTAATGAAGAGTCAACAACCCGAAGCGGAGATGACCATTAAAGCTGCACAATTGGCCAAATCAGCCAATTCCAAATTAACCGACTTTGTCATAGGATCAATCATAGCCATTACTGACAAATTTTTACCAGAAGAATATAAGAAGAAATTACTGGAGGTGTTAAGCATGACTCAGATTGAAGAATGGATAAGAGAAGAAGGCAAGCTTTTGGGCAAGGCAGAAGGTAAAGCAGAAGGCAAGCATGAAGATGCCCGCAACGCATTAATTGAGGGAATAGAACCAACAATTGTGGCTAAAATCACAGGCTTACCTCTGACAACGATCCAGAAAATAAAAGCTGACTTGACTAACTAAGTTATTCCGAATTCTCTTATGCCTCCATGTAATTAGCAAATATGCTCGGGTCGAATCGGTACGATGGAGATCAAATCTTTAATGATTTGGCCACCAAAATCCACAGTGCGAACTGGATCAAATGAGCTTCCTCGATTTTTCGACTTGTGTAAATATTGTTCATGTAAGCATACACGAATACCCGGAATAATGTCTTAGCCTCACGTTCCAACAGAAGAACGTGGGGCTTTTTCTGTCTGATCACACATCAAGAATGGTGCATCTATTCTCGCCTCAATCTGGTCTAACGTTTCAAGTCGGTATTAACCCATTCTAGTTTCTGGTTCAGATAGTTTTCGTCTATCACTGCTACTCCTTTATGCTATTAGAACTTCGGAATTTGGCCTAATATTATTCCCTGAATAAAATTAAGAAGTAAGCTGCTATACGCACTTACTTCTTAATTTGCATTTCTTTCAGTTTATCTAACTCGGTTAGATCATTGGGAACGGCAGCTTGTCTGTTTTCTGCCGCAATCGCATCGAAAATCTCTCCACGGTAAATCTTAACCACTTTGGGGGCCTCAATTGCCAAGCGGATGTTATCCCCTTTGATACTGATCAACGTCACCACGATGTTGTCACCTATGACGATTCGCTCGCCAACTTTACGAGTAAGTGCCAACATATTATCTTCCCCCTTCGACAGCTTCTTTCAGCAAGCCGTCAGGAAATAATTTATGCCGGATAGAATACTCTGGCTTGTCCAGAATAACCTGCCTACCCGTTCGATTGACCCCATTTATTACGATAGGCGCCAACAGATTCACCGTCATATCCGCCAGTCTTTCTTTCGCATTAGCGATCAAAAATACCTGCGGCAGATTTTCCAGGGAAAGGTCCAGTTCCTTAGCAACTCCATCCTCCAGGACAAATTCATAGTCCTTCAAAAAAGCAAAAGGATCCACTAATAAGAAGGTTAAATTTGCTTCCATTGTGGACTGAAGAAAAAAGAAAGGACTTTCCGTATCATGCAGTACATATGCGAACATCTTCTCGTCAGGAAAACCAGGGATTCCGTGGGGGAAGTTAAATAATTGTTCTTCTGCTACTTCCAGTTGTCCTAATCTAGTTGACTCTATCTTCATATACTATTCCCTCCAATCTGGGAGCTCATTCGCAAGCTCATAGCGATCTTCAAACTTTGACATCCACGGTTGATATTTCAATACTGGGGTATTGAATGACTTTAATATCTAGAATCCCAGGCTGATAGTCTCCTTCTACCTTGCCTGGCTGAATAGAAACATTCACATTTCCAGCACTAGCATTTATCTGAGCTGGATTAGCTTGATAATTTATCCTAGGCGCAGCAAGAGGTGCAAAAGTAATCTCTGGAACAGCTGTTAGACTGGCACTGAAAGCTATATTGCCAATCGCATTTGACCCATTCTCAAACCGAGCCATTTGGTTTCCCTCTCCCACAATCCGCGCAATAGTGTCCATAGCGGTTTGCCTACCCAATTCAGCATTGTCTCGGGAAAAATCGGCCATATTCTTTAGCCCGATTGAATAACGAAAAGGAGTCTGGTCGATCGTCAGCTCTCCCCGCGGTTGACGAATCTCCAAAGTCGGCGGCGTCGTCTCCATTTGCACCTGAGGCCGAGTGGACTGCAGATTCAACTTGGCATTCTGAATGTTATAATCCAGACGAATCGGCTGAGTATTAATATTAATTTGGAGCATGAAGCCACTCCCTTCGGTCGAAATACCTAATCCGTTCCATCTTGACCCAAGATGTTTTGCTTAACACAGAGCGAAGCCTCAGAATGAGCAGCCGCCAAACTCAACGAAGACAAGAACCCCAAATCAAGGGCTGAGCACAGGACGTGCGAAGCCGCCAACTGAGCCAGGGACGGCGAATTTGGCGGGGACCCTCGGCCCCAATCCGAAGTCTGAGTCGTAGTTTGGCCTGCGAATTCTACGGCTGACCGAGTGTTAACAAAACATCGCCTATCTCATAAAATCCACTAAAGAAGGCTGAATAATCTGCGCCCCAATCGACAGCGCAGCCTTATAAACATTTTCTGAATTCTTGAAATCGATAATCGTCTTGGCGATATCTGCATCCATAATACTCGAAAGATTCTGGGTCAGATTGTATGATGTGGTATCCAATTGTTCCCGCAGTGCCGTCATCCGGTTAGTACGCGCTCCTATATCGGCACGATGCGCTAAGACATTATCTATATTCCCTTCAATATCCTCAAGAGAATTTCCGATCGCTGTTGCATCATTGTTCTCCAATGCTTGACTTAAGGCATTTAACGTCGCAAATATCCCCGAGCCGCCCGTTAGAGGTTCAAAAAACAAACTCTTACCATCAACGGAAATAGGTAAGCTAAGATTATTCCCCACCTCAAATTTAACAGCCTCACTATTCCCTTTCCATTGCCAAGTTCCATCGGTAGTTACTGGTTCCTTATCCGTTGCTGTCCCTGAGAAGATAAACCTTGAGCCAATTTTAGTATTCGCTAACATACCGAGTTGTTCTGTAATCTGACGAACCTCCAGGACAATACTTTTTCTATCATTTTCAGATAACGTCCCGTTTGATCCTTGTACTACAAGCTCCTTAACCCGTTGCAGCATCGACGTCATATCCCCGAGGGTGCCGTCCGTCGTATCCATCAGCCCCAACGCTTCATCGACGTTGCCCTTCCATTGCTCGACAGCAGAAATATTGCTCTTCATACGCAGGGCATTTTGAATTCCTACCGGATCGTCTGAGGGACGATTGACACGATAACCGGAAGTCATCTGGTTTTGGATTTGATTCATTCTCTCCTGGGTCGCTTCAAGATTACGCAGTAAGTCTTGAGTCATCATTTTATTGGTTATCCGCAAAGTAATCACCTACTCTCGCTGTTTAATATCATGTTCTTATTAACGGGTCGTCCCCATTCGATTGACAATCGTATCTAACATATCATCCATCATGGTTACCATGCGAGCTGCTGCTGAGTAGCTTTTTTGAAACCTCACGAGATTTGTCATTTCCTCATCCAAGGATACGCCGGAAAACGACTCCCGCTGGCTTGTTAGGTGTACGACCAAGACATCTTGTCCGGCTTTCATACGCTCGGCCTGTTGGACATCCACACCCATTTGAGCGACGTTCGACCCGTAATAATCGCCGAAAGAAGCTCCTGTAACAGGAATTGGATAGTCTTCACCAAGTACACTTTTCAGGCCATTCCAGCCACTCGATAACGAGGAAAGCGCTCTTGCAATGCTCCCATCCCCTACGGTAACAAGCAGGTTACCATCAACGTCGAGAGCATGGGTAGGAGGAAGAGGAGGAATAGGTGTTGTATCTAACGGAATCATTCCAGTAGCAATTCGATTAAGATCATCCTCGATTAAAAAATTTAGGGTTATTGTTGCAGCTGTGACCACGGGAAGTTCGGGTGGGTTCGACGAAGAAGGGTTCGACCCATCTGTAAAGAAATTAATCCCGACCGGGCCTGCTAGAGGATCGGTATCGTTTTCCGCGATTAACCCTTGCCCTTTTTGATGAAGCGCATTTACCGCGCTGGCGATTCCCTGAGCTAGCTTGTCAAATTGCTCCCTAAACTTAGGAAGATCAACATCACGCACTTCGATATTTGCAGCGAGGGCTCCAAGTTTACTTCCTAGGTCAACATCCTTATTGGTTAAATCGTCACTCCAGACGACTCGGGAAAACCCTTCATCATTCTCCGGAGGAGGTTCTTCTAAAAATCTTACTCTGCTGTCATCGACCAAGATATTGGACACTGAATTCTCATTTCCAATAATCACCTTATAATTATTAACACTACGATCCGTAAAGGTTGAGTCCTTCGTTTCGACGACTCTGACGCTGACAATCTTGGAAAGCTCATCCACCAGGACATCCCTTTGATCTCGTAAATCATTGGGGTTGTCTCCGGCAACTTCTGACCGTTTAATTATGTCATTAAGATCTTTAATTTGCTGACCATACATATTGATTTGATGAATCTGAACCTTGACATTCGACTCTAAATTTCCTCTCATGTCACTAACTTGTTGGTCAATGTTATGGAAACTTTCCGTTAAAGTTTGTGCTCGCTCACGAACAACTGAGCGCGCTCCCATATTTTCCGGATTTTTCGACAGATCACTCCAAGAGCTCCAGAATTTGTCCATATCTGAATGCAGACTGTTCTCGGAAGGTTCGTTTAGAATGCCTTCAATTTTCTGAAGACTATCTTGTCTTCCTGCCCAATACTGTTGCTTGGATGTCTCCCCTCGAAACTGCCGGTCCACATAGCTATCTCTAGCTCGCGTGATCGTATCCAGAGTTACCCCCGAACCTATGCTCAGGCTTTTTCCGGCCACGGATACCGTATAGGGAGTGGTTGCCGTCAAATTCCCAATCTGCCGAGTATAGCCCTCGGTATTAGCATTGGAAATATTATGCCCAGTAATATTTAAAGCGGCTTGCTGTGATGACAGCGCTCTGCGCGAAAGTTCTAAGCCAAAGAAAGTCGAACTCATATCTTTAAATCCTCCGATCCAAGAGATGAAGTTTACGGGATTCTTCATTCTCTTTAACACTGGGATGCTGGTAAGTGTTTTTTTCCTGATGGGTTAACATACTAACTGTAAACTCCACAACTTTCATGGCCTGTTGAAGAAGTTGGGTATTAATCTCATGAATTTCTTGTAAATCTCCAACAACCTTATCCAGATCATGACTCACTTCCTGTAAGATCGGGAAATGTTCTGCCAATTCTGCCAGAGTGAGGTCCTGGGGCTCTTTTCCAAGGTCACGGCCAATGTGTTCTGCCCACATAAGCCGCTCTTTCTCCAAGCGGCCTGCCTCTAATAAGAGTTGTTCCTCCCGAGCCGTAATCGACTCAATTTCTTGGAGGTTATTCTTCAGCAAAGCTTTTTGCTTATTCCTTTCAAGAACATTTAAGTCCTCATAAACCTTGACTTGTCGTCTTAAGTTTTCATTAAAGCTCTGAAGTATTTCAGGCACGGAATTCTCCCCCTCTGATGCATTCATTAACTAGAACTCTGGAGAAAACAATTTTTCCGCTATCTTTTGTCCGTCAATTTGGAACTCCCCACGTTCAATCTGTTCAGTCAGAGCTTTAACACGGTCCTCCCGAACAGAGGGAAGCTCTTTTGCCTTCTGAAGCAAAGCTTGAAAGACTTGCGCTTTGTCGGAAACAGCGACCTTATCTTCAGAACCGAGCGTCTTCTTTTGCACTTGTGATACACGATTGACTGCTTGAACGCTCCCAATCGGAGACATTGAAGTCCCATCTATTTTCATTTTGCTCACTCCAAAATACTTATTCTACTCTCTATATCGAAGATTAACCGCAAAAACTAAAGAGGAATTTTCTTGATTGCGAAACATTTTTCAAAGAAACTTAGAATTATAGTTTCTTCCTCAGTTTTTCCTATATAATACAATCATAAACTTTACTGTAGAAAATCTAATGATCAGCGTGTAAAATGACGATATAACTATATCGGATCATTCTCATGAAAAGTTTCTCATTTTCGACTAGCGATTATAATAGTCAGAAATTTAGCAAGGGAGGTAAGTCGTAATCCTTCATACTTCAGTTATAACCCCTTTCGAGGTATTAGGGTTGCGGCAAGCAGATCATGGATTTATCAACAATGATTGGACTTCTCGCTGGATTCGGTTCCATCATCATCGGTTTCATATTAGAGGGGGGGACTGTCAGTTCTCTAGGCGGGGTATCTGCTGCTATCATTGTCTTCGGTGGAACTGCTGGAGCAATTATTACCAGTTTCCCACTGTCTGATCTCAAAAAACTTCCTCAATGGTTTAGAATCGCATTTACCTCCCAGACCTTCGGGACTGCTGAGGCTTATGAGACCCTCGTGAGATTTGCCGAAAAAGCAAGACGCGAGGGGTTACTCAGCTTGGAACAAGAACTTGAAACTGTAACAGACCGCTTTACCCATCAAGGCATGCAACTCGTAATCGATGGAACCGACCCTGAAATTACCCGAGAAATTCTAGAATCGAATATTGCGGTTCTAGAAAAACGCCATAAGGTTGGAATTTCCGTATTTGAATCTGCGGGTGGTTATGGGCCTACTATGGGCATTATCGGAACCGTCATGGGCCTTGTCATGGTCTTAGGTAATCTATCTGATCCAGAAGCGCTCTCCCACTCGATTGCAGCTGCCTTTCTTGCCACTCTCTATGGCGTCGCTTCTGCAAACCTCTTATGGCTTCCTATTGCTACAAAACTTAAAATGAAGGACAAAGCTGAAGTATCGGCCATGGAGATGGTACTCGACGGCATTCTGTCCATCCAGGCAGGTCAAAACCCATCCATCCTGAAGGAGAAATTAAAAACCCACATTGGGATATCCTCTGAAAAAAATGAGGACAGTGAAGTCACACCCAGACGTGCCGCGGTTAGTGAGAGCCGATGAGGAGAAAACGCAAACATGAAGCAGAAAAGGAAAATGGCGAGCGCTGGCTTCTAACGTATGCTGACCTAATTACCCTCCTCATGATATTTTTCGTCGTACTTTACTCAATGAGCAAAGTAGATGCTGAAAGATTCCAAGCCGTAGCAGAATCCCTTAACAAAGCACTTGGTGGAGGAACTCCCGCGAAAATCGAGTTGGCTACCAGCCCAGTGGGACCGTCTCTCATTCAGACCGGAACTCCGTCTCCTAGAACCACCCACACAAATTCAAACACCAACGAGGAAACTAAAAACACAACTCAGGAAAATACCGATGCAGAAAACATGAGCATTGAAGCGATTAAAGCCAAACTTGATAAGTTTGCGGCTGACAACCAAATACAATCCAAGCTGGTTTCTTCCCTAGAAGAACGCGGCCTAGTCGTTAGCATTCAGGAAACCTTACTTTTCGAAAGCGGCTCTGCCAGTATTAACGACCGAGCACGCGATATTCTAGAGAAAATTTCCACGGTCCTTGCGCCAACCCCCAATCAGATCAGAGTTGAAGGGCATACTGATAATTTACCCATTCGAACCCCGCAATTTCCAAGTAATTGGGAACTCTCGGTGATTCGTGCAACCAATGTTGTGCAAATTTTATTGAACGATCAGATTATACCCAGTCGGCTATCCGCCACAGGCTATGGAGAATATCGACCGATTTCCCCGAATGATACGGATACAGGACGCAGCAAAAACCGCCGTATTGATTTAATCATTCTTCGCTCCAAATATGACCTTACCGAGCCTAGTGCCCCCACTCCAATCAGCGACCCACTAACAAAACAATAACGAACCCTTAAAAAGCAAGACTATGCACTGCTCTGTAGATCATCTCTGTTGCTAACTGAACCTGTTCAAGCTTCAATAATGCTGTAGTGTCTTCTGGAGTATGATTTTTGACTAACCACTCCTTTGCTAGCAAGGTCACTGCCGGAATGTTGGCCGAGGCAAAACTGACGGAATCGCTATTATGCCCTGCCGAAGGGGTCAATAAGGCACTGGCCCCACATTCTGCAGCGGCTTGACGAATAGCCTTGACCGCGATATTTTCGCTGTCTGCCCAAAGTGCAAAGTTTCCAAGCATCCCATTGCCGACTGTATCGACGTTTAAGACTGCTTGGATTTGTTGAAGAGGAAAGGTCGGAGCTTGGACAAATGCTTGGGACCCAACGAAGCCCATCTCTTCAGCACTCCAAAAGGCGATCACAATCGTTCGTTTTGGAACTTTCCCCTCCCGGAGAACTCGGCGTATGACATCTAGTACACACCCGACCCCTGATGCGTTGTCATTAGCTCCAGGGTAGACCTGCCCTTCAAAAATTCCCAGGTGGTCGAAATGGGCCGAAAGTAGAATGATCTCCTGCGGATTCTCACCGATTAGCCCCCCTAAGAGATTGACACTCGGAGTCTTTAAGGTCCGACTTTCTCCAGGTTTAAAGGTCAACCGACCCTTGACCCTGGTTTTCACCACCGGAGGAATTGTAAACGCATGACTAAACCCTATTTTTGGTTCCCCCATAGGCTTTAGTCCAAGCCTGCTGAGCTGGGTCGTCAGATACTCTGCTGCTTTAGCCTCTCCTATTGATCCCGCTTTTCGACCCTGCATCTCATCTGCAGTCAATATAAGGATATCATCCATTGCTGTGCGGTTTAAACTTTCCTGATTAATCAAATTAGGCTCTTGACTCTCCTCGATCAAAGGGGGAAGTACCAATTCAACCGGCGGACGACCTAACCCTATTTTTATAGTCTCTCCGACACGGGTCGGCCAGAGACTCCAAGGTAGACCGACGGCTCCCAGACCTAATAATGTCTTAATAAATACTCTGCGAGTCTGCATAACAATTCCTTTCTTAAAGGAGAATGACTATGTCTTTACGCATAAATACACCCCATCAAACCCCAGCCACAAACCTTGATTCTCAGAGTCCCTCTGCTAAAACGAATGATTTTAGTGGTGTCTTATCTCAAACCCAAAAAATTCAGCGCATCGAACTCCAAACGTTTCTAGGTAAACTTGAATCTCAAGGGAAGAAGCTAGCTCAATCTCTCTCGATCCGTGATCTTAAAGATTTTCGCGATATGGTAAAAACATTCCTTCGCTCCACCTTTGGACAAAGCCGAAAAATGTTTGAAGATTCGTCCCATGATTCTTATGGGCGCCCAAAGGTCATGACGCGAATTGCCAAAATCGATCAAGCATTAGAAGAGTTAGGGCAACAACTCCTGGATCAGCAATCTAAACCCCTTGAAGTTTTAACAAAGATTGATGAAATTCGCGGCTTAGTTGTCGACCTTTTCGCTTAGGATTACGGTTTTATCAAGTCGTTTGGGAACAAATATATTTATGAAAGAGGTGTAACCCTTGTCCTTTGCATCCATTGCCAATACCTATGAAGACTTTGTTAAAGGGTTTCATCCCAAAAGCGGGCTGGATCTAAAATTCTATAAGCAAAACCAAATGCAGCGTCGAATTCTTAGCTTTATGCACTCTCACGGGCACCAAGCCTATCCGGAGTTTTTGAAAGCACTTAATCTTGATCCCGTCTTATATGACGCCTTCTTTAAACATTTAACCATTAACGTTTCTCAATTCTTCCGGGATGCTAACCAATGGAAAACCCTGCGAGAAACGATTATACCCATGCTGCTTCAGAGTAAAGCCCCTGCAAAACTTTGGAGTGCCGGCTGTTCAAGCGGCCAAGAACCTTATTCACTAGCTATGACAATGATGGACTATTTCTCCACTGCCAAGTTCACCGTCCTTGGCACAGATATAGATGTTAATGTACTGCAACAAGCTAAAGAGGGACTCTACAAACAAAATGATTTTGCAAGTACTCCAGCAGAATTTACACAAAAGTATTTTACCCCATCTAACAAAGGGTATCAAATTAAAGATGTAGTTAAACGACAAGTCGATTTTCAGCACCAAAACCTACTGACCGATCGTTTTCAAACTAGCTTTGACTTTATTGCCTGTCGCAATGTCGTAATCTACTTCACTGAAGAGGCCAAAGAAATGCTCTACAAGAAGTTCACAGAGTCCTTACGCCCAGGTGGAATTCTTTTCACCGGAAGTACCGAACACCTCTTCGGGATGAATCACCTAGGCCTCAAACCCGTTTCTTCTTTCTTCTATCAGAAGCAGTAGAAAAAGCACCCTAGTAACCTCGTCGTTCTAACCCCAATCGACCCCAGCGCAGAGGATATGGCGTTAAG
>DOPS01000138.1:0-5899 GCA_003512645.1 Desulfosporosinus sp.
TGACCTCAGTTTCAAGTCGGTTTTCAATGCTTAAGCTTCAACTTAAGTAAACTCAACTAAATTACCCTCTTTCCAGGCCACGATAGCCTCCCTAGGGGTCATGGTTTGGGGTGCTGAATAGGTCGAAATATTAACAGCTCGAGTTATCTTCAAAGCATTTTGACCTAATTTACAGGCTATAATTAGTTCGACGTGTTCGCTAGCCATGTATTCTGCAACGACAATACCAGCACCATCGGTCCCTATTAAGGAAGGATTATTTCTATACACAGCAGTACCTTGTGGATCTTCCGAGTCGCAAAAAAGAAAATAAGGGCTACATCCAAATCGCTCACACATCAACTTATCTAGATCACGCCCCTGAGCAGGAATCGCTATACGCAATATAATCCCCCTTTTCCTTAAACATGATCAAACTATTTTAGGAATTTCCTCCACAACAACCACCTTTGCCCTGCTCAGCTTGATGACCACCACTACATGTCTGCTTACTCCCTTTGTCAAGCTTCATTTTTTTCATACTCCCACACTTGGGACATGCAATTTCATAGCCGTGTTTTCCACCTACAGTGCACGGTTCAGCCTCCCAGACTTGTCCGCAACCGAGACATTCAAACACCCGGTTTTTGACCATGTAGTTTCCTCCCCGAATAATTATCGGTCGTCCTTCTACTAAAGCCGTAGCAATTTTCGCCCTAGCTCCTCCTAAGATTCGCTGAAAGGTAGCTCTTGAAACCCCCATAGATGCAGCACACTCAACCTGATCTAAACCCACTTTGTCTTTAAGACGGATGGCCTCTAATTCTTCAAGCTGGACTATGACTTCCGGCCAACGTGATTGGCCCTGAGGAATAAATGTTTGACATACTATTCCTTCATCGATATGGCCACAACAACGCCGTCTTGACATCGCATCAACCCCTTTTGAGCATATGCCCAATTTGATTATATTCCTCTTATCGAGATAAATCAATTGGAAACTAACCTAGTTACTGGCAATTACTAAAATAATTATATAAAGACCTAGCCTACGGAAGATAGGGCTTTATAAGAGAGAATCCTTTGTGAATTAATCATTATGCTCAGTGAATATCTACGCCTTCTATCCCCCTTAAGATGTTGATGAACAGTCGACACAAAAAAATGACATAGTTGGTTCGAACTTTTGTCAAACTTATGCCATAATTGCTCTCCATAATAAAGCCATAAGCTATAAATAAACGAAATGAAAAGGAGCGTGTATTTTATGAAAACTTCAAAAAACCCATTGCAGTTGCCACAATAGTTGGAAGTTTAGGAGTGGCTGGAGTCGCCTATGCTGACATTAGTTGTTAGGAGGGATATGGATGAGGTATGGTCACAATATTGGCACCAATCTTCTTTATTCACCGTTCTTTACGATAGGAGTCCTTCTTATAGCTATTACTATTTTCTTCTTGGTATTTATGCAACCAAAAAAAAATAAATCTGAACATAACCGAATCTCCGATATTTTAAATCAAAGATACGCAAAAAACGAAATAGATGACGATAAATACTATGAAGTTAAGTCCCTTTTAGAAGACGAAGATTCTAATAGTTCAGCGATTATGCTACTCAAGGAGAAATATGCCTTAGGAAACATAAGTACGGTTGAGTTTATAAAAATGCGTAACATTATTAAGACTAGACAAACTTAGCATCATTTCTTTATTTAAACTATATTAAAAATACAGCAATAGGAGTGGCATTAATTGAAGAATAATAAGCAAGTAAAGTATCTGAGATGGGGTCTATTGGCATTATTCGTTGTGCTTATTAGTACATCGGCATATCTCCATCAAGTCTTAGGAGCAACAAAGGCACCTTCAATCCATGCATTATGTCCTTTCGGAGGACTTGAGAGCCTTTACCAGGTATTCACAACTGGGAGCTTTGTCAGTAAAATATTTACAGGAACAATGACCTTGTTTGTAATCACTCTAGTTGTTGCTATCCTTTTCAGACGTTCTTTCTGTGGGTTGATTTGTCCATTTGGAGCGATTCAAGAATTCTTTGCAAAACTAGGTCAGAAGATTTTCAAGCGCAAGATGGTTGTACCTTCTAAGCTTGATCAGGCTCTGAGATATTTAAAATACGTTGTGTTAGCTGTTACAGTATTTTATGCTTGGAAAACTGCCGGACTTTGGATGGCTCCCTACGATCCTTGGTCTGCATATGCTCATCTTCCGGAAGGCTTGGAGAGTGTGTGGGCTGAATCGGCAGTAGGGTTGATTATTCTAGTCGTAACGGTTCTTGGTTCCTTGATCTATGACAGATTTTTTTGCAAATATCTTTGTCCAGTAGGGGCACTTTACGGAATGGTAGGTAAAACCAGCCCTTTTAAAGTGGTTAGGAACGAAAGTTTATGTATTGATTGCGGAATATGCAATAAAGTCTGTCCGATGAGCCTTGATGTCCAGCACGGTTTGAAAGTCACATCCCCGGAGTGCATGAATTGTCAGACCTGTGTTTTAAACTGCCCTACCGCAGGCGCTCTTGATAACCAGTTCTCCAATAAGATAATTAAACCTTTTACTGTGATCATTCTGGTGCTGGTGCTGTTCTTTGGCTCAATATTTGCTGCACAGGCTACTGGAATCTTTGAACTAACCGCAGCCCCACTAAAAGTAGGAGAATTCATTAATTATGATGAAGTTAAAGGGTATATGAGCATCAAGGAAGCAGCGGAATCAACCCAAACTGACCTTACGGAGTTTTACATTAAATTTGAGATTCCGGAAAACGTTCCTGCAGAAACAAAAATGAAAGAAATTTCTCAAGTCGCTCTAGGCTATGATTTTGATAAAGTTAAAGAATCCTTAACTTTGACAACGGATCAAGCTGACCTTATATTGAGCGAACCCCAAACTAAGGTCGATCTAGAGGGTATAAAAGGCTCTATGACGATAAGTGATGCGGCAAAAACCGTAAAGCTTGATATCGAAGAGTTTTATCGGATTTTTAAGCTCCCTGAAAACATACCTTCCAACACCTATATGAAGGATATCGTAAACGCAGTCCCCGGATATGACTATCATGAAATTATAGGTTCACTGAAGTAAAAATAAAACTATTCGTCACCCGGAACTGAATAATGCAAAAAGCCCTTATCAAACTTGAAGTTTGGTAAGGGCTCCTACTTTGTGTCTGTTTTTTTCTGTTTTGATTTGTTCAACTTTGTTTTATTCTGCTTTGTTTTGCGCAAAAAGTACTACTAACAGGCAACAACCTCATGCTTAAATGATTACCTGTCCGATGATCTATTTATGTTTGGATTGCAGGCCTAGATTATTGATTAAGTTTCATGAGAGTTTCAATCGCGTTGTTCAGAACCTCTTGGCGATCCTCGCCAGAGTCAATCGCCTCTAGAAGACAGGAACTAGCATAACGTTGTGCTATAATGACTGAAGTTTTATGCACAGCGGAACGGATAGCAACGAGTTGTAATAAGATTTCCTCACAACTCTTCTCCTCCTCTATCATGCGTTCTACTCCTGCAATGTGACCACGAACTGTTTTAAGTCGAGTCAAAATCCGTTTAACCTCTTCCGCGTCAACCTCTTTCAAAAGAGCTATCTCCCATCTCATTATGATTCATACTATCCCGCTTACCCATGGTGATTACTCCAGTTTTCAATAATTGGCTTAATCAATGGGATGCTACTCTAGAGTTAACTTAGTTACGGTAAAGTTTAATATATTTTTGGTAACTATTCAAGACACGTCCGACATAATCCCTTGTTTCTTGAAAAGGAATGTCTTGGATTTGGATATTTTTAGGGTCAATTTGACCGGAGCTAATCCATTCTTTGACATGTCCTCTTCCACCGTTATAAGCTGCGATTACCAACCGTCTGTCATTAGAAAACTCTTTTTGCAAGCTAGAGAGGTACCAAGTTCCATATTGTATATTCTTCTCCGGTTGGAGTAAATCCTTACTAGAAAATGATTTATCTCCTATGGTTACAGCGATCGATTGTGCTGTGCTGGGCATTAATTGCATCAAGCCAATAGCCCCTTTGTGAGATTCAGATTGCGGCAAAAACTTGCTTTCTTCCCGAATTACTGCGATAACCAGTAAAGGGTCTACTCCATATTGTGCGGCATAGTTTTCAATTACGGCTCGATGAGGATAAGGATAGATAATCTTCTGCAAGCTGGGAATCTGAGTTATACAATAACCCACAAGGACGGCAAGAAATATGAATAAACTTAGGTTTTTGTGTGATCGCTTAAAACTTATATTTCCTTTTATCCGTCCCATCCCCTCTCTCATAAAGCGCTGTGCTATTTAATCTATTAGCAGGGGGTCAATGATTATGATTCATCGAGCCAGTTGATTAATTATTCTTTTCCATGCTTCTTCAAGTTGATTAACAGTTTGCAAATGATTACCAGAGTTATCAATCACCACGTCTGCTCGCTGTCGCTTATCATCTAACGACCCTTGCGCAGCAATTCGTGCTTCGACCTCACTAAGGTTTAGCTTGTCCCGCGCAAGAAGACGAAGAATCTGAAGATCCCGTGGTATCCACACTACCCATACCTCATCCACAAACTTTTCAAACCCTGCCTCAAAGAGTAAAGGTACATCCCACACACAAACTTTTGTTCTGCTATTCAGAAGGACGGCTTCTTCCGCCTTCATGCATTCAACCACGCGAGGATGCACGATGCGCTCAAGGCGCTTTCGTGCATCTTCATCATTAAAAATCTGCAGACCTAGTTTGGAACGAATGATTTGCCCCTTTTCATCGAGGATTTCCGTCCCGAAATCACGAACTATTTTTGAAATCACCAACGAGTCGGACTGTAACAGGCTATGCACGGTTTTATCAGCGTCAAGCACGGGGACTCCCTGTTTTTCAAACCACTGGGCTACCGTTGATTTACCACTTCCGATCCCACCCGTTAAACCGATAGTAAACATTAGTTACCTCACTTTAAATTAATTTACTGAGTCCAACCAAGATTAATACAATACCCGGTAAGTACTCGGCCTTGTTTGTCCAGTATTCCGGAACCTTGCCCGCCATTAGTTGCCCTATACGCAACATCACAATGAGAGTTAAGGCCGCGATTCCAATGATCCAGAAGGTCATACCCGCCATTGCTGCACCAATCCCACTGGCAAAAGCGTCCACTGCCAAGGCACATCCCAGTAAGACACTCTCTCGCAGACTTATCACCCCAGAACGATCGACATCCGCAATATCCGGCGTTTTAAGCACCTGAATCACTAAGCCAAAAAATCGTAATTGGAATCGGAAAACGGGCTCCAAAACGGGATTGGGGTGGACTACAGCCAACGCCGGTACTGCTTCTGGAAGGACCTCCTCTTTACGGTTCCAGATCGCTTTACCTAATTGAAAAATACCCAAGGATAGTAAAATTGAAGCTCCTAATAAACGCACCGGAATTAACCTAAGCCATAATGATACCCAACCTCCAAAGAGCATGGATATCCCCATAGCCATTACTGTACACATTGCAATAGCAATAAGAGAATTGACGGGTATGCGAATACGACGTAACCCATACGCTAATCCAACCCCAAACCCATCCAAACTTAAAGCTAATGCCATAAGCATAGCTATTCCCATATGTATCCCTCCACCTTGCGACTTCAGGATAATATATGGGTTCAAAGGCTATTTGGTGAAATCAATCATTTCCAGTAATCCATTCTTCTAAAGCACGATCTCGGCGTTGCCTAACCTGTTCGCACTCTTCATGAAGTCTCATAGCCAATTCATAATTTGTATCTGCTAAGGTCAGTTCTGATTCTAAGCGGAGGAGGGTTTCTTCCAACTCTTCGATTTCGGTTTCGAGTTGCTTCATCCGCTTTTTTTCTCGAGCTAAATTGCGGCTTTCCTGT
>DOPS01000253.1:0-1626 GCA_003512645.1 Desulfosporosinus sp.
CCTGCTTTTTTGTAACAACCACTTATAGGCAGGCTACGGACGGAGATTTTTGCACTTAAGCCAAATGACCTAGACTTGTTTCAATTCCTTATAGGCAGGCTACGGACGATATTGTAGCCCTGACTGGCCTGATGGATATAAAATGGTTTCAATTCCTTATAGGCAGGCTACGGACTTGATCATCATCTTGCCATGCTCTATGCCTGTTATAGTTTCAATTCCTTATAGGCAGGCTACGGACAGTCATCAGAGTAATGCAACATATTGCATGGGTCCGAGTTTCAATTCCTTATAGGCAGGCTACGGACTCCAGCTCTCTGCTTTCTACTACCCTACCTTACTTTTCGTTTCAATTCCTTATAGGCAGGCTACGGACTAAAATAGGACTCTAAAAACCTCATTAATAACCCGTTTCAATTCCTTATAGGCAGGCTACGGACTGGAGGGTACCGCATGATATTGCTCCGTATGAATAGTTTCAATTCCTTATAGGCAGGCTACGGACTCCGTTAGTGGACCTCTAACTTTCTGCGCCTTTTCGGTTTCAATTCCTTATAGGCAGGCTACGGACGGAGAAGCGTTCGTAACTGGAAGGAAATTTCTCACTAAGTTTCAATTCCTTATAGGCAGGCTACGGACGAAGCCAAGCAATTCAAACGCTGGATAACCCATGAAGGTTTCAATTCCTTATAGGCAGGCTACGGACGGACATCCGCAAACAGATATAGATATAGAACTAGAGTTTCAATTCCTTATAGGCAGGCTACGGACGAAAACAACACTAATGGGTATGGATGGGGACGTTGAGTTTCAATTCCTTATAGGCAGGCTACGGACATGCGTGTTTAGTCAATCACTTTTGTGTACTTTTAGTTTCAATTCCTTATAGGCAGGCTACGGACGCGCAATCTGCCGTAACTATGGCCCATACTCTCTGGTTTCAATTCCTTATAGGCAGGCTACGGACCCAGACTAGCCGAGGAACGCGACGAAGGATACTGCCGTTTCAATTCCTTATAGGCAGGCTACGGACGCATTACAAAGCATCTTGAAGCATCAAACAGATATAGTTTCAATTCCTTATAGGCAGGCTACGGACTCGGGATCGTCTCCATATTGGATACTATTTGAACCGTTTCAATTCCTTATAGGCAGGCTACGGACTTCGACCAATCATCCGGACTGAGCTGGCTAAGATCACGTTTCAATTCCTTATAGGCAGGCTACGGACGAGGTGAGCATCGGGAAAGATGGTACATTTAAGTTGTTTCAATTCCTTATAGGCAGGCTACGGACCGGGACTTCGCCAACGCTAGACGTCACTGTAAAAGCGTTTCAATTCCTTATAGGCAGGCTACGGACTGAGGTGAGCATCGGGAAAGATGGTACATTTAAGTTGTTTCAATTCCTTATAGGCAGGCTACGGACCGGTAGTGATGGCAGAAAGATATTTGGGTTAGACAGTTTCAATTCCTTATAGGCAGGCTACGGACGTCAAAAAGAAGTTTAATCAAGTATGAATTTGTTAAAAGTTTCAATTCCTTATAGGCAGGCTACGGACAGCGGCCCCCTTGCCACAGGGAGCCACCGAAGAAAGTTTCAATTCCTTATAGGCAGGCTACGGAC
>DOPS01000253.1:1678-33622 GCA_003512645.1 Desulfosporosinus sp.
TTTCAATTCCTTATAGGCAGGCTACGGACATTATTTTTGAGACGCTAGGAATCTATGTTATTGCTGGTTTCAATTCCTTATAGGCAGGCTACGGACGAAGCGGCCCCCTTGCCACAGGGAGCCACCGAAGAAAGTTTCAATTCCTTATAGGCAGGCTACGGACGATAGAGCTTGATTAAGAAACACTGAGTAATTCACAGTTTCAATTCCTTATAGGCAGGCTACGGACGAAGAAGATAGTTAAGGGGGTAATCTCCATAGTAATGAGTTTCAATTCCTTATAGGCAGGCTACGGACTCATGTGTTTTCCTCCTTTTTATTTTGTGTTGACGGTTTCAATTCCTTATAGGCAGGCTACGGACGTAAAAGAGTACGAGATTAAGAACGGTTGGAAATAGTTTCAATTCCTTATAGGCAGGCTACGGACCTTGTTTACTTACGTGATGCGCAACTACATTATCTCTGGTTTCAATTCCTTATAGGCAGGCTACGGACCCGTGTTGATTAGTCATGATTTTCCTCCTTCGTTGGTTTCAATTCCTTATAGGCAGGCTACGGACTGAATAATTAAAGGTTGTTGCCGGGAATTTTTCAGGTTTCAATTCCTTATAGGCAGGCTACGGACGAGAGATTTTAGCGAATTAGAAAAGGCTATTCCCGAGTTTCAATTCCTTATAGGCAGGCTACGGACAAGCCTGAGCCTGTTCGAGGGTTTCTTCCATGCGAATGGTTTCAATTCCTTATAGGCAGGCTACGGACGAGCCATCAGAGTAATGCAAATATCTGCATGAGTCCGAGTTTCAATTCCTTATAGGCAGGCTACGGACGGAGCGGAAATATCATATCTTCCGCAATCTCCTTGCAGTTTCAATTCCTTATAGGCAGGCTACGGACCATGCAGGAGCATTGGTCCATCGTAGCTGTTAAATTGTTTCAATTCCTTATAGGCAGGCTACGGACGGTTGCAGGAAAAAGCAGAAAAGCAAAAGTGCACAGGTTTCAATTCCTTATAGGCAGGCTACGGACTAGCAGCCACACGGCAATGATAGCAATCAAGAGGAAGTTTCAATTCCTTATAGGCAGGCTACGGACCCATTTTTGGCCCAAAAATAATGAGTTTCCCGGGACCAACAAATATAGTTTAACAACCCCATAACTGGGAAACCGCATAGGTAGGACTTATCACTGTCGTCGATCTCCAAGGGTTTTTACTTTATTGTACATCGACGACATCACAAAGAATGCGGTTCCTTACCCTTTCTCTAAATAATAAGCTCTTCTCCACCTTTACGCAAGCCCATAATTTCTCGATCCGTATACTTAGTCGTACGAGATGTGTAGATAATCACTGAATCATGGTCAGACTCAATAATTCGTTCCAATTCCATTTTTAATTTCTTCAGATTGCTTTCACTGATATCTCCCTCTAAAACCGAATTTTGTACCCAGTTTAAATACTTTCGGCAACGTTTAAGCACTTTATTAACGCGCTTTTCTCCGACATCGTATACTACGATCACAAACATAGCGTTTCCTCCGTTTTAACACTTAGCCATTTTCAATTACCACTGAGTAACAAAAGGCTCATAATCTTTTTCCCCCATTAAATGCTTCTCCAGCTTATACAGTTCTAAGCGCAATAATCGTCGGTAAGAAACGGGTGATCCAATCTCTCTGTGATTAATCGTTGTCTTTAACCGATTTTCCAGCTCCTCAACAAACACCCTCCGACCTTGTTCTTTGAGTATTAACCCACCCCCCTCTTTTTTGAAATCCTTCTTACTGATCATTTTCTTGCCAATCACAGAAAAAATGACGCGATCCACAATGATCGGCTTAAAGATTTCCGCTACATCTAAATTGAGTGTAAACCGTCTAAAATTTGTCGTATGCAAATAACCAATACGTGGATCAAGATGGGTCCGATAAATTTCACTAAGGACTGTAGAATACATGATCGTATTGCCAAAACTAATCAATGTGTTGATCTCGTTTTTTGGAGGCCTCCTAGAACGACCATCGAAGATAAAGTCTTCTTGCCCATGGATCGCGTCAAACGCCCGATAATATTGGTCCCGAATATTCCCTTCGATGGCCATAAGTACAGATATATCTGCTGATGAGCTAATTTTTTCTGCCAATCTTTCGATCTCACTCAGTTGCTCCCCAACATCTTTACTACGATTGGCATAATATTTTAGGACCTGGCGAATATTGCGCTCGGCCCCAGTCACAAACTGTCGGGCAATGTGCAGTCGGGATTCCGGTTTAAGATAATGCTCCGCTTGTCGCAGGATCATATAACCCGAGTTATAGTGTTCTCTAGGATAAAACGTGCCTGTGTAATACCCGTAATGATTATAGTAATGGATTATAATTTCCTTCTGCGTACAAAACTCCAAAAAGCGCTTATTCAGGTCAACCTCACCAAAAACCATCAGTTCCGACGTGTCCTCCACCGGAATAAATTTACGATCCCCTTCTTCACTCTCAAAGAAGATGGTGTTATCTTTGCGGTGCAATTGTCCATTTGAAAAAATATAGAGCGTTTTTTTCAAAGGTTTCCCCTCGATTCTATCTAAAATAACTCTTGTTACGCCCAGCAGAATTCTTTATAAGCACAATTTCTACATAAGGGAATTTTCCGAAGAAGTGGAGGAGTATCTTGCTGTGCGATACTCTCAATTTCCAACGCCGCCACATCCAATTCATGTTCCAGCTCTGGCGTCAACTCAACTTCTTCTTTCCGTTTCTCTTTAGGAAATAACAATTCTCCTTTCGCGTCAATTCCTCGGTCTTTTAGTTCTCTAAGATAAAAGGCCAGTTGCATGCGTGCACTTTGAAGGTATTTGGAACTTTTCTTCACTTCTCCGATGACCAATTTGTCCCTGTCTTGACGCACAATGTCCAGTTTGATATGTCCGATCGATATCTCCTTTTGCTTATCTCGATTATAAGTGTTCTCATGAATAAACCGCCCTAAATCCATATTGCCATCATCTTGATCAGCATTAATCTGATGCACCATTAACCATACCTCACGCGGACAGCAATAATAATACCAGATAAGGGTTCCCGTTAAGTTAAATTCGTTCTCACTAAGCACTTCAACCCTCCTCTCCTCAAGTAGCTATCCAATACAACGATCAAGACACCATCATAATATCATCGTTTTTCCTTCAACATTTAAGCCACCTGCTGGTGCATAATATCCTGATCTTAGAATCCATAGCTCTCCAGGGTGTTCATTGGCAATCTGCCGTGGGCTAAACCCCGGTTTAGCAAAAACATGAATGGAAACCATCGCAATCCGTCCTGCTAAAGCCCGCCTCGCTTCGCGCCGCTCCCACCGATCCTCCACCTGACTTGCTTGAGTCAGATCCTCTAACAATTCGGGATCTTCCTCACTCACGAGGAACGTAAACTGTTGCCGTTCTTTTCCTCGCAATAGTTCTCTGACCGGGTCATCCTCCAACCAACGCATATACCTTTCCAAATGCTCTTTGCCCGTATCCTTCTTTTTAGATAGTTCAGCAAAATAGCGTTCTGCTAACAACAATACATTTTCTTCTTGAACTTCGTCTTTATCTTGGAGTAGAGAGCGCGTCACTTGTAAATGAATCGCATCATAGATCATCTCAGAGTAGCGACGCTCATTCTCATTAACAATATCAAAAATTTCCACGGTTCCACGCGAACCTTTCCCTTCCCGATTACAGCGGCCGGCTATTTGAATCAAACTATCGAGAGGAGCAAAATCGCGTAGGACTAAGTCTAGATCAATATCCACCCCGGCTTCAATGGACTGGGTCGAGACCACAATACACGGGTACCCTTTTTTAATCTCATCCACAATAACGAGTCGATCTTTAGGGGTCACATCGGCACTAATAAAGAAGAGCTTCATTCCTTCTTCAACGTCAATCCAGCTCTCCTTGATTTCCTGCCAAACCTTTCGGGCACTCCCCCGCGTATTCAAGGTGATCAAAACCCGTTTGTGTTCACTGATCCAATCAGGCAGACGCTCTACCATCAATTCACAGAAGGCGTCCAAGCTTATCGTTTCTTCCAAGCTAAATACCAGCTTGTACCTAGCAAAAGCAGAGAAATACGCCGGATAGTCTTTTACTAAAGGAGTGTGCTGGGAAACAAACGAAGGCAGAGTTGCCGACATCAAGAGCAGTTTGCTGCTCCCTAGACTCATTAAGCCCTGAAACACTCGATCAAGAGGTTGCCAGAGTTGGCAGGGCAATGATTGTACTTCATCCATAATAATCAGCGCATCACAAAGATGATGGAAACGCATTTGGTAGCGAGCCTTCGGATCCATTAAACTCATCAGAAACTGATCGTAGGTCGTTATAATTAGTTCACTTCGCCAAGTGTCCACGAAAAATCGTTCATCTTTCACTTCCATGTCCTGAGCATAGCTCCGATCCGATAAAGAGTGACTGGTCAAGAGCCAACGACCATCCTTCTCGACTCCTCCGATGGCTAATAGTTTGGCATACTCTTTGGCGGTTTGATCAATCACCGATAGAAATGGCAGTACGACAATAATCTTCGGTGGATTTTCTGCTCTTCTGCGGATTTTCTCCTGCATTTTAAGTGCCCAGGTCGCTGCCAATAACGTCTTACCACATCCTGTAGGAGCCGTTAAGCTAAAAATGCGGTCTTCAAATTTTCCCTCAATCGAAAGCTTAACCTCCTCCCTCATTTTTCTACGCAATTGATTGGTCAGTGACTCCAGGTCCTGAGGCAGATCCTTTTCCTTATTCTGATCCTCAAAGTTTCTAATCCGCTGTTCAACCCATTGCGCATCCCACTGTTGAATCTCTCGTTTAAGATAGTTTTCCGGATTTGAGACAGCCAGCAGAGCCTTGTCCGCCTCTAGTAGCATGGAGAATAACAGTTGAATCTTTAAACGATAAGCCACTGCTTCCTCTTCAGTCAGCTTTTGGACAGTTTTAATTAATACCTCATTCATATAACGTTTCATCTTTATAACATAACTTGCAGGGTCATCACGAATCCGCTCCCAATCCTTGGTCACGGGAAGGCCCGTTTGACGTTCCAACTCGACAAAGTCCAAGTTAGTTAGTTGCTTCTTAAGCACCCTGACACTCTCTCCACCGGCAAAGTTATTTATGTCCCGATCGGAGCAGGATACTGCTCCGATCTTGCGTTCTGGGATTGTCGGTAGGGCGGTATGATGACCCCGAACCACCGCGCCTAAGCAGAGGGCATCGAGTGCATTCCATCCGTCTCCTTGAGTTAAGAGTAGCGTCAAAAACAACGAAAGAGAAGTATGAGCCTTTTCTTTGGGATCCCCTCGATAATGCTGAGGATCCTGAATAAAGGTTTGGAAGGCCGCCGAACCTTTACCAAGATCATGAAATTTTGCTAGCTTCGGTAACCACTCGGTTACGACCTCCCTGACTTCTTGAGAATGCCACTGAAGAAGGGCCTTCAACCCACTCTCGACTTGTTCAATATGTTCATGAAGCTCTAAATGTGGATGGGAATGAATCACCGCACTCATAAAAACAAAATCACCTTCCCAGCCACTTCATACCCTTCCGATGTAAGAACAGGAATTGGGGAGCCATCCCTTTCTAGAATATATCCCTCATGTGTGAATACCCGCTCTGGAGTGACTGATCTCGGCATCCGGAGTAGATGCAAGGCAAGGTTCCGTTCTAATACTTTGGGAACCTGAATTTCTCCATGCCCTTGCCGAATTACCGAAGATACCTCATAACACCCACTTGGCAAGGGTTTAGCCGTCTCACTTCCTAAATACTGTAGATCTGCCATCATCTCAGAAAGCCCTAAGGAAGGCTGATAATACCACTGTCGCTCTCTTACCCGCCTCTCAAGCTCCTCATGATAGGGCTCTGGCAAGGATACCCAAAGGGTATAACTAGGATTAAGCAGCCACTCCTGCGCAATCAACGTTGCTCGTTCCGGCTTCGTGGTTTTTTCCTCTGATTGAGATCGTTTAACCACCTGAGGTAGTAACTCGGGAGGGTCCTTACGAAGTTTAGCTTTATGCCAAAATCCTTGGGGAACTTTCCCTGCTAAGGCAACTTGAAACGGTTCTAATACAACCTGAGGGCTGTCCTTCTGCAGACCAAGCACCGCTCCAATCAACCCAAGAATAACGGTGCGTGGTGGAATGGGATAGCTCAAAGCGCTAGCTCCCGCTTCCGCTCGCAAAAAATGAGCAAATCGTCCTCTTAATTGGAAAGAAATTAATTCAGTCACTTGCCTCAACGTCCTTTGGGGAGATCTTCAATAGCAAGTTCCTCCCAATATTCCGGCAACGGATCGGTCAAACCTATATCCTTAGAAATTGCATAGCGCACGGTGGAAATCCGACCCTTCTGTTCATTAATTCTAGTCACAAGTTTGCCGAGATCGAGTTGATAATCATCTGGCGAAGACCACTCTTTTTCTTCTTTTTCCGCCGTCGCTAAGAGTTTCACATAATCGTGCAAACGCCCGAACTGAAATTCCTCTCCAGGTTGATAGTCGATGCTCAGGATTAGACGGGGGATTTGTCCAACCTTGGTACGTGTATTACCAGCACTCCTTACTCCGTGCCAAAGAGATTTTAATAAAAGCTCATAGTCTTCATCGCTCAGACGAGAAAGCTCTGCGGAATGTTCATTGGCAAACCCCGAAAAGCCAATCAACGCATAACGCAGTCCGTAATAAGAGGTGAAGGTTCCTTGGCTCTTGCTTTCATCACTCCCAAAGACAGACGTGCCATGAATATCGACGCTCTCCGCTCGGTGTAGAACCTCTCCCATATTTAGTTGCACCGCACCCGTTAACGTTTTTGGCACAGGTTTGGCTTTCCATGTTTGATCTTTTCCTTTATCATCTTTGAATTTCTCTTCTTTAAAGGCTAAAGAACTTCCAAATAACCGAGCATCTATAAAGGCATCTAACAGTACCTTGACCAGCTCTTGTCCATCGACCTTCTCCTTGCCATTATTGGCCAAGTAATGTACGACCCGACCGGTGAGATTCGTGGTACGCCCCTCAATATTGTCCACGAGAATTTCATACTTGCGACTTTTTAAGAAGTCTCGGCTAAAGCGCTTTAAGCGAACATCTGTCACATAGTACGTTCCATCTGGTAACACCCGCGGTCGGTTTTCATCAGGGTCCCCATTAGGGTTTCCCATTTTAATATCATAGAGAAACAAGAATTCGCGCCGTCCGCTCAGAGTTTTGATTTGATCAGACATGATTTAACCTCCTATACCTCTTTTGATTTCGACGGTAAAATGCTTTCCGTCATCGATTGACCTAAGAGCAAAAAATAGTTAGTGCCCACTTCATCTAGTTTAATTCGATCACCTAAACGAATTCCGAGTTGCCCCAACTCTTGAATTAGCATGCGTATATCTGGGCTCTTCTCTGACTCATAAGACAAGAGCTTTTCACGGATCTTAATATACAGTTCCGGAAGATCCTTGCCTTTCAGAGTAAGTCGTTTGAGCCAAGTCAAAGCGTTCGCACCTACATTCACGCCTCTCGCCCCTTGGACTTGAAGCAACTTACCGTAGAGTACGCCTAAGAGAAAAGCATAGGATTTTTCTGGAGAATCAATCCCACTTTCCGGACCAAAATAAGGCTTCAAAGCCTCCATAGCAGGTTCATAAGGTTGTTTGTTCATTGGAAGTACACCCACCTCTTTGCTTCTAAAATAATTGAGATACCAATTAAAATGTTTAATCCAAGCTGCAGCGGAGATCTCATTGCCGTTTTTGTCCGCCGATTCGTATAACAAACTCCGATAGCCATCCTTATTAGCTACTGCCTCAGCGACATAACTCCTTGCCGTGGTTAACGCTTCATCCCAAAATCGGTTCTCTGCTATTGATGTGCCATGATAAACCCCTTCCGCCAAGAGCCGCTTAAGCTGAAACAACTGTTTACTGGCATTGGCATCTTTAACCTTTTTACCGCCCGGGCGTAAAAACAAGGGGTTAAGAGCGGATAGAGCCAATTGTGGTTTGAAGTTAAACCGTCCACTCCAGAGAGGCTTCTTGGGAAAAAGCGGACTTACCCACTCTTGGGTTGAGTCATTAAACTGAGAGAGCTGTCGTAATCGACTCGGAAGGACTTGCGTGATCAAACCAGTGACGTTTTCAAGATTCTGGCCAACATCTGCCCAGAGAACGGTCAAATTCAGAATACCCTCTGAGTCCTTCAGTGAATCAAGTAACCCCTTCTCATCCTCCTCCACATCCTCTTTAAATCCTTGGATATACTCTTGTACATCATGCAAACAGTTTTGCCGCACCTCTAAAGGGAGTCCCGGAAAAAACTCTGGGATAACTAAAGCATTTTCTCCTGCAACCTTCGCTCCAAATGGTTGCCCCTTTTTTTCAGGCCCCCCTTTCTTCAAAACATGAAATTTAAAGACGTAGAGAAGATCAGAACACGAGGCACAAAGCGCATATCCCTTCCAGGCCTGTGCTGCATCGATTCCAGGAAAAACTCCAATCCGATCTGTATTTAAAAGATTAACCCCTGCACCTTTAAGTGCATTAGGAAAGACCGTGACAGCATCTTGTCCACATAACGGACAACGCGCTTCTTCCTCGGCGGGCGATCCTCCAGTCACATAACGTTCCCCCGCCAACTTTGCCTTTAAAAGATAATCTGTGTAAACCAACTGTTCACCCGGGAGTTTGTCCTGAGCATCTCTAATTGTTAGAAACACTGTGTTCTTCTGTGGTCCAATGCCTTCAACTACACAAGCTAGCATTGAAGAAAAGCCTTCTTTTTCCCAATCCATGACTAGCCCATCAGCCAGTCTAAGCTTTGGTCTTTCCAAGATCCCCAGTATTTCTTTGAAATAATCAGACCATGGTTTTTGCGCTTCAGATACCTCCCGAAAATATTTAACAGTTGTTGCGAGAATCTTTTCACTTGGACCACTGCCTTCTTTAGCATAGGTTCTTTTGATCACTGGTCCAACAGCAGGACTCTGTGACCCCGATGGTTTCATAAAAGGCAGTTTATAAGCAGGGCACCCGCCACTCTCCTCCTTCCCTTGTACGACATCTTCCACAGTTAATTTTGCTGTATCAGCGGATTCCCGTTCCAAAATATAGACCTTGTCCACCTTACCACTGTCCTCAACCAGATAGGGAAATAATTGGCCTAGTGAATTCAGTCTGAGATTTTGATACCAAGCCTCCGAATTCTCTGGCATATCTCCCTGATTTAAGTTTTCTAGAAGATAATCCAATGCCAACTCGCGCATTGATGCGATCATCCCATCACTTCCTTTTAGCAGACTTCCTGTCTTACTTAATGACTGACTCTGACAATCGTTATCCCTTCCCCATCACCTCAAACATCCGCACCCTTGAGAATTTCTCTTTCCTAATTCCTGCATCTATTTCAACCTCATAATTACAGCCCCCCTTATGTAGTCCATTATCTCAACCTGCTTAAAGTTTACAGTATTAGCTAGACATTTTTCTGTTATGATTAACTAATTTCTCATTACATCAAATATTAAACCTTTCTTCTAACCTTTGCATAATACCAACTTCACTCTTTTACACGCATAAAAATGCGTATAATTCTTCCCTCAATAGTTTACACGCATTATTGATACGTGTTATAATAATACTTGCAAGGAGGTCGCGGAGTTGGGTAAGCAAATAACAGTAAGAAAAGTCCTGCAAAAACTGAAAGAAGAAGGATTTGTTAAATCCCCAAACCACGGTAAAAGCACAAGCCATCAACGCTACTCACACAAAACCGACCCTACCAGATACGCTGATCTAGCTTTTCACCACAGCGGTCAAGTAATCCCAAAAGGAACGCTAAATAGTATTGAACAAACATCAGGAATAAAATTCTAGCCACTGGTGTAAATAAATACAAAAAATATTAAGGAGTTGATTACAGGTGTCCAATCATTTAATTTATCCAATAGTTGTTGAAAAATCTGGCGATGGAGGCCTGGGTATGTATTTCCCCGATTTCCCAGGAACTGCGATCTTGAGTATTGATATTGCGGATGGTATTCGAAAGGCAAAAGAAATGCTCGTAGATCTCGTTTTAGAAAAAGAAGAACAAGTCCAGCCACTGCCCATTCCTTCTGCTCCTGAAAATATCTCCTTACTCGATGCAAATGACCGTATTGTATTTGTGGAGATTTACATGCCACCATATCGCAACGAAGCTGCAAATAAGGCTGTAACTAAAAATTGCACCTTGCCTAAATGGTTACGTGATGTTGGTGAAGAAGCAGGCCTGAATTTCTCGCAACTTCTTCAAGCGTCAATCAAGGATGCACTTGGGATTAAGTCAATTGAAAAGCAACCTTGAATTAATATAACAATTTTTAAAAAGCAGCCTAATCAGCTGCTTTTTTACTTATCATTTATCAAGTATAATTCCTATTCTCCGCATCATATGGCCAAACTTCGGAAATCTTTAACTCTCTTCGAACAACCCGTTAAATAAATCTCACACCAATCACTTAGCTCATCCATCCATTTTCACAGTTGACACAATTATTAGTTCCATCATCCCTGAGTACCCTTTGATGATTCCTCCTCGTATACTCCAAAAATGTGCAACTTTGGATAGTTAAGCATTGTGAATTTGAAGTATAAATGAAACTCAATTGTAAACTTCTTAGCAATATTATTGGGAAAGCATCCAAAACCTAATCTTGATCACCGCTTGCTATTTTCAAAAGCACCTTGCCTCAAAACTATTTTCAGAATTCAAAATTCCCTCTTCTTTTGTATAAGGTATTTCATAAATCGGCAGACTCATGGGATTGGATACTGCTTTAAGCTCTCGCAAATGAGATCCCCCAACTGATACTTCATATAATCTAATCAATGAATATTTCTTTTTTCCCCACAAGTCCACAACTTCCCCATAAAACTTTTGTGGAATAACCGTAATTTTTAGATAATTATCAAAATTGCGGGTAGCTGTTTGTTCATTTACTGGCAGATCAAAGATAAACCCTTGGGAATTTACAGCGGTGGCTATTTCTGCATAGAGTCGGTATCCTTTTTGGAATTCGTCATTGTCCGGCCCTAATTTAGTTCCTTCATAAACATTTTCTAGTAACCGGGCCAATTCATCTTCTCTAAGTTTTTTTTGGTTTTCTCTAACAATATCAGCCGTTTTTTTAAGGACCGCATCCGCACTTTTATAAACATATTCTAGTGCCGTTTCCGAAGCCGGAAATACAATAAAGAAGTACTCGCCTTCCCTTCCGTAGCGGTTACATCTCCCTGCCCTTTGAATTAAACTATCCAGAGGAGCGCATTCGCTGTACATCACATCAAAGCTGATATCAAGGGAAACTTCAATAGCCTGTGTGGCAATGACCAAATCGTAATTTATAGGACGACCTTTATCGTCCTTGTCCAATAAAGCGTCCTCTTTCTCCTGACGGTCCTTCATAATAAACTGGCTATGATAACAAAGCACCTTTTCTTTGTCAATAAATTTGACCCACTGACGATAGGCTTCTTGTGCCGCTTGGACAGTATTGAATACAATTGCTACTTTCTTTCCCTGCTGTAGGAAATGCCGAATTTCTCCTATCATTTCATCAATTGTATCTTCTCTGTATTTCCATTGACATTTTTTTCTGCCCATTAATTCTTCGGCAACAACTGGTGCCGGTACATCCAAAAGCTTTAGAAAATGCTCCCGCAGAAAGGTTGGCATGGTTGCACTCATCAGACATACTGAACCGCCAAGCAGCTTAATTTTTTCAATCGCCGCAGTAATAAGGCCTAGCGTGTAAAACTGGTAAGCATGAACTTCGTCGAATATAACCCTACTGCCCACCAAGGCCCATTCTTTTTGACACCAAGCCCCGATATTGAACCCACTGGTTAACACCTGATCTACCGTTGCCACCATCACCGGGGCCATGAAAGCTCGATAGCGGATTAATTCCCAGCGTAAATCCTGCGAAGTATTATCCTGCTCCCCGTCATTTTGCTGGGCAAAATAAGTATCCGCTCCCGAATGAATTAAGCCGCATTCCTTATCCTGAAAATAGTTATTACTCATGCGTCTATACAGGCTGTTTGAAGTCACCATAGTTGGCATCAAAAAAATAATTTTCGCTGGTTCTCCATTCGTTGCCCAGAGCAAAGCTGCTTCTGTTTTACCTGAACCTGTGGGGGCAATTGCCAATAGATTACCTTGAGTTTTTTCACATATAAGGTGGAACAGGCGTTTTTCAAAAACCAGCCCATCTTGTTCCACCTTGACTTGTATTTTTCCCCACAAAATAGAACTTGACATTTGATGATTAATTGGCAATCTTTTATCTTTATCTTTTTCAGAAGCCAACCAGTCACAATCCATCAACAATCCTTTAATTAAAGCGTAAACCAGCCTAATCTCTTGCCTTTCCTCAGCAGGAATTTTCTTCAGGTTTGTTTCTTCTAACCTTTGTCTGAGTGCTCGGAACAAGGTTGAAGGCCATTGGGAAAGTGTAAATATCTTTGTAAGCAAGAAAGTATCAAAAGAGCAAACCAAACCATTTTGAGCAGCAACCTCAAGTACCCGTTTAATCTCCTCCGCCTGCAGTCCAGGTGACTCTTTACGGGACATTTCCCTCTCAAAACTGTGCCAATCCACTTGCAGAGTTTTATGGTGACCTAACACGGCCAGCAGTTCACAAGGGATCAACGTTGCTTCTGTTTGAAGTCGCTCCTGTTCCATTACAAATAGAAACAGCGCTGATGCCAGTTCATGCCGAAAATTCAGGGAACGATCGGTTGGCTGATATGCCACCAATCGCTGCATTTGCTGTTGAAAGGTCGGAAGAAGTTTCCCTGCGTCATGAAATAAGATTGCTTTTTCTGTCTGTTCCTTAAAATCCTCAAGTGACATCCCAATGGAACTGCAAAAGTAGGCAAGCGCATTTTGTCGACTTTGAAATGATTCTTGCCAAAGTTTGTGGCATTCCGTAACGTGATAAATATAGCTTCCTTTTTCCCCGGTATCGGGTTTAGCATATTCTGTCCGCATGTCCATCATCCGTTTCCCAAAGAAAATAAAGGGATGGTCTCCTGACCAAAAGAATAAGCAGGACAGGGATTTTTTAAGTTGTGAAACTTGGCTAGAAAAGTAAAAGTCTGATATTCCGAACCTTTGCGCTCACCATCTGCGCCAAAGACAAAGCGGACCGGTAATTTTTTGACCATGGGTAAGGCTAAAAAAACCGTAACCTTTTCTTTCTCAATCAATTCCCAGTTAAACGCATAATTATCTGATTGGTCTCCGGGAACTAACCTGTAGCTAAGGTCAGTTGAACCTCCCGCAATTTTTCTGACTCTGTCAATAGACGATACCTCTTTTAGCAAAGCAATATCATCGCTGGTGCCTAAAGTTAGGGCCCAGGCAGGAGAGTGGAAAGCTTGCTGCAAAGACTCCATAACTCTCCGTTCTTGGCTGCCATAATAAAGCCGATACGCCGGACGGAACAAAAACTCTCTCTTTAGAATATCGCTTCGTAATTCTTTGGATACAATCTTTTGGTATTTCCAAAGATCCAGTCCTTTACCCGCCGATTTTTTTCTCTCCTTAACACTAATATCCTGGACACCTACTCCGATATTATTCTCAAGGAAATACTCCCAAACCTGTTGAAACGGAAACCCTAAGGCTGCTCCGGCAATACCTATGATCGTCGAGACGGGAGGCATGGGCAGGGTTGCATGATAAAGCTGTCCACCCGGATCGCGGAATGAAGCCGTTTCCGCTAAAAGTATAACAGAGAAACCGTAACCGTCCATCATTCTGCTCTCCTCACCATTTTAATATATACCATCCAACCAGGCTTTCATCTTGCCAAAGGCTTCGCCCATGGTCAGTGCCTGCATAGTATCCTCAGGGAAAAAACCTTTACGCTCTCCAATAACGGTTTCTTTAATTACGTTGGAAAAATCTTTAATGGTAGATTCAATTAGTCCAATTTTTACTATTCCTTGTGCATCCACATCAAGGCATTCTAAAAATATTGGATTTTTTACCGCCATAAGTCCTGCGCATATAAATTTAGGAGAAATATCGGCTAAGAAACGGCTTTGTCTTCCTACTCCCCAAAGGTTTTGAATCGCGTCCAATAGGACACCTACCCGGCGCTTCTTTTCAGCAGCTTCTAAATCTAACTTGTACGTAGAAGCATCTGCTACCCCGATTCTGTCGAGTTCGATCAGAATGGTTCCCCGATATATGCCGGAATGAATTTCACTTTCAAATATATTCGGATTTCCACCAGCTTTAACACCCATATAATTGGTGGCAAAATCAAGTTCGCCACGATACTCTTCTAAAGAAATTAAAGGGGATACCCGTACTGGACTGGTACGTTTGATGGTTTCTTTGTCAGCCTGCATAAAACCAAATAAATCGTCATCAATATATTCTTGTGGTTTGCATTGAGTAGAAGTGGCACCTTTGTCCTGTTTTGCCTCCGTAGATTCCGATAGTTTTTCTCCTAAAACGGCCAATTGTTCACGCAAATCCCGACGGATCGCCTGCGAAGATTTATAGGGATATTCTTTACCATCCGCCGCTTGGATTTTTTTTATACTGGAAATGTTGTCTGCTTCTTTGTCCGAACCGTTCAAAGATGCATAGGAAGCTTTCGTTAAATACGTAATAGTTAAACATTTAGCTTGCATAAGATTACTCTCCTTTATCTTCTTGGTTTTCGTCTCTCGTCTCTTCATCATCTTTTTTGCCTTTTGATCGTTTGAAATTATTATAAGTATTCAAAGCCCCCAATAGGCAGTAAGATTTAAAATCGTCAAAAGTTACTTTTTCTAATATCCCTCCCA
Source organism: Desulfosporosinus sp. (assembly GCA_003512645.1). Classification (GTDB taxonomy): domain Bacteria; phylum Bacillota; class Desulfitobacteriia; order Desulfitobacteriales; family Desulfitobacteriaceae; genus Desulfosporosinus. The sequence goes on from DOPS01000253.1 coordinate 16,552, forward strand.
AGATCTGATTGGAAACGACAATATTGTAACGGAACTGGATTCTGTTCAGTTGTTCTAAAAAATCTGTGACAGTGCGGGTTTTACGCAAAGTGAATAAATCCCCTTTTACCCTGTCAAAATTACTGCCTGAAATATCCTTAGCAATATCTCTGGCAGAAAGAACAATCTGCCTACCCAAATTAACCGCTACATCAACTTGGTCTTGAGTCATCCCGATCCCCTCCTTTATTTTTAACTGATAACTTTGAGTAAAATTTAATAAATTTCCGAGAAAAGGAAAATCATCTTTCAAGGATTTTCTAAAAGCAAAAGACTCCATCTGCTGAAGAATGTCCTTTTTCTGAAGAACCCTTTGCAAAATACGGTTTCGCCAAAGATTATTACTAATATCAAATGCTTTCCCTTCGTTAGGCAGATATAGGTCTCGGAAAACTTTGAATAAAAATTTATGATCTTGAGCAAACTCTTCATGAAACGAATGTAATAAACGGAAAGCATAAGCAGTTTCTGAATAAGCAATAATTTCTTTTATCATAAATGTTTGTCCTTTATACCCAATCACTAACAAGTATATCTGTAGAGGTGTTTCAATTACCGGCTTAATACATAACATCGTCAGTTCCTCAGCAGATTGAGCATGCTCTTCTGCTTCTATCCGCAAAGATTCATACGAATCATGAAAAAACGCCCAAAGAAATTCATAAGGTAATTTAGCATAATAAAGCAACCGATTATCGCTTTTTGTGGTTCCAATATTAGACAAATGATTTTCTTCATCGAATTGGCGTACATTTGCTTGAGCGTTAAGAAACATATGACTATTGATCAACTTTTCTGCATGACTTGTCGTCATTTGTAAAATGAATAGATTTTCTGGTTTCCTATCTTTTATCCTTTGTTTGTAATAAGCAGCCTCTACAGCAAATTTGCTCAAAAATTGACATTCCCAACAAATTTTATCCGGCTTTTTCCCTTCGGAATTAAAAGATAATGTCGCGGTTGGGCTTGCAAACAATAGAAATGAAGGTTGAGATACTTCACTACATATATTCTCTTGGCCACAAATACAGCAAGTTGTTCTTGTACCTTTGTTAGGAAACAACTGGATTATTGGATGGCACACCGGGGAATCATAAAGTAAACGTTTTTTCGCACCCCAAAGCGTCTTTTGATTTTCAAGTAAGAAAGTATCCACTCTTTCCTGCATTTTCATGGATAATTTTGCATATTCTTCATTTTCCGCTCGATAACTACTTCCCTTCGTAAACAGGCCAGGAATAGGGGTGGGACTGCGGCGTGGAATTAGACCGAATTGGTTAGTATTTTTATCATAAATCACAAGCTCGTTTGCTTCGCGTTGTTTTCTTGTCGACACATTCCAATATCTGTTGGCCAATTCTTCGTAACAACTGTCCAAAAAATCTTTTAGCGTCTGCTGAGATGGCGCTTGAAAAATTAATTCTTGCATATTAACGGAATAGTGAATGGAATGATATTGAGAATTGCTATCCTTTAGTTGTCCCGCTATATTGTACAGTCCAATAATGCCAGAATCGATCCACCAATGATGTCTTAAGGGGAAGGTATGTTCATAAACCAGTTTCTCTTCCACTTGATAACCTCCTCTCTTATTATGATATAATGTGGTACAAATAAATGCAAGATGTTATGGAAATATTTTTCAAATTGCTTATAACTGTCATATGAATTATAATAAGTAATCAATGTTGCCAAAGTTTAGTTTGCCTATTAGGATTTGAAACTGATAAAATGTTGTAAATTTTAGCTTGCCTATAAGGATTTTAAGGAAATTTACTAAGACCTTGAGCAAAGTCAAAAATACCTTACGAAATGTACGTAGAGGTGTTTTTGACTTTGTTGTCTTATCCCCTCCCCATCACCTCCAAACATCCGCACCCTTGTGCATTCTTACTTCCCAGGCCTGCATCTATGGCAACTTGAAGCAACTCAGGCGGCCCAGATAGTTCCATCATCCCCGAGTATCCTTTGATGATCCCCCCCTTATACTCCAAAATGTGCATCTTTGGATTATTGAGCATATGAAGGTTAACGCTCCTTCGCTCACCTTCTAGATGATCACTGGCGTTGTTCATGGGATAGGAGCTTGCGCTTTCATCCTTTTTCTCGGCTTGATTCCAAGTTCTGATCCCTTCCCATTTCTTCTGGAGATTTTCAGCCACAATGCGCCTAAACTCCGGTTCTCCGGGCTGCAGATAGACTGTATATTTGCTCCCGTCTCCACGAAACATAGTGCTATAGGCTACAACAGGTGAGAGTGTGCGTACACGAATAGTCTCGCTCAGCACATTCGGATGTGAGACTTGAATCCCAGTAATCTCCGCACTAATCCCGCCGATTCTTAACGCCAACTGTTTTAGCAGTCCCCCTGCGATAGAGCCTAGAATATCGTCTATCGGTGAGGAGACAATCCAATTGGCTCCTTCAGGGAAACGGATATACTTTTTATCCTTAGATAGCTCATAACGTCCCAATAGCTTTGAAAATGTAAAGAGACGAAAAATCCGTCCATCTCCTTCAAAACCCTGGGTATGGACCTGATCTGCAATATTTCCTTCCATCACATGATAAATCGCGCTTTGAAGCCAATAGTGATAATGAATTGGAAACCCTTCTGTTGGTGAAAACTTTAAGCATATATTCAACCTCATATTTCTGCCCCCTTATGAAGTACCATTTTCTCAACTTACTTTAAGCTTACAGGATAAGTTAGACAATTTTCTGTTTCACTAGCAAATTTCCCATTTTATTAAATATTTAACATTTCTACTATTTCTCATAAAATCCTTTATTTTTCTTTATTTAACTGCAAAGGGTGCTCAAAATAGGTCTTAGAATTAGAAAATAGGTCCCCGCACATAATGTGCAAGGACCTATTTTCTTATCCACATAAAATAATTGTTTAATAATATTTGGGACATGTTGTAATGAATCAGTGCACCATAGAGTACTCAACTTCTCAGTTCTATCTTGCAATTCCTATGGAGATATTAATAGTCTTGTATAAGAGCCGTTGCTTCATCTAAATGAGCGACAGCGAAAATTCGATTTGTTAAACGGCTGAGCACATCCAAGTCTGTTATCGTGCGGACTCTCCCTTGAAGCTCTTGTGACTCTGCACCAAAACGTACTTCGAGATATTGACAAATTGCCTCGGCCTTGCCTTTTGCCTCTCCAATGACTAACCCTTCTTCTCGACCTTCTTCTTTGGCAGTTTCTAATATCCCCAATTCCTGCCCCAAGTAGGCAAGATAATCGTCATATCCCCGTCGCTCTTCCTCGCTCATCATTAGATAATCCAGTTTTCTGGCCGCCAGCAGTATTCCCGGTGACTTAAAGTCCTCGCGTATTGCACCATGCTTGAAGAAATATACCCATTCGTCAATAGCCTCGTTTATCATATCTTCAAATTTTTCAACATAAATCATGTAGTATTCCGGAAAGACATTTTTGCTGATAACGACAGGTGTTTCTTTCTGTTTCGCTTTTGATTCATGCAGAATAAGCGGTTTTTTCGTATGCAACCCGATCAATTCTGTTGTACCATAATAGATAAAATCCGTGTTCTCTTTTTCATCCACTCGCATGGTATGATAGAGAATACTGATAGATATAACTTTCACAACTTCGCTATAACCCTTCCCCAGCTCCAAACCTTCCACGACTGCCTTTGACGTACCCCAAAGCAAGCGTTGAAGGTAATCTGCCTCCCGTTGATTTTGTATTTCAATGATTATTTGTTTCCCTTGTGAATCCTTGCATTTTAAGTCAACCCGGTTAAATTTTCGATTTTCAGCTTCCCGGTTACTTTCGCTTTCCAAAACATCTTCTATAACGATTATTTCTTTCAGCAAATTGGAAATAAACGCTTCCAGAACATCAAAATTAGCCTTATTTCGCAGTATATATTTTATCGCCCAGTCAAAGCGGATAAGTTTTTTTATAGCCAAAACTTTTCATTCCTTTCCTATATCATTAACGCTGTATCATTTAAACCTCTGGTAACTTCACTTAACTTGGCATCCTATCGTATATCCTTATTGTACCAGTTTATGGGGTTTACGTCACGCTATTTACTTTGCTCTTTTTTCTGCCTGTTTTTCTTTTACACGTCACACAGCTATTGCAAACTAGGCAACCGCGTCCAATTCCTCGTAGGTAGGCTACAGGCATAGAAAAAAGCCCACATTATGCGTGGACTTATTTTGGGTTTCAATTCCTTATAGGCAGGCTACCGTGCTACGTAATAGCCAAATGTATCATAAATATCGTATAGATATACCTCCCGGATTGAAACATCGCTTCTGCCGTATCAATATCATAGTTAGCTTGGTTAATCCACGCAGCTTCTTCAAGCGTCAATCAAGGATGCCCTTGGGATTAAGTCAATTGAAAAACAACCTTAAACACAATAATTATTTTCAGAAAGCAGCTTAATTCACCAATTACAGTTGGTTTGGTAACTGAGCAAAAAGTTCTGACCAGCTGGTTTTCGTATTAAACTGCTTTTCTATGGCAACAGTATAATCCCATACAAGTTTGCTGAACGAATTAAATTCCTCTCGTTGAATAGGATCTGAGCCATGAGCCAAAAAACTTCCGTTTCTATGCTTTATCTGAGCAAGAATTTTTTTCTTGAATTCTCTAAAAACAGCACCAGATCCTTTGATATCTAAATTCTCCAGTAGATCAATCGTCTTCATTAATCCCAAATTAACTGTCCCCGAGTTACCTTTCTGCATTTCATCGGTATTAAGATTTTCTTCTTTTGATAAATCAAATACACTCAAACCATAAATCGTCTGTAAATGATCTGGCAATGCACGCCAATTGAGATTCCCTGATGATAATGGTGGACTATGATGCGTCAAAGTGATCTGACCAACTAATTCCGTAGCCCGATATAATCTTGAAACAGCATCATCGTATCGTTGTTGCATTGCGCGACGCTGAGCATTATAAATTAAGTCATAGACCAAAGCAAAGCCAACTTTTTCGGCCGCTTGTCCCAGCTTATCTACTCGTTTAAATTGCTCTGTTTCAGAAATGATCTCTTTTAACACCCTAATAGACTTATGAAACTTCTTAGCGTGAATGTTCAACTGAGTTAAAGCAATTTCATATTGAAAACTATCCCAATTATTAAATCCCCTACATGACGTTGTCCAATACGTGATTACGTCCTGCTGTTCACTTCCAACCTGAAGAAAACTCAGCTCATTCGCTAAAAGATATGCCGCTGCGTAGTCATACTGGAGAAAAAGCTTTTCCATATTAGCAAGCTTGCGCTGAAACTCAATGTTACTTAGGTCCATCCGTCTAATTCTTTCAGTTCCCGGCGTCACCCCGATTAGATCATTTTTCTCCCCGGAAACAATTCCGATTTCAAACTCCCCATGATCCAGCATGGCCGCAACGATCCCCGCACACATGCTTTTTGTGCCACCTGTATAGTCAATATATCCTCTTACTTCTGGAAAATTGCTTTGACAAAGATTCAAAGTTTTCCTGGCTCCCATGTAACAGTCATTAAAATCATCCTGATCGACAATACTGCCGATTGCGTACTGATCAGCTTTTAAGTTAAGCTCAGCCACCACACTCCGATATGATCGATTATTTCTCTTATCTGTAAGGACTGTTCCTACTCCATCAACACAATTTTTGGAACCTTCGGAGCAAATAAAATAAACAAAATCAGGCTTGTGTTGCGTAATTGAAAAAATAAGGGGTTCGATGCTTGAGCCTACCGTCATCACCAGTACTTTTTTCATTCCGCACCCCCTAAAATATTTTAATTTAAGACTAAAAGAAGGTAAGATTTGCTTTTAATCGGTAGTCCCCTATCCTCACTTGCTAGTCCCAAATTTTCCTTCGATTGGTTACTAAACCAAAGTTTCTTTCCCCCATTACCTTTTTCACCAAGATGTTCAACCTCAAACAAAAAGTCCAATCTAGACCTGGTCTGCGATCTCCCCTTCCATCGCATGATAAATTACGCTTTGAAGCCAATGGATATTATTACAAACAATATTCTTCTTAAAAGTTTTGAAACCCTTTATTTATCAAAATATCCACGAAATTCTTCCCAAATCATTTATAAAATCACTACTGATATTAAGATTAAGATAATGAATAACTACGGAGGCTTTTCCTGACCCGAATACAAAAGAAAAACCCGGTTACCGTTTGACTGGCTAACCGAGCTACTTGAGTTTATGATGCTCTTTCCTTAATTCTTCAATCAGCTTCATTGCTTCCTTGCCGCTTTCATTTATCCTTCTAATACGTTCTTCCGAACTGAGATCCTTTGTTTCTTCATAATGCTTTTCACGGATTTCATTTATTTCCCTTACTACCGAAGGCTCTTAATACATCATAATTCCTCGCCAATCATGCTTTCTGGAGTCAATATTTCAATTCCCTTGTATCCCAACATCTTATTAAGACTATTAACGCCGATAATGGCCTTATAATCGATATTGCGGTAAGTCCTTGAACAATATGCGGCACTTCCTTCTCTTATCGCTGGTTTCTATTGTTGTTTGAAAATCTATCAGGAAGCGGGATATCATAGGGTAAACCCTTGTCATCGCTGGCCATCGGTAAAGCCACATAATCTTTTCCATAGTTAGCAGCATCCATAAACCATTCGTATGATTTTCCTTCAGCATTGCTGCTTTTTCGTGGATAATGAATGGGGTATTTGTTCGCAGGGCTCGACAAAATTGCTTTAAGATCAATAAACGGTTCTGCGTTGGCTAGGCCGTCATTGTATAGGTTTTGAAAAATGTCGAGATAATGTTGAATCGAATTGGTTTCATCAACTACCCCTTTATCCTTAATACTTCCATACCGCTTTTTGAAATCATAGCGCATCATGGCCTTAACCTTGATCTTTACGCTGCCCATTCCCAAAGGCTTGCCGTACCCTAAGCGGTGAAACATCTCTTTCTCCAGTTGTAAACTCCAAAGGAGGGCACCAAGCTCCTCTTCTGAAAGGTTAGAGAACCGAACCGTAAACTCGAAAACGTTCCCACTCTTTAAGGCTCCTCTAATTGTCCTCTTCCTTTTCGGGACATCAGCTTTTTTAAGATAATCAGCTTTCTTAGCCTCAGGATGGTGCCGATAGTACTTTCTCCCCCTTAAAGTATGTTCAGCCTTCTTGTATCCCTGTTCCTTCGGAATGAAATTTGCCATATTTGGCTCAGCTTTTTTCTTGAGGTAGAAAAAGGTTGTGGTGGGCTTAGGACTCGATAGCTCTTCTAAAACGATTTCCTCCATTATATTTGGCTCGGTACCGACTAAGTGAGCATTATCAAAAAATACATTCCCCGCATAAGCGACAGGATGTTTCTCCTCAGTTTGGGCATCGGTCTGTTGACTGTCGTCATGAGTATTGCCCTTTACCCACCCGAAAACACGACAGGCAGGACACAATGACTCGAACGAATTACAGGGAAAATTTCGCGCGTTGAGCAGATCAATGGGTTTACTAGGATACTTAGTGCGACTCAAGTATACCGGCACTACATGTCTTACCCTATCCTCCTCAAGCTTACAATAAACCAAATCTCCCTCTTTTAATTGGTTACTATCTTCGAGCATGAATTTGCTAATATCTGGATCATGTAAGTTGACCAGCCCGTAGTCATCTATACCCCTGTCTTTAATTTGTTTCTTCGTACTGTCGATATCCTCGGCATTTAACTTCTTGTATTGTTTCACCATCTCTTCATATCTTTGTCTAATTTGAGGCGGCAACGGTTTAGTTTCTATTTGACCGAAATAGAAACGCTCATCATGCTTGTTTTTAATGTTCTTTCCCGTCACATTTATATAACCCTCGGCCAACTTGTATCCTTTGCCTTTATATTTCTCTTCCAAAGCCTTGCGCGCTTCAGTTTCAGCCGTAATCTTGTAAAGCTCGACGACCCGCCAGCACCGAATCGGTTTTTTAGGATGCTGCTCTGGTTTAATCACTGCCCAGGCTGGTTCTCCGTGGTTAAGGCCTTTAAAGTCCACTTTATCCTTGTGCCAGTCCATTCCGCGAGGCTGATAACGCCGAATCCAAGCAGCTGGTTGCATGGAGCCTTGTCTATTATAACCTGAAGGGAGTTCTGGAACGGTAAAGACTTGTAAAAAATATTCTTGACCCTCTTTAATGACCCTAGCTGCTTGAAGCCCGTTCGAATCTTGCCTCGTCGTCATTCTTCTCCACAAGTATTTATCATCGATAATACTGTAACAAGAATCCGTAACTGTCTCAAAAATATTTCTGACCATTCCTCTCAGGCTGGAGGCTGGAATGACCGGCTTATGATTAATACTAAAGAAATCGAACCTTTGATGACCATTATTAGTTTCGGGTTGTCCGTTACCGATAAATAGCGGGGTTTCCACTGTGAGGTGACAGACAATTTCGCCCGTTAATCCCTCATAGCATTGATGTTTCTTGGGGGTACCCTTTTCGAAAAAAGTATTCTTTTGCGGAGACAGAGTCCTCACAAAATTGTAGGGATTATAAAATCTCGTTGGGGGGGCATCAGGCACAAGGGAACTATGCTTCTGGCCCTTATCTACCTTTGGTGCAGCCAAAACTTTTTTCACTATGACTTGTATGCCTTTCAGATCTATTTCCAGCTCCATGCCTATTTGCGGCTCAATACCCAGACCAGTAAAAGTATGCCTCGTAATATAGAATGTCTCTGAACCAGCAACAAGCTTGCCGAACCCCATACTGGAATTGTACTCAGATATTCTCCCTATCATTGTAAACCCTCCAAACTTCTGTACCAAGAAAACTGAGGCCTACCGTAATATGAATAAACATTCGTTTTTATAATCGCTCTTTTCCCGCTAATGGGATAATTAAGGTTCGCTGCTGCAACTTTAGCCTCTTTAAATTTGTTTCCTCTCCATTCACCCCACAAATAGAGTGTCTCTTCATGGACGACAAGTGAAGCAATTCCACCACTCTGCCAGAAATCAAGCGAAGCAAATTCAGCAGGAAAGTTACTTTTTCGACCGACAAAACGCCAAAATAACGTATTCTGGTCGCGCCGGATATCAAGATCTCCACCCGCACCGAAAAAGCGAACTCTTTCTAAGCGTTCAAGTTTTACAAGAGAAGCATCGCTTGGGGTTGTGAGATCGCTTGATTTAATTAATTCACATCCATTGGAGTATTCGAAAATTGCCCAATCTAAAGCCTCTGGCAAGTTGGTCAGAAATTTGGGGCACTTCTCAGTTAAAAAATTGCCACCCATGATCTGCAAATCATCTTTGGTTATTACGTTCATTTTGCCCCCTCCTTTTCAACGCCCTTCTCCCTAGAAGCCCCTTCTTGTTTGACCTTCTGTGTAAAAGCCTCGATATAGGTATCAACCTTTTCATCTTCGAGCAACGAGGCAAGTGAAAGCTGTTTAGCCTTAAGGACCCCAGAATCTTCTAAGGTACCAGAAATCTCGGAGTTTTGGGGTAACAATACTGTTGTGTTCTTGACTTCTATTTCAGCTCGTCCGAAACCTTTAGCAGAACCGGAACCGATCATTGCCAGTCCATCATTGAGATCCCGAATTGTCAGCAACAACCAACCTATTTCCCAATCCTCCGGCTGCTCGAGAACAAACTCCAGCTCATACCTCGGTCTGTACACCGCAACAGTGTCAAATTTTTTCCCATCTCTACCGCCGCCTGTAAAACGGTCAATGGCCAAAAAATCCTGACTATACATCGCGGCCTGACTTTCAACTTCGAATGCTTCCTGCCCATCACGAATTTTCAACCTACTTCCCTGTTCTTTGTCTCCAAAAAGATCACTGGCCAAGCTGAGAAGTTGTTCAGCTGAATCCCCAATTATTGATTGATCGCTGACTACGGTCCTCACAATGCGCTCTGCCTGGCTTCGCAATACGCCTCTCAAGCTTGAGCCAGGCAGATAGGTGTGCAATTGATCTCGTATTTTAAGCATATGGGGAACAGAATCAAAGCTCGTTCCAATTCCGATATAGTTGTCTTTAATAAGCAGCCCTTCATCAAATCGGATGAATCCTTTAATGCTCATCTGATCGATACTACATGGTTGATAACTATTTATTACAAAGATGAGCCGCTCCTCATACCAGTTATGAATTTCATGACCAATGTTAAACCAGTCATCTTCCTTCAATAACTTTATTAATTCCTGAGTATCCCCTTGGAGACTTTTTAGATATTTAGCGAATACTTCCTTCTTCTGATTGGAATCTTTAAGTCTGATCCTCCCTAAACCCCGAGAACTTTTCCCACCGATACTAATGCGACCAAGATCGATTTCGCTAATTAACACTACCAGCATCGCTTCTTCCAGCTCGGTCAGCTGATTGCCTTCAATTCTTAAGATCACGTCGGTCTCTGGTGGGATCGTCTCATAGTCGAATTTAGCTGCCTTGACCACGGTTCTGGTTTCCCGATCAATACCTATCCCATCCCGAAGCAAGGTCTTATCACTCAGCATAAGCTGAGCATCATCTACCATTATCTTTGACGTTTGAGGAGAGTCTTTTTTAGCATCAGGGTTAATTTGCCCAAATAGGCTACATACAGCGCAAGTGCATAATTGCTTATTCTTAGAATCAAAGGCTAAACATTGATCGAGCATGAATAGCCTGGGAAAAAGCCTCGTTGCCCTTGCCCGGAGAACTCCCGCCAATGAGGAACCGGGAATAATATATTTTCCGTCAACCCTGCGCATTAGTTGGTTATCTACGAGTCCCTCATTATCACCCGAGCCGATATGTATTTGAGTTACAGTCTGAAAATGTATCTCTAAGATCAACTTATCCATTGATTTCCCCCGCTTTCTCACAGGCGATGATATGAGAGGCAAACCACTCAATTGTTCTTTTCCAAAGCTCTTCGCTTTGTTCCAGGTTATGATCAGCGAGTTTCCTCTTTAAGATTTCGTTAAGTGCCTCAATTTCCTCATTAGCCAATCGGACAAATTCGGCTATCCCGTCTCGTTTATCGCGTGCACTGATACCAAAACCTTCTAAGATATTTAGGGTTCCATATAAACATAGTCTTTCTTTAAGCTTTTCTACATTTAAATGTTTATGGTTATTGAGCCATCGAGCTAACGATCGATCAAAGGACTTATCAAGAGTGCGGTTGAGATATCGGGTATGCAGTCGAGTCTTGATCTTTGACCACACTTCAGGTTGACTTGAGTCACTGACATAATAGGGATTTCTTACGCACCTGATCCCATGTGAAAAGTCCTCCATGTGGTACACCACATGGTTGAAAGCAACCCTGCCAAAACCTTCATGGGTTCTAAAGCCCATACCCTGCTGCTCAATTCCGGATAGTTTGACCAAAAGATCTGTCAATTCTCCTGAGACCACTTTAAAACCTATCGCTGAACCTGCTTTAATTGCCATATCCCTAAATTTCGGCAGTCCAGTTATCCCGCTAAACCCTTCGATTTCTTTCAATGAAACAAAAGCCTGGATCATTTCTACTTCTAACGATAGCATTTTAGACAAGACAGCGGAGTCAAAACCGGAAATACATCGTCCCCACGGATCGACTACGATAGTATCGGATAAGAAATATAAGGTCACTGAATCCAACGACTTCACCCTCTTTTCGATTGGTTCAGGGTTTAGTTTAGATTCTGGGCAAGGTTCAAGGTGCATCTTTACTCTTCCATAACCACGTGTGATTCCTTTTCCAATTAAGAGTTCGGATTCATAACCCTCATTTTCATTTTCCATCAACTGTAAGATCTGTTTGAGATGTTCTGGATCATGAGCATAGATCTCCCCATAATAAAGAGAACCTGCGGGGAGTACGTTATAGGCGTAAAAGCTTCCGTCATTTGCCCGACGCTCATTATCCTGCATGGCCAAATGAGGCTCGTAGTTTTTTTGACTTTCTAATTTTTGCACCTTGCTCCCGATGTTCCAACGAACCGGCAGGAAGCCCTCGACATTGATCAAGGGTACCTCTGCTAGTCCTTTCGAACAGATCAAGCATTTATAGGAGCTAGTCTCTTGTAAACACGCGTACCCTCTTATCTCATTTTCATGGCAATAAGTGGAAAAATTTGGTTTTCTCTTGCATGTCAGCATATCTTGAGGGATCGGAATAGTCGGCAACAACGAACTGCGGTCTACCTCATCAAGTACGACCGGATAGAGAGGAGAAAAGACGAGACCCCCGCGCTTAAACAGATGAAGAAAATCGTTATATGCTTCACCCTCGATCGAATTTTGTTTTATGTATTTATTAGCAATTGCCCCTAAGACAGTGGTTCCCGGAATATAGTTCAGTGTGTCATATTCTGTCCCATCCCTTCCGCCATTTGTGATAATGATCGGTTCCAGGCTTTTCAAGACTACCCTATATCGATGGGAGGTATAGGTATAGGTATTGGCTATTGTTTGCTTCGCAACTGTTAACCCAAATGTAGTCTCTCGTTGCTGTCCTTCAAGCATTCTCTTCAGGTGCTCAAAAAGCTCCTCTTGGGTTATGGTACGCTCGATTCCTTGGATAGATTTTAGTGTAAGCAAACATTTACCTGCCCCGCGGTTGATACCACTGCCTAACGAGCGGATCAGGCGTGCAGTTGCTAAGAGCAGAGCTGCTTCATCCTTTTCTTGACCCGGTTGACCAATATGCTCTACCTCGAAGATAAACTCGATCCCGGCACTTCCAAACTCTTTGTTAAAAAACTTTTTGTCCTGCGCCCGCCGTGAGACAGGATCGATTCTGACCCCCACTCGGACATTGGAAAATCGACTTTCGCCAACCTGAATATTCATCAGATCATCTTGAACCATTTCAGCCGAACGAAACGCCCAACTCTTAATGTGCTGTTTATTTTCGAAAATCTCATTGATAGTTTGCTGGAGTTGTGGAGCCAGCCGACCAAGCTCTTGCCCAGCTGAACGAAATAAGCCTGCTAGGGTCGATCCGCGTAGAGATGGTCGTCCTGTATGATCTCTGAATAAAGCTGAATCAATGTTCTTCCCTAATCCTGCTCCGGTAGAAACATGGTAATCGGTTAATAACTTAACTGAAAAGACCAGCTTAAGGCTCATTTCTCCAACTCCTCCTTATCGTCAGCCAAGTCTGAAGCATAATCCCAAAACTCCAGTAAATCCGGGATCCCTGAGCCAAACTTGGAATCATTACTTCTCATGTAAAGCTCTTCCTCATTATCGCTTCCTAAAGTTACAAGAGCCTCATACAGAAGCGTATTGATGCTCGGATTGATACTCGTTCTTTGCCTAAAATATCTAAAGTCTGAAATCCAGTTATCCTTAGCTTGTGATCTGGGACGCTCAGGCAATACGGAAATATCATAGAATTTATGCCATTCCGCAAGTCGCGAACTTGGAACATCCTTTAGTTTCGATCGATAACTGATCAATTCCTTTAAGGATAAATGTCTCCTGCTTGCAATGTCTTCAGTCGAATAGGGTTGAAGACTAGGCTGATAGTGTCCCTCAAGCCGATGATTTGCCTCCGCGACCCCAAAAGAGATAAGGCTCCGACTCACTTGATCAGCGTTTATCCCAACTCGGCCTGCTTTTGCCGCTACTTTAGATTGATTAAGGAATTTATGCGCGTGATCATAAGCAAGGGTATGGGGATATTTTGCTTTACAGATCACCAGTCCAAAGCAGATCCCAGCCTTCTCACCCTGCAAGCCATTTTCACGCTTAAACGTCTGCATTCTGTCAATATATAAGCTGGTAAACATTCGAACAAAGTCTAATGAATACGGGGCAGCCAGTTGTATATAAATATCATCGCCACCTAAGATTAATGGAACAACCAGGCAAATCACTTCGAAAGGTTTACCTGCGGCAAATTCTTCTTCATAAAGCTTCACAATCATGCGCGCAGTCACTATGGCAATTGTCTCATTAATTATTTTCGGCAGCTCAGTTGATAAACTTTTCATTTGTGCTTTATTACAAGTGCTAAACAAAACACCCATGTCATTGCCATCTGCTACGATATAAGCAATATTATTGCGCACTTTGTAGCTGGCAAGTTCCTCAACTTCCTGAGGCATACGAAGCGTAATCTGATCTTTTTGTGTTCCCTGAAAACAGTTTTTCACATGAGCAAGAAAATTTGATTTAAAGTGTGACTCTTGAGCCAATTTTAATTTGTTATTACAGCTCCGGCAGAGGATCTTTCTTTTGTCATGAACAGTATTGTCATTATTGCCACTGATCTGCTGGTAATTCTCGATCTTTTCGTTCCCTAAACCGCTCCCACAAACATCACAAATGTTCACAAACGGATTATGCTGATTTACTGAGATGGGCAGGGGATTATTCTTCATTTTCCGAAGTTCTAATTGAGCCAGGACTGATACCTCTCTAAAGCTATTTTCGTCGTTGATGGGGAGCGGTTTTGTCACCGAGATGGTTCCACCTATTACAGAAGCGTAATCCTCGGCTAATCTCATCCCCCAGTGCTCGCAATCTTCATACTTGTTGAAAATAATCCGAAAGGCACCACCATCGGCAATAATAATGTCCTCTTCCAGAATCCCGAACTCCCTCAATTCTTCTGCCTTTTCATTACACCAATTGGTGAGCAGTTGGCTCCCCCCGATGATTTCAGCCAAACGTGTTGCCTTAAAGATCGTTTTTTGTATCTGATCTGCTTCGGCAACTAAAAGAAATTTAGTCAATCGAATTCACATCCTCCGGTATAAAATCCAGCTGAAGTGCTTGTTTAAGGGAATTCCAAGGGATTATCTCTTTGACAGCATTATCCACATAAGACCTATCCTCCTGTGGTAAAAAATACTTCAAATAATTTTGGAGGTTATTCTTAGCGATCCTTAACGACTCGGTAGCCATCTCCTTTGGAATTGGTAAAACCCCATGAACAGTCTTATTTCTAAATAAGGATAAATTCTTCGCGTCTTGTAGCATTCTCTGATAACTAACAAATTCATCACCCATTCGATTGCGTAAAATATCAAAGAAAAGCACATCAAATGTATAATTGTATTGTATATTCGCTGCTACTCCATGATCTAGTAAGGTAATAAAGAGACTCAATCCACCGTACCCAAGAAAGGAATCAATTAATTCTCTTGGTTGTAAATGTTTCTCATAACGATAGACTCTGGATTTTATTAGAAATTCAGAGACGGCACTTGTTTTTAGAAAAGAAGAACGATAGTCCGAATAGTCCGAAATTAATATCTGGGCTTTGTTTATTTCATTTTGAACATATAGTGCGACAAGTTTAGGGTTAGAAAGAATTTGCCTATCTAATCTTTTACCAAATCTTTCGATAATATCGGTGTCACCTTTCTTTAGTAGTAAGACCATTTCTTCAATACTTTGACCACCTAATTGCCATTGTTCAATATCAAAGATTAAGTTTGGAACCATTTCTCTTCCTATCAAATTTGCTATCTTTTTATAACTAATTCGGGCAGTTTTAAAATCAGACATATCCCAAAACTTATACATTTCCAGGATTGATTTTAGATTATTAAGCTTATTAATTTCATCAGGATCAAACTTTCTAGAACCTTCTAGTCTAGATGATTTTAGAATATTTTGCTGCAGAATTTCTAAAGCCGCCGGAAACGAATACTTTTCATATAAATCTTGAACTCGTGCCCAGTCCTTTAAAGCATACTCTTTGATCGGATTTTTTAACATATCAGGATAACATGAGAAACCATAAGGTCGTTGACCTTGCTCATCATATTTGTAAAAATCAACATAGGTAATTCTTGTATTATTATAGGCAGCATAAAGAAACGCCCCGGATACCATCGATTTCTTTCCGCCCGTAACATCGATGATCAGATCTTTACACCCCTTGCAATGAGAATGCAAAAATTCATATACCTCATTGGGTCCCTCACCAGAAAGTATTCCATGCTTCATCTCTACAGTGTAACTATTACCATCCATTTCTTCATCTGCAACGCTAACCTCCTTAACAGCCTTCTGAATAATTCCCTTCACTCTAGGTGCTCTGTCTTCTCCAGTCTCTCTTCCATAGTTTTCATTTAAAACTATTAAAACTCTTGGAGGTTTTATTAAGCAAATTAACAAAATTAATGGTTCTAAGCTGT
This sequence comes from Desulfosporosinus sp., assembly GCA_003512645.1. Lineage (GTDB taxonomy): Bacteria > Bacillota > Desulfitobacteriia > Desulfitobacteriales > Desulfitobacteriaceae > Desulfosporosinus. The sequence goes on from DOPS01000253.1 coordinate 32,705, forward strand.
ATCCGACTATAAAAACAAGCGTCCCCACGTTAATTTTTAGAGTTTCTCTGCTTTGTCTAATATAATCAAGCTCATAGGGCAATAATTCATGAATATAGTTCGAATAATATTCCACATAATTAGTACCACGAGGATAACCTTTCCAAAACGCCTCCGTCTCAGCGATCATCTCTTCTTTACTAATTGGCATCAAACCCACCTCATAATTTCAAAAGATTTTCTTGATAAGGACAATATCTGATGTTCTCTGTCGTCATATGTCGCGGTTTTCTTTAATCTTGAATTTCTTTAAGACATTACTTGATTTTCCCCCCTATTACCATTTTCCTGACTATTATCAAGAATTGTGAAATGCACAATGGACTGTGTATTTGCTTCCTTCTCCACGAAACAGGGTTCTATAGGCCACGACCGGGGAGAGTGTGCGTACACAAATATTCTCATCTTGCATTTTTCGCCTTATTTGTTCACAAATTTTTCTTTGTAGATTTTTCTTAAGGGCATATACTATATATAAAGAATTCTTGATATCTAAGGAATTGAAAGGAGTGATATTAATGAACCTTGCCAAGGTATCTGCAAACGGTCAGGTCACAGTTCCCATAGAAATTCGCCGTAAGCTTATGCTTAAGGAAGGAGATAAGCTACTTTTTATTGAGCGGGAAAATGGAGAAATCGTGATTAACAATGCGTCAGCTACGGCCATTCTGAAAGCGCAAAAGGCATTTGAAGGGGTGGCTGAAACAGCCGGTATCCAAGATGAGAACCAAGTGCAGGCTCTTGTTGATGAGGTACGCTACGGAAAGAACTCAAAAAAATGAAGATATTAGCCGATACAAACATCCTTATATCTGCATTGCTTTGGCCCAATTCTAAACCTGCCGCCGCTCTGCTCCATGCCGCAAGGTATCACGAACT
>DOPS01000367.1:0-10913 GCA_003512645.1 Desulfosporosinus sp.
TTGACTTTTATTAGCTGGTCTTGATAATTTGGTTGGGCATTCTCCTATAATGTTAATAGTACTTTTTAGAGATTTATTATTTTAGAAGGAGAATTTTTCCCACCCTTTGCAATCTTTGCATGATCATAATGCAAATCTCATGCCATATTCCGAATATAATAAATATATTATTTATTCAGAAAAATCCCCTTATTTAAAAGCTTGGCTCTACCGAACCAAGCCTTTAATAATTGCCTTATTGGTTGAACTGGTTTATGATAATGGTAAAAACGGGATGAAAAGGTTAATAAGGTCCAATGGGATCGTTTAACAGTAAAGAGATTTATACTGAAATTTTTGAATTTTCAGGAGGTAAGTATGAGTAAAAAAATTATTTTAATTGCTAAAGGAAAGGCCAATGCCCTATTTCTATCCAGCCGTCTTAGTTCCTTTCTCCATAAGGATGTTATATGTCAAGGATTTGACGCAGATGAACTACTTCCTTCCGTCTCAATTTCCGACCTAGTCCTCCTGTCTAGTAAAAGTTTATTTGATCATATAAAGAAGCGATTAACCCCAGGTATAGATATACTTGTTATTCGGCGGGCTATCGATCCGGAACAGATTTCAAAATTATTAAGTCTCAACTCACAACAAAGAATACTGGTAGTAAACACAACAAAGGAAACAGCGGAAGAGGTTATTGAACTATTGTATACAATGGGTTTCGATTACCTATGGTTAATCCCTTATGGTCCAGAAATGGAGATAGTGCCTGATGCAGATTTAGTAATCACTCCCGGAGAAGCTCATTTAGTCCCTGCTGGATTTGAGATTGTGGATATAGGCACAAGAGTTATTGACCTGAGCACATTAATGGAGATTCTAGACCTTTGTGGTCTGATGGAAACAAGCCATGTTATCTCAGCACACTACGTCCGAAGCTTTATTTCATTAAGCAAAAAAATAGAATCAACTCGTCGACAAGTTGAAAACAGTAAATTTATTCTAACTGCTGTCTTAAACCAGATATCTCAGGCGTCTATTGTGGTAAATACAGAGGGTAATATCGTTCAAACTAACAAAAAGGCCCGTGATCTTTGGGGAAACCATCTCAATAATATTTCGGAACTGTTAGACAATAAAACCTATCAATCCCTGAAAAATGATGATATAGATACGCAAGTCATAGAAATCAACGCTCAACTTTTTATTGTCCATAGAACTTCGCTGGATTATGACAATAAGGAGTTGTTACTATTCGAACCTGGGGATGAGATTAATAAGCGAGGACAATATTTGCGTAAAAATATTCGTTCCCGAGGATTTGTAGCTAAATATACTTTTGAGGATATCCTTGGATCAAGCCCCATAATAAGTCAAACTATTGAGATTGCAAAAATTTACGCCCAGAGTAGCTCGCCAGTTCTAATTGAAGGCCCCACTGGTTGCGGCAAAGAACTTTTTGCCCATGCTATTCACGAACACTCGGACAGGACGACTGGGCCATTTGTGGCAGTTAACTGTGGTGCTCTACCCGATACTCTCTTAGAAAGTGAACTTTTCGGATACGAAGAAGGCGCTTTCACCGGAGCTAAAAAAGGTGGCAAACCAGGGATGTTTGAATTAGCTACTGGCGGTACTATTTTTATTGATGAAATCGAAGACCTTCCTCTCCCCGTACAAGTTAAATTGTTAAGAGTTTTTTCTGAACACGAGATAATTAGGGTGGGGGGACAAAATGTGATATCTATCGACGCCCGAATTATCGCTGCTACCAATAGGCATGTGAACGTTCTAGTAACCGAAGGAAAAATCCGTGAAGACCTTCTTTACCGCCTTAACGTTCTGCCCTTATCCGTTCCAGCATTAAAGGAGCGGAAACAAGATATTCCATCATTAGTTGCCTTCTTCGAACAACAGCTCGGAAGACCAAACCTTATCACAAGTAAAGAGCTAGCCCAATTTCAGGAATATGACTGGCCCGGAAATATCCGGGAGCTTAGAAATCGCATCGAATTACTTTGTACTCTTAAGTCTTCAAAAAACACGCAGCTCTACTCGAGCAAGATAAGCGAAAATCCATCACCGACACCAGTTGATTTTCAATCTAATGAATCAATAACTTTAAATAATTCAGAAAGTATTATGATTAATAGTAAGGATTCAAAGATTGATCAATTTGAAGCACAAATTCTCCACACTATAGCTGCATACAACCTCAACGGTATTGGCATTGGACGAAAGCAACTCTCCTTGGTACTTGCAAGCAAATTACTTATTGTTACTGAGGCTACTGTCCGTGGAATTCTACACGGCTTAGAGCACAGAGGTCTTGTAAAGTCCTTTGCCGGCAGGCGCGGAACTTGGCTTACCTCGAGTGGTGAACTTTGGGTAAAGAGCAATGTATAATTATAGTAATAAGGCGAGTCAAAAGACCCGCTTTATTGCTATAAATTGTTGAATGGGAGGAGGTGAGGGGGGGAGGAATAACTGAATAACTTAAAGAAACAAAGGGACAGGTACGTTGTTCCTTCTTCCATTATCTGAAACAACATACCTGTGTGAAGTCTGGATAAGTTCAACCAGACTCCACCTGATGTTGGGTTCCTTTTTATTGTTTTCCCCCTTTAAAGTAATCGGTCGATAGTGGCCAAGCATCAATGGGAGTTGTACAGCGAACAACGGATAATGTAAACATTTTCGAGTATGCAGTGCCTCTGGCAGCTCAGAAAACTCCAATCATGGGCATAGAGACGATCACGATTGAGCAGTGCCGTCAATTTCTGATTAAGCATAATCCCTATGCTCCGGATATTGTTCCCTTCTACAAGAGGCAAGGGGATCGATTGGGAATAAGGTGGGGTTACGCGGTGGCTCAAATGATTAAAGAAACTGGTTGCCTCAAATTCAGTGGAGATGTAAAGGCTGAGCAAAACAACTTTGCCGGAATTGGAGCTGTCGGAGGTGGGTCTCCAGGAGTGTCCTTTTCTACACAGGAAGAAGGGGTGTTGGCCCACTTAGAACATCTATTTGCGTACGCTTCCTTTAAACTGTTGCCCATAGGAATTATAAAGGTGGACCCCCGGTTTGACTTGGTAAAGAGGGGAAGCTGTCCAAACTGGGAAGATCTGAATGGGCATTGGGCAGTGCCTGGGAATGGGTACGGCGAGGGTGTGGTCGAGATCTATGATGAAATTGCTCGGGAACAAATTACTTCCGACAGTGGTGAAACGTCTTTATTAAGAAAGATATTTCAACTTATTGGGGATTCTTTGACTGCCGTGATCGCGCTTTCTTGAGAGCTTAACGCCATGGTCTGCCTAGCATCTAAAATGACACGGAACATGACATTAGGTGATGGCTGGCTTGGAACTGGAACTGGCTCCTTGTATTGAACCCCAAAATAATCACAGATCCCTTTGGCATGGGCTACTGCAAGTGACCGACGATAATTAGGCTCCTTTAACTTTGCTGTATCCTTTACATTATCGATAAAATCGATAAATCCATTTTCGGTTAGAATTGCCGGCATACTTGTTTCCCTAAGCACGAACACATTCTGTGTTTTTACTCCACGATTCGCCCAGCCCCCGACTTGAACAAGATAAGGTAAAACCTTGTTCGCTGCCGTTTCCGCACGTCCACCTCTACCACTAATCAGCACCTCCACTCCTGTACCACCGCCTGCGTTAATGTGCACAGAAATAAACAGATCTGCTTTGGCCTCCTCAGCTATCTTAACTCGAGTAGACAGCTCTCCGTTGAGGTTGTTTAAATAGCCAGGCGTATAATCTCCATCGCGAGTAAGAATGCTATCTATTCCATTGTACTCAAGTATACTTTTAAGTTTAAGGCAAATGTCCAGAGTAAGGTCTTTCTCTTGCAATCCGTTACCGACAGCTCCCGGATCATAACCTCCATGCCCTGGATCGATACATAGTTTCATCTCACCCCCCCTTCTTCCATACTATTCATGGGGGTTGACAAGGTTACTATCCAATTTCAGGCTTTCGTAATATGAATAACAAAAACCCCACACTGCGCAGGGTCTTAGGTTCCATATAAATGCAGACTGGAGTTGTTTTTATCCATAAGAATAATACAGCCAGGAAACTATGATGTTTCCAGCTGTATTTATGTTGACGCGGCTTATTCTGAGCTACTACTTTTGCAATTCTTTCAATAGTAATTCGAATTCTTTTATATAACAACCAGAAATTCTTTCGGCAATTTCCACCGCCATCTCTTCCTTATACATGTGGGAAGTCATATTTCTGTCATTCAACATAAGTAGCCAGTTTTTTTCATCACTAATAAGTTTTTGAGCATATGCCTCTTTAATCACTGCTTTTGGTGAATTAATATCTATTATACCAGTATCCTCAAGGAACACCTTAGTGGTTTTCCATGCAAGCTCATAGGTGAACTCAAATCTCTGAATAACCCCATCACGGACCACATCGCTAACACCTTGCTTATTAAACTCTTTATCTGCTTCTTTAAGCCTTTGAAGTGCATTATTAAAATTACTGAGTTTAGTTTCCAACTTACTCATATATGATTACCCCGTCCCTCTTAATACTTTCCATCAGTTCATCTGTAAAGTTTTCTTGGACAAATACTATATCAATTTTTTTGAGGGTCTCAATTTCATCAACATCATCACGAAGACGAGCTTTATCTAAAGCAGACAAATGGTTTTCAAAAATTGCTATATCATAGTCACTGACAGATGAATAATCCCCTCTTGCACGTGAACCAAATAGAACAATCTTATCAACTTTGTATTGAAGGGAAATCTCTTTTATTTGTTCTAGAACACTATCCATTTTTCACGACTCCAGTTCGCAAGTAGTTCGTAATGCCTCACACCAGTACTAAGATATCTCCAATTATTGGTATTCTCAGCATAACATGCAGGACTGTAATTTGTCCATGCTCATTATTAATTCGTTAGCAACGTTTGGGCTATCAAGCCGCATGATCTTTCTTCCGCACTACCAAAACTCAAAAGATTGATACTTCCATACCACACAATTCTTTGGTCAATCACTGCATATTTCTGATGTATATTCGATTTGAAAACCAAACTTACTCCAGCAACTTTTAATAAGTCCAAGGCACCCTGCAAAGCACTAGTATTCTTGTCTTTGAAATCTCCAATGGGCCGGGTTATTACGATGACTCGCACCTTATTTTCTAAGACAATCTTCAGGTGCTGCATCATTTGTATAGTACGTTTCTTGTAATAAAGGGGCTTACTATCAAAATTTCTCTTGGAGACTTTATAATATCATTAGTATAGACCGATAAAAAATTGCTCTTGTCAAAAATCACATCGATTGACTCTGGTGCACTACTTTCTCCTTTTGCTTTATAACCAATCGTAGAATACCCGTTAAGCCGTTTATGGTACATCCGTTCAATCATCCTTACATGAATATCCACATAATCATAGATTTGTACTTCTTTTTTGTTTGCAAAGAGTCTGCGAAGCCTTCCTGCATATTGTTGCAATGTGCCATAGTTAACACTGTGAATAGCCATGTGCAGCAACTGAACCAACTATCTCCATCATATTTGATCGCATCATCTTGGTAATAAATGTATGAACTGCATTTTTTGTCTCTCTGCTATATTCCACGCTTACAACTACACCTAACTTACCTTTTAAACTAAAGACATCTCTATGCCGAAAACAAAATCTCCTTTCCAGACAGGCGTGACCAAGGGCATTGATAGCCCCATAGTAATCTCTAATCCTCATAGATTACAAGAAAGCCGAATTTTTCGGGCTAGAGTTGTCAACTATATTACACCCTAGAACAGCCCTTGCTCTCTGTAAGGCGTTAGTGGATGAAGCGTAAATTTCATTCTCCGACATAAAGAAGTTATCCGTTCCGACATCCGCAGTTAGATCCGTGTTTTTAAGCATTAACTCAAGCTCCGACTTCACTCCACAAATGATTAGAGTAGAACCTGCTTCTTTTAACATTCTCATAAAAACTTTCAAAGCACCAAGAGCAGCAAAATCCATCTCGTAACATACTTCATTCTTAAGATAAAAATTTTGGATTTATCAACAATGTCAAGAAGTTTAATTTGAAGGTCATCTGCCGAGCCAAAAAATAGATTTCCTTCCAATTGAATAATTAAAATATCTAACTTTTCATTAACTGATTTAACTTCTCGCTCAATGATTTGAGAATCTTTACCATTTTCCGGCACAAGGAGTTTAACAGTTACTTGGTTAGTATCTTTTAGGTATAAAACAATAGATAATACGATCCCTGTAAAGATTGCAAGATCAAGGCGCGGCAATAAAATTGTTGCAAAAATCGTTACCCACAGGGCAATTGAGTCGGATTTAAATTCACCATCTTTTACAATATTTTTAAATTCCTTCTTGTTTTAATCATGTTATAGGCAATGACTAGAATCACCCCTGCTAGGCAAGGATTTGGAATGTATTGCGCATATGGAGCGAAAAATAGAAGAATCAAGGCAACTATCACACCTGACAAGATTCCAGCAATTCTTGTCGCAGCGCCGCTTTGATAATTGAGTGCAGAACGTGTAAAGGAACCAGATCCGGCAAAACACTGGAAGAAGGAAGCACCTACATTAGCTAGACCTTGTCCAATAAATTCTTGGTTTACATCAATCTTCTGTCCTGAGGTGGCAGCAATGGACTTAGCTATTGCAGTGGCTTCTACTAATCCTAGGATAGCTATTGCAATTGCCCCTCCGAAAAGATCTTGCATGGCCACCCAATCAAATTGAACCATCATAAAGGGAGGAAGTGAAGAGGGAATAAAACCTGTGAGTTTAACACCCTTCTGTTCTAATGAAAAAAGGACAATGAACATTATTGGAATCACAATCCCGATTAATGCTCCAGGGAGTTTTTTATTAACTTTGTTACAGATAATGATAATGGCCATTGTCATAACTCCAAGTCCCAGTGCATATAAGTTCACTTGACTTAAATGAGTCATAACGTAATAAAACTTTGCCATTGTTGACATATGTGAAGAATCTTTTATGGATATACTAAGCAATGTACTAAGTTGTCCAAGCCCAATTAAGACACCAGCACCGGCTGTATAACCAATCAATACTGAATAGGAGACAAAATTAATTACTTTACCTAGTTTAATGAGACCAAAAAGTATTCGTAAGATACCAACCATGAAAGTCAGCAGAAATAGCATTTGATACACGTTATCTTGCCCCATATATATACTCATGGTGCTTGCTATTAGCAAAGCTATAGCATTAGTCGGCCCCGCTATAACATGGTCTGAACTTCCAAAAACTGAGGAGATGATAGTTGATACTATAGCCGTATATAGCCCATATATAGGATTAACACCTGCTATCAATGCGTAAGCCATAGACTGCGGAATTGCAACTACAGCCACTGTCATAGCTGTCATCAAGTCTTTATAAAAATATTCTTTTTTATAATTTCGGATAGTTCCTATTAAGGGTATATATTTTCTCACCATTCGCATAGTACCCTCAAGATGAGCCTTCTCGATTTCTTCCTGAAACAAGCCGCCCGGATTACTCCGTTTTCGTCCCCCACCATGTTGAAATCGTGTTAGGTTCAAAATAATCCCCCCTTTTAGCCTTAATAGCTAAGTCATAAATTAGAAGCGTTATACGTGAATCATCACATACAGAATGTAAGACTATGCCCTTCTAAGGAGATGTTAGTTGGGTCGATTTTGAATAGTTTTTTCTGGCGGTACATCCCATAGAATTCTATAAAATCACAAGGAATTTTTCGTTCTGAATACTTTAAAAAATTATAATTAATAAGTAAATACCCGTGAAAAATAATAATGTGTAAATTATCTTTTCAAAAAGTTGCTGATTTAATCGTGTAAATACCCATTGTCCTAAATAAATTCCCATTACAGCAAAGGGCAAAGCCCATAAAGTTGATATCCAAACGCCCTTTGAAATGCTATACATTGAGAATTGGAGTAAAAGGCTGATCGGCAAAACAAACACGAAATAGGCTAAAGCAGTACCACGAAGAGTAGATTTATCAACCTTTGCCCCAGCAAAATATATCAACAATGGCGGCCCAGGCATACCTAAGCTTGTAGTAAGCAACTCAGACAATGCCCCTGTTATTAGTTCCTTGGTGTTAGTTTGTTTCACATTAATTTTAGCTACTAATAAAGCTGTTGAGGAAAGGATTAGGAAACTTACTAAAATCTTTAATATTCGTACATCAAGAAAGATGAAAAGTATGATATTTAACTGAATTGCATCATGAGGATCAAAAAGTAAAAGTAGAAACGGCGTTGCCATTATTGAGAATCCAAAACCAGTTCCTGCTTGCAACGTTGATGCTACTAATACTAGTACGATTAAACCAAATATGCTACTCATTCTAAATTCCCTCCAAACCTCATTTACATTTTATTATATAATTTATGTGCTCTCTGCCATCATTTGTAGTCACGATCAGAGCTGAATATTGATGTCAGAACCCATACCCCGGCTGCCTTTGTAGTGCATTTAACCATTTCTTCCCACAAAGCTTCGGCCTTCCCCAATGCGACAATGGGTCGGCGCAACGCAGAATTTCCTTCATAAGATTCTGAAGAGGAGCCATCTCGGGGCTACAGTATTCGTTAATCCTTCTGACCTCAATATTTGCTTGCCACACCGTCTGTTCCGACCCTCTATTCTCTGTGTAATATAGGCCGCCGTGGCTTTTTCGTCCGGGCGCACCACGGTTCGTTACCTCTCCGTGTTCCGAATAAGCTAGTTAATTTTCTCTAGAAAGCGCTTCTGCCATATTCGCAAGGTCTATACTTAACTCAGATAAATTCTCTATAGCTGTTGTAAACTGTGATAAATGAGCAGCTTGTTGACCTGCAACCTGATCTAATTCCGTTGCCGATGTTGCAATTTGGGCGATAGCTTGAGAAAATTCCTCTATGATAACTTTAATCTCTGTAATAGAACTTGCACTTTGCTCTGCAAGCTTTCTTATTTCCAGAGCTACGATCGAAAATCCCTTGCCTTCCGCACCTGCCCGTGCAGCTTCTATGGCTGAATTTATCCCCAATATTTTACTTCGATCGCTGATACTTTTGACTGTCTGTACAATCTTGTCTGTTTCCTTAACACCTTCTTGCGATGTTTGGGCAATAGCTGCAAATTGTTGACTTGTTGCACTAAGCTCTTCACCCTGGGCTGTAAGTTCTTGGATAGTTGCAGTGAGCGTAGAGAGTGTTTCAGAAATTTGCCGGGACATAGCCCGTAAATTTTCTTTGTGTTCCATAGACTGTTGTACCGCTATCCCACCTATAACCTTCCCTTCGTCTCCAAGAATCGGGATAGATATGGCTATATATGGAATGCCGAATGATTCTTTATCCACTACTTTTAGAACTCGCCTAGCCTCTTTCATAGCCTCTTGAATCGGCAATTGAGGCGGAATAGTATCGCCTGGTTTGATCTTAATATCTAGCTTATCTCCTGCCAGATAAATTAAAAATTTTTCTCTATCTGCGATGGCTATTCCCAGGTCTTCCACTGTTAACTGTCTTAACAAAGGCGCTAGGCTAATCAAATACTGTAAACGCCAATCAATCTTGCCTTCCCAGATTTTTAAAGTCTCTTTCGTGCACCGTATATGTCTCTCATACTTATCTGTAGCTCTATTCTCCACTATAGTTCCTCTCTTTCACATAGAATAGAAGTTCGTGGTGATTTCTTCCCGTATTAATGAATTACATCTAACCATATTTTTAAAGATGATAAAGCAATAATTAGTGTCATAATCCAGTGCAACAGTTTTATCGGAGCGCGATGTGACACCCGTGAACCTAATTGTGCAGCTGGTACAGATCCTAACACCAATGTCGCCGCAACCAGCCAAAGCATCTGTCCACTGGCAATCTTACCCACGGCACTTGTAAAAGCCGTCATTAAAACTATACCCAAAGTTGAACCAATGGTAATACGCATAGGTATTTTTAGAATATAAATACAAACTGGAACAAAGATAAAAGCCCCCGGCGCACCTATCATCCCCCCAATAAAACCGATTATTGTAGCTAATAAAGCCGCCAGTACACGATTAAACTGAACTTTATCGACATTTAACATTCCCTGACTTTGGTCAGTATCATGTTCTTTTTTGGGTATTAACATTAATAAAGTAGCTAAGGTAGAAATACCAGCAAACATTGCTAACAAGAAATCTGCATTGACATATTTTGAAAAGAGAGCTCCCAGAAAACCAGCAGTAGCAGCCGGGATACCCATAGTCAACAAAACGGGTATGCTGACCGCTCCCCTTTTTCGATGGGCTATAACAGCAGAAGTCGCACTGACAAAGACCTGTAGGGTACTGACGGCCGCTACACTTTTCATGTCCAAGGTTGGAAAATGGAGTAATGGGGGTACATAAAGCAGCAAAGGCACCATTAATATAGCCCCACCCAAACCCAATAAACCTGAAAAAAATCCGCCCATCAATCCTAGTATTAGTAGTACTAGCAAATAAATTAACACGTTAAACCCCTCTACTCTAATAATATTTTAATAGCCTCTTCTTGAAAAAACAGTATAATAATTCTCAAGGAAAGGCTCTTACAATAGTTGCAAGAGCCTTTAAGTCCATTTAACCTGAGCCTCTGGCATGATGTAATGTGATGCTCCGAATATAGTTTGCCTGTATTTAAGTCAATGGCGGTCTTCTATTTTACGCTTGTTACATTTTAGTAACTTTTGTTACCTTTATACTCACTTGTATTAACTACTCTGCTGTTCATATGTACATAAGCTGGCAACGTTTGAAGCATTACCAGCTTCTGCGGCTTAAGCCTAAAGGTCATATTCAACGTTGTAAGATTTAAGCAACTTCTTTTCCGGTCGATGTAACACCCGATTTTATA
>DOPS01000252.1:0-7669 GCA_003512645.1 Desulfosporosinus sp.
CCATTGTTCAATTTTTCATCACCGATCCCCCATCCCCGCAAGATAGCTAAGGCATGTTCCTCAGGTGATGTTCCGTTCAGGCTTTTAACCGTGACGACCACGATCTGAGCCTTCGTTTTTTGCTCCAGAGCGGCAGACGTTCGCACAATCATTTGTTCCGTAGTTTGATCCAAAACGTTAGCCTGATCTAAAACGAAAAATTCACTGCTCGGCCGAGGGATGGGATGGTTGTCCGCCCTTAAGGGAGATGCTATCGTGAGTAAAAATAAAACTAACAGCACAAGAAGGGGTATCCTCTTCATAGGGCTTCATTCCCTTCGTTAAAACCTTCTTTACTTTAAAAGTTAACCGCTGGGACGTTGTTTACATTGGTATTCGGTTTGAAGTAATCTCTTTGTTCGAAGCCAAAGATTCCGGCATAAAGTACTGTTGGAGCCGTCTTGATTTTGGCATTGTAGCTCTCAACAGAATTGTTATAGTCCATCCGAGCGGTAGCAATGCGGTTTTCTGTCCCGGCTAGCTCATCTTGTAAGGTCCGAAAGTTTGCATCCGATTTGAGCTGAGGATAACTTTCGGATATGGCTAATAATCTTCCTAGAGCACCAGTTAATGCCTGGTCAGCTTGAGCTGCATCTCCTACAGTTGCAGCACCGGCTAATTTTGCTCTTGCTTCAGCAACCGCTGTAAAAACTTCTTTTTCCTGCGAAGCATATCCCTTTACGGTCTCTACTAAATTAGGAATCAAATCTGCTCTGCGCTGCAATTGGTTTTGAACCTGGCTCCAACTTCCATTAACACTTTCCGAGGTCCTTACAAGATTATTGTAACCAGAGATCATCATCACTACCAGAAGGACAATTATACCTACTGGAACTATCCATTTTTTCATCAAAGCACGCCTCCTCCTATTAATTAGTTCTACCCAAATTCACCTCTAGTTTAACATTAGATTTGAGCACAAACAACTCGATACCAAAGATCCTGAAGTTTCTCCCAAGTTGCACTGAATTTCTTGGTGTAAGGAGATTGTCTGCATTCTATACGAACACCACTATCTACTACCCCATTGCTCCCTGCTGCATCATAAACATTTTGTGATAAATCCCTTCATTAACCAAAAGTTCAGTATGCGTACCCCTTTCTACGATTTTCCCATTGTGAAGGACCAAAATAAGATCAGCATCCTGGATCGTAGAAAGGCGATGAGCAATCGCAATCGTTGTACGCCCCTTGCGCATTTTTCCTAAGGCCGTTTGAATGGCCTCTTCGGTTTCCGTATCTACACTGGCTGTTGCTTCATCCAAGACAAGGACTTTCGGTTTACCAGCCATTGTCCGAGCAAAACATATAAGTTGACGCTGACCGCTCGACAAAGTCGCCCCCCTCTCTCCAATCGGTTCCTCAAATCCTTTCGGAAGCTTTCGAACGAATTCATCAGCCTGAACAAATGCAGCCGCTGCTTCTACGTCTTTCTTAGTCACTGAAGGCCTAGAAGGCGAAATATTTTTGGTGATATCTCCGAAAAATAAAAAGGGGTCTTGAGCCACTAGCCCAACTTTCGAGCGCAACTCTTCATCAGAGAACTCAGACAAATTGACCCCATCAATGAGGATTTCGCCACGAGTAACCGGATAGAAACGCATGAGGAGATTGGCAACCGTGCTTTTACCGCTTCCAGTATGCCCTACTAAGGCCACGGTCTGTCCTGGATAAGCGATGAAACTAATCTTTTGCAAAACATCGGATCGACCGTCAGATGAACCGTTGTAAGAAAAACTAACCTCCTTAAATTCGATCTGGCCATTTAGAATTGAGAGAGGCTCAGTGGCTCTGCCAGTCATAGGAGTCATACGCTCATCATCCAAAATCTCAAAGACCCGTTCGGCTGCAACCAACGATTGCTGAACTTGAGACAACCTCTGCATCATCATATTAACGGGTTCGAAGAAGCGATCTAGATAGTTAATGAAGGCATAGAGTACTCCAATTTGAATGGGTCCTTTCAGGGATTGAAACCCAAAGAAGTCTAACACAAGAACAAGGGCAAAGGTGTAAATTAAATCAACTGCCGGTCGAACAAACAGGCTTTCTAAGCGGATGTTATTGATTGCTGCCCGATAATAGGCGTTATTTATCACACCGAACTCTTGCTGGAAGCGCTTTTCTTGGCGCATGGCCTGGACGATATTCATCCCTTGGATGGATTCATTTAATTTAGCATTGAGGAGACTCAGTTCTTTTCGCATAGTCCGGTAAACTTTCGTACTCAACCGTCGGTACATATACATTAAGCCAAGAATGACAGGAAGCAAGACAAGGCAAAACGTGGCTAGTCGAACATCTAGACTAAACATGGCAATAAAGATAGCAATTAGAAAAATAAGATTTTGCACTAAGGTCGCAAGAACACCAACGAATAACTCCTTGATCGCTTCCGTATCATTTGTAATCCGTGAGACCAAGGCCCCGCTAGGAGTTTTGTCAAAAACCACAAGGCCAAGGCTTTGAACATGATTAAAGACATCCACTCGTAATTGTTGAATCACCTTCAGTGCAATCTGATTGAAGCTGACCAGCTGATAATAGTGTAGCCCTACTGAAAGAATATGAAGGCCTAAATACCCGCCTCCCAGGAGCACCAGATCCCGGGACTCGAAGGAACGCGGCATTAAATGACGATCGAGAAAGATCTTGACTAGGATCGGACCGACAACATCTGCGAAGGTGGCTACAAGTAAGATTACCGAAGCAACACTTAAGGCTTTGTAGTGGGGTTTGAGATAGTTAAGTAAGCGTCGGATTACCATGTCATGCTCCCCCTTCCTCAATCAGAGATTCTAACTGCTGACTTCGGTAAGTGGAAGCATACCATCCCTCGACTGCCATGAGTTCGGCATGAGAGCCCTGTTCAGTAATTTTCCCAGACTCAATAACTATGATCAAGTCCGCGTGTTCAATAGCACTCAATCGATGAGAGGAAATCAGCGTTGTCTTTTGGGACCGTTTTTCTTTTAAGCCCTGTAAAATGGCCTTTTCTGTTTTGGCGTCCACAGCCGACAGTGAATCATCTAAAATAAGAATTTCTGGTTGGAGTAAGAGGGCCCGTGCAATAGATATTCGCTGTTTTTGCCCGCCTGAAAGGGTTACGCCCCGATCTCCAACCAAGGTGCCATATTTATCTTGAAAATGCAGGATATCCTTGTGAATGGCAGCTATATCCGCGGCCGCTTGGATTTCCTCCAAGGTTGCTTCTGGTTTGCCAAACGCGATATTCTCTGCAATCGTCGTGGAGAACAGGAAGTGATCCTGAGGAACATAGCCAATCCCTTGTCGCAAGGATTCTAGCCTTAGGTCATAAATCGACAGTTCGCCAATCTTAATATCTCCCCCGCAAAGATCAAACTCCCGCAGGAGGAGACGAAAAAAAGTAGTCTTCCCGCTCCCCGTTCTTCCGACAATGCCCAGGGTTTGCCCCTGATTGACTACGACGTCAATCTTTTCAAGAACCAATGATTGAGTCCCTGGATAAGAGAATGAGGCCATCTCATAGGTTACTTGTCCGCTGGGGACCCTGTCCACAGCCCCCTCCTGGTCATAGATTTCGTCTTTAACATTAAGCAACAAATTTACTCGACCATAAGACGCCCGTCCACGTTCTAGGATGTTAAAGAGCCAGCCAAATGCCAGCATAGGCAGTAAGGTTATGAGGGTGAGTTTCCAACTGATAAAAAAGGCCATGGAAAAGACAACCAGACTCCCTGTCGTCAGGGAATCGACAAGAGTCAAAACCCCCATCCCAGCGGTCATTTCTATCGCTTGAATATCGTTAGTGGCATGGGCCATTAAATCTCCGGTTCGATGCTGCTGATAAAACTGCCGCGATAAACGTATAAAATGTTCAAAGAGCTGCTTCCTAAGCAACCTCCCGAGCCGACTCGAAGCACCGAAAATTAGCAAACGCCAGATATACCGCAAACTGTAAGCTGTTAACCCAGCAGCCAAAAGAAGCAAAGACCATTTGAGCAAGCTTCCTTGGGTCAGATTTCCTTTGCTGGCTCCGTCCACGATAACTCGTACCACATAGGGTGGAAACAAATTGATAATAGCTACGCAGATCAGAACTAAAATCCCTATCCCGTAGCTTTTCTTTTCTTGCTTAAAGAACCACATTAACTCTTTAAAAAGAAGCATCTGCTTTTCCCTCAAATCTAATCAACCAATACAACAATCATTCAGTAGAACTTGCAATCATTTTTTCTTTTTTAATTTACTTTCCGCTTGCCTTTTTATATTCTCAGCAACTCTAAATTTAACGATCCTACTTATTAGTGGATATGGTAGTGGCTTATCTATAGGAAATTGTACTGACCCTTTTGCTCCCTTATATTCCGATAAATCCTGTTTAAATGCCTCAATGCCACTGGGGGCTGGATAAAATCCGATATGATTTTTAAAAGCAGCAAAATGCACCAGATTTCCATGTAACTCAAAAGTAGGCATTTGATAGCTTATCTTTTCTTTTGCATCAGGCGCAGACTCTTTGATAACTTTTCTTAACGCATTAAGTATTTCCTGAATCTCAGGAGGGAATTTTAAAATATTTATATAACCCCGGGGTAATTCCATCGACATTATTAATGAGCAAATAAGTTTCAAACACATGGCGAGCCCCTGCCGAAGGAACGTTTCGCAAGGTTGCTGTTCCTTGGAAAACCTCTTTAACTCCTTGAGTACACCATAACAGATAAGAAAGTTGATCCATCGTTAACGGTATATTGGAATAACGCCTGATGCTTTTTCGTTGTTCAATGACTGTTCGAACATCTACGAACTCGGTTATTATTTCACTGGGTTTGGGTAGCTTAACGACCGGTTGACTCTTGTCGTATTCCAATTGGATTGGTGGTTGAGGCTTGCCAGAAGACTGATCTGATGGACCAAGATTACTATGCTTTGTTTGTTTGATAAACTGTTGTCCTATTGAGTCCATGAATTCAACCCCTATTATCGTTTTGCTTTTTAGTCTGCCCTAGCTCTTAGGCATTATTATCTTAAATAATCTTGACCAGAAAAAGGATCTTAACTTTCAACCAACTCACCAGGAGGATTCCCGGTTCGCAGAGGCAGAGTTTCTCTGCCCTTTAGTATAGCTTCATACCCTATGGATGTGGCAATCATACCTGCTGACTCGAGACTCTTGCGTGACAGAGCATTGGGAATGCAAGGCTTTCAAGGTGCGATTTTACTATTTCTAAAAAATATAGGATTCTATAAGGCGACCTTTGGCAAATCGCTCGGGATGGAATAAACTAACGTCGATCAGCTCAGTTCTGCCGTTCAAGATCAAATCTGCTATGATTCGCCCAGCGGCAGGAGCGTGCATAAAGCCGTGCCCGCTGAACCCGTTAGCCAAAAAGAATCCTTTCAATTCCATTGCTTCGCCAATAATCGGATGAAAATCAGGAGTTTGTTCACAAATTCCCGTATAGGTACGCAGCCATTTTATATCGATGGTGGAGGGGATTGTTTCCATCGCAGCCCCAAAAAAATCTTCAGCTACAGATTTGTCAACCACTTCTGCCAATCCAGGCCAGGTGTCTTTGTCGGTTCCCCCCAATAATACCGTCTTGCCGCTAGCTTCCTGATGCAAATAAAAACCGGAGGCTAAATCCACAATCGTGGGCGTAGCCTTTGGCACATCTTTCGGGTTGGTACATACGTAAACTTGCCGGCGGAAGGGCTGCACAGGAAGCGCAATCCCTGCCGTTGCAGCTAACTGGGCAGCATACGGACCGGCCGCATTCACGATGAGTGGGCACCAAATCGTGCCTTGCTTGGTTTGGACACCTTTAATAGTATCTCCATGACGAATGATTTTTGTAGCTTCCCGGCCAAAATGAACCTCAGCGCCTTGACGACGCACCGCTGCATAAAGTCCTGCCAAAACGGCAATGGGGTCAGCATAGGCATCCCACGGGCATAATGTTCCCCCCAGGAAGCGGTCTCTGTTGAGATATGGGAAATTGCTTAGTAGTTCTTGATGGTTTAAGAGTTTCATAGGGATGCTTTCTGACTCAGCATGTTCCGTTGTCAATTGCAAATGATTCCACAATACCTTATTAGCGGCCAACATTAAATACCCCTTTTCTACGTACCAAATTGGGGTATCAAAAGCCGACTCGAAATTACGGAAGAAATCTCTACTGAGAAGACTTAGGCGCCGAAAAGCTGGGGACTGCTGAATTGATAGCGGATACCGCCAGTGCCTTTGCCGGTAGAACCCAAGCCCAGTATTTTCTCCTTTTCCAATATAGTGATCGATAGTTTGGGATCTGCCTCCAGAATATGATAAGCAATGCTTAAGCCAATAATACCAGCACCAATAATTATAATATCCGCATTATGATGTTCAGTACTGATGTTCATTATGTTCCACCTGCCTGCTCAAATTTTGGCTGCTAAAATGTTTAGCGTGAACATAATTGCCCTCTTGGTTATCTCTTCACACAAATGTGGCGGATTGTCTGGCTTAAATCCTTCCGGCCGTAGATCTCTACAATTTAAACTTCCAAATTCTTTTTCAAAGTCTTTGGCAAAGTTATGGCATTTATCTACTATAGCCTCATGTTCTAGTCCATTTTCTTTTCCTTTAATTCCGATAAACATTAATGATCCTGTAACTAATCCGCACTGAGCTCCATACCTACCTGCTCCTGGCATTCCAATTGCTGCATCAAGAATTTGGAGGTCTAAATCAATTTTAAATATTTCCGAAAAAATCAGTAANNAATATACTCGCGATATTGCATATTTAACTCCTAAAAAAGAATTTACCGCATTTAGAATTAACCTTCAAGAAAAGGAACCACCTATAGTGGTTACAACTAAATGCAGTTGTCTAGAGTAAATTACTAAAATATTTCTCTAAGAGATATTGACCTTCCACTTAAGTGGAGGGTCTATAATTTTATTAAGGACGTACTTGCTTGAACACTCCCCCACCTACGCCGAAGGGCTAAGAGGAGGGGGATTCTAAACCTTCATTGAGAACCGCCCTTCAGCCAGAGCCTCTAGGTCTTACGTTCACTCCAGTTCATCACGTGATGGTCTAACATCCATCACGCGGCCCGGTCATGGGCGCTACGCCACTGTCGAAGATGCGGACACACTTCGACTCGACGATACTTTGTTTCTTGATACTTGGGCATTTCTCGGCCTGCGGTGATCTCTCCCTCCATGCCTTTATTTCGAATATTGGACGCTCCGACAACATCTCGATGACCGGTTGCTTTGCACGCTGGGCAACCATAGTTCCTTGAATGTTGTTTGGTGAAGGTCCCACAGACAGGGCAGGTTCCCGAGGTATAGGCCTCATTGATTTTCTCAAGGATAATCCCATGACGTTTGGCTTTATACTCCAGCATTCTTCGGAGTTCACCGAACGGCCAATTCGAAAGTTTTTGATTCACGTTACGTGAACGCTTGTTATGCGAGCTTTTTTGAACCCCATCAGGGTTTCCTAAGTATAGTTTCTTAATTCCACGTTTGACACACCAATCGATGGCCATTTTGGAGAGACAATGCAGGGCATAGTCAACCTTTTTGGAAATCCAAGCTAAGAAATTTTGTTTCCTACGAACCAGTTTCCAGAAGGCCTTGGAACCTTTAC
>DOPS01000135.1:0-3986 GCA_003512645.1 Desulfosporosinus sp.
ATGGATCCTATGATGATAGGGCTCCTTGGCTTTTTGTTGTTTTTTCTTTTTATTGCAATGCGTATGCCTATTGCCTATGCTATGTTGATCACCGGCATTTTTGGTATCGGTTTTATTAATGCGCCTAATGTTGCCTTTAAAGTAGTTGCCACAGAGTTATATGGCACTTTTTCTTCTTACTCTTTAAGTGTTATTCCGTTGTTTACTTGGATGGGCTTTTTAGCTTTTTATTCGGGTATAGGCGGCAGATTGTTTACTTTTGCATATAAGGCAATAGGGCATCTTCCCGGTGGATTAGCTATTGCTGCTCAGGCAACATCAGCGATTTTTGGAGCCATTTCCGGGTCCAGTATAGCTACTTCCGCTACCATTGGTTCGATAGCCATACCTGAAATGAGAAAACATGGTTATGATGTTTCTCTGGCAACAGCAAGTGTCGCAGCTGGTGGAATTCTTGGGGTATTGATCCCACCCAGCACTATCTTTATCGTCTATGGTGTAATTACCGAAAATTCCATTGGGTCTCTGTTTATATCCGGGATAATACCCGGCATTCTTCTCACCCTTATGTATATTGGAGTAATATATTTTATAACGCGGAGGAATCCTGACCTTGCTCCTCTTGCCGAGAAGGCAACTTGGAAAGAAAGAATGGAAGCGTTCAAACATGGTGGGCTTTTGGAAGTTGTAATCGTTTTTGTTGTTTCTCTGGGAGGACTCTTCGTCGGTTGGTTCACACCGACTGAGGCAGGGGCTGTAGGAGCCGCAGGCGTTCTTGTGATTACTGTAGTTACTAAACAATTAAGTTGGGCGGCCCTGAAAAGTTCGCTGTATGACACGTTAAATACCATAGCGATGATTATGTTTCTCATAGCAGGCGCCAATGTATTTGGTCGCTTTATAGCCATTACCCGACTGCCCTTTGAATTAGGTACTTGGATAGAAGGTTTACCGTTACCGCCATTTGTTGTCATGAGCCTTATATTATTGATTTACGTAATAATGGGATTTGTTATGGATGCTTTAGCATTAATCTTGTTAACCGTGCCCATTTTTTACCCTACGGTCGTCAACACCCTGGGATACGATCCCATTTGGTTTGGGGTCATTATAGTATTAGTAGCGGGCGCTGGGGTCATTACTCCGCCAGTGGGGATAAACGTATACGTTATTAAAGGAATTGCACCAGACGTTCCGCTGGAGAAAATTTTCAAAGGTATATGGCCGTTTTTATATGCAATAATTGCGCTTATTGTCTTACTCATGGTCGTGCCTGAAGTTGCAACGTTTTTACCGAATTTACTCATTAAATAAAAGGCCAATAAAATGGGAAGTGACTGAGGCAGGAATGTCTCTTTGCTTCCTTTTATTGTATAACGAAAACCACCTAGCCAAGCAAACTCTCTTTAATCTGAGGTAACTCTCTGGGGATAAAAGAGACTTTGCAATCTTTAGGCGTTAGGGTTGTAGTGCACGTGTCAGTCAATTATCAAGGACCGTTCGGGTTCGTTTTAAGGCCTGAACCCTATATTTATCTTACAAGGAGGTATTGGATGAGTACTGTAACTGAGCGAAATAAGGAAATCGCAAGGGAGTTTTACGATTTAATCATTAACAAAAAAGATTATGAAGCGGCTAAGAAATATATAGGTGCGCGATATAAGCAACACAACCCGCTTGTCGCTGATAGACCAGAAGGATTGAAGGCATTTATCGAATTCCTTAAAACAAATCATCCTGAAGCGCGCAGCGAGATTAAACAAATTTTTGCAGACGGTGATTTTGTAATTCTACATGTTCATTCACTTCGTGCACCAAATACGCGAGGTCGGGCAATTATCGAAATATTCAGGTTAGAAGATGGAAAAATCGATGAACACTGGGATACTATTCAAGAAATTCCGGAAACATCGGCCAACAATAATACCATGTTCTGAGGCATTAACAAAAGAACCACGAGTGGAATAGGCGTTCAATTACTTGATTATAAGTCTCCGGAACTCAGTGGTCCGGAGACTTGTTTTTTTAAGTTCATACATTTGTTTTAATACTATCGGAATCGGTTGAATAATTGCTTGATTTCCAACTGAATTCTAGGAGTGTGAATCATAAATGGTTATGCTATTGTGTGATATAAGAATAAGTTTCAGAATATTTAAATAAGGAGGGTGTAAGAAATACTGGCGATTGAAGTGTGCATTGTTCATTGCTCATCGCAATAGTAGCGTTACTTAGAATGAAGGGTGTTAGTTTGAAAGCAGATAGCTATTATGCAAGACGTACGCGATTATGTTAAACGATTGCTTGAACAATATGCTGGGGACGGCGGGTTTATCATCGATTCTGCTGGGGTTATCCAATCGGATGCCAAAGTAGAAAATATCTTCGCCCTCATTGAGGCAGCAAGGGAATATGGAGTTTATTAGAAATTGCAAATTGGATTAAGTACAGGGGAGGTAAGCTAGATGACGACGGAAAAACCCGAAAGTGAAGAATTAAGAGGTATGCCTCCAGGTGTTTGTGTTCCATGGCAGGATAAAGTTAAAGAATATGGACAAATCGCAGGGAATGCGGAAATACTCAAAAACGAATGGGAAAAACTTGATGCTGCTGCTTACGTTTATCTCTGGTGGTGGGTTCAACGCTAAGCTCTCAAAGGGCTAACTGATCTTTAAATAATAATCCTAACTGGAGGGTTGGTATGTATGGCTAAATTAACAGATTCACTATCGAGTGCACTTGCAGAGTTAGAAGATGATAAAGTGCGAGAGCTTGTCGAGGAGCACCTTGAGGCAGGAATGGCCCCGTTAGTAATTGTTCAGAAGTTGCAAGAGGGCATGCAGGAAGTTGGGGTTCGCTTTGAGACCGGAGATTATTTTTTAAGTGAACTTATAATGTGTGGTGAGGCTATGTCAAGTGCCATGAGGATTCTTGAGCCCCATCTTAGAGGGGAACATAGTGAGTACAAAGGAAATATTGTGATCGGAACTGTACGTGGGGATGTTCACGACCTTGGTAAAAATATTGTCGTGATGCTTCTCAAAGGGGACGGTTATAACGTCATCGGTATTAATCCGGATGTCCCAGTATTTGTGATCGAGCAGACGATCTATGACACTAACATGAAACCGGTGGGGTGGGGTAAGTCTATTTATCGTGGTGATCGATATAAAATGACTGCTTATGATGGGTGGCATAATCAAGAGGAAACTGGGGGTGACTTCATTTGGAAGACGAACTGATAATTGCCATGGCTGACCTAGATGAAGAGAAAACCCTTAAGCTAGTTGAAGAAAGAATTCAAGCTGGATTTACCCCAGTGGAAATCGTGGAATGCTGTAAAAAAGGAGTAGAGATAGTAGGGAAACGATATTATGAAGAGATATACTTCTTGTCCGACTTGATAATGTCAGAGGGTATTTTTAGAGATGTCATGAGGATACTTGAACCTTACTTTCCAATTAATGTGCAGGAAAAAGGGTCTAAAATAATTATAGAAACCGTAGAAGGTGATATCCATGATCTTGGCAAGAACATCATGGTTTACCTTTTGCGATCCTCTGGTTTTCAGGTTTATGATTTGGGGGTCGATGTTCCACCAGAAAAATTTGTTGAGGCTGTCAATGAAACCGGGGCTCCTATTTTAGGAATTAGTGTTCTATTGTCGTTTTGCGTAGGCTCAATCAAGAAAGTAGTTGATCTTCTTCAAGAAACTGGTTTGCGAAGTAAGGTTTTGGTAGTCGTTGGTGGGTATCCAGTCAGTGATCTTGTTAAAGAGTACACAGGGGTGGATTTTTGCTTTAATGATGCGGGGAAGGCTATGAAATTGATTTCGGAGCTTAGATTAAGCGCGCCAAACCTACTCCTAAAGCCACGCCGGTAAACCCTACTACGATGCTTAGTAAGGTATATAATCCTGCCGTCATGAAGCTCCCGCCTTCAAGCAAAGCAATGACCTCATAGCCAAAGGTGGAGAAGGTTGTAAA
>DOPS01000134.1:0-11896 GCA_003512645.1 Desulfosporosinus sp.
ACGATTTGGTTTATTGAGGGCGATATCTCCGCCTGCTTTGATGAAATTGACCATCGCACACTCGAAACGGTACTTCGTGAGCGTATCAACGACGAACGATTCATCCGGCTTATCAACAAGATGCTCAAGGCCGGCTACTTCGACATGCAGCACGTTTACCATGGAACCAAAACCGGTAACGCACAGGGTTCCTGTTGCAGCCCCATACTCTGCAACATCTATCTCGATAAGCTGGACAGATTTATGGAAAGCATTATCGAGATGGACACCAAAGGTGACTACCGCATGTTTCGAGAATCATTTACTCTAAACGGTACGGAATTACTAAAGATCACTGTATAACCATGCAAATTCTATGCCAATTTGTTCCACCTCCCAATATCTAGCCCTACCCCCAAAAAAATGCACTACAAACGGACACTCATTTCAAGGGACAACTGTCCTAATATAAAGCACTTTACTCCGAACAATCTATTACGTGCCTTATTCTTAAAAACTGTCCCTGAATGAGACATAATCAGCGTAAATTTGCCTGAACCAAATCCCTAATTTTTGACTCCTATTAATCCTCCCACTGTAAGACTCACCCCGGGAATGAAGCCGACTTCTGTCAGCATGTCCACCAGAACTTTAATTGGTTTATAAGTCAGGTTAGGAACACCGCGATATTGATAGTCTTCTTTTCCTAAAAATTGATGCTTTTTCTCTCCGTAACAATGGAAGGGTAGAATGTCCACGCTTGCTATTTTACCGTGCAGCTGACCAAGGTAGTTTACGAAGGCCGCATAGTCGCTTAAGCTATCGTTAAAACCGGGAATAATCGGCAGCCTCACCCTGACTGGTGCCTTTTTTGCAATTAAATTCTCCAGGTTTTTCAGAATAACAGCCAAATCACCCTTAATCTGTTTTTTATATTTCTCGGCATCCATGGTTTTAAGGTCAATCAAAAAAAGATCGATATATTCTACTAACTGCTCCAGATACGTCCATTGGCAGAAGGCTGCAGTTTCCAGCGCTAAATGGACATATTCATTTTTTAGCCTTTTAGCTAATTCAATCGTGAACTGCGGAAAATAAAGCGGGTCGCCGCCGCTGATGGTAACCCCCCCCCCGGAATTATGGAAAAAGAGACGGTCAGCCACCGCTTCCTTGACAATTTCATCAATGGTTAGACTCTGCCCGACTAGTTCTCTCGCTCCCGCTAGGCAAACGCTGACACACTCACCACAACCCGTGCATTTCTCACGGTCGAATCTAAGCACGAAATCCAATCCATCCCTTTCAAGATAAGTTGAACCGGTTGGGCAATGTTCAGCACACTTGGCGCAACCAATGCACTTTTCTGCATCATAATAAACCTCCGGTGACGTTCGTTGTGCTTCGGGATTATGACACCAAGGACACCTCAAGGGACAGCCCTTGAGAAAAACAGTTGTTCTTATCCCAGGCCCATCCTGCAGAGAATAGCGCTGGATATTGGTTATTAGGGGTCTTGTTATTTTGCTTTTGCTATCGCAACCTGGAACCGTACGCAAACTTCTCCCCCCATCCCTTCGCTTTGTTTTATCGCAGTAGTCACTCAGCACTGTCACTCCAGTCTCTTGCCCCGTAAATCAAAAATCTCGTTAACTTTAACTTGGACAACTGCTATAGGGTTGGGTTTACCCATTCCGGCAAACAGGGCCGCAAACTTGTCAAACAACGGCCCATTAGAAAGCAACTCACCCTTTCCCAAAAAGCGGTATCCCGTCCTGTTCTTCAAGTTGACCGCAACCACCATTACCTGTGGGTTTTCAACGATGTTATGGTAGGTTATTCCGGCTCCTAATTCACCAAAAGCCAGAGTCTCACCATCTATAACCATTGTCGATCCTTTTACAGCAAGATTAGGGCGTCCTTCCCGGTCAGCTGTTGCCACCAAACATTGTTCTTTCTCAACGAGTTCACTCATTTCTGAAGTTATCTTAGCCATGCTCCAGATCTCCTCCTTTCAAAATTCCTTCTACATATAAGTGGTGTGAGACAACAATTTTACCAGTTTCTTAGGTAATTCCTGCAGAGTATCAACAAATTCAACTTGCTCACCATACTCTTGCTTGAGCGCTGTTTTGTTATCTCTTTCACATCCAAAACCCAAGGTCATTAATTTTATTTTCTTTTTCTTGCAGAAATCAGTGGCATATTTGACCTGACTGCCCCAATTAGAAGCCCCGTCTGTGAGATGAATAATAAAAGGAGTCCTCATTCTTCGCTTGAGCAGCAGAGCAGTGGCAATGATCGCTTCACCCGAAGCTGTTTTCCCCTGTGGCAATACCGTATATACCCCTTCTTTTTGGGAGGTAAGCTCCGTTAAATAACAGATACTTCTAGTCTCGTTATAGGCAAAAACTCGGGGATTTTTATTGAAACTCCTTACAGCATCAAAAAGGGCAGTGAAGATTTTTTGCATTGTTTTCCATTTCGGGCCTCCCATTGAACCGGAAGCATCCACCAGCAGGATAAGATCATTTTCCATTTCGTATTTACTTTTCTTATAGCAAAATATTTCACCGGTCATCGGAGCCCGGTACAAGCGTCGAGGATCAATCTTGCCGCTTTTCAGCCCTCGGCTGATGATGTTCCTTTGCTTGGAGTGGCTTTGCAGAGCGAGTCGTAATTTCTGAACCAGATCCCGGTCCACCGGTTCCTGCAGGGGAAGGACAATGTCGCTAATCTCAATCGGAACCAGTTCAGTGTCATCGTTGGTAATCAAACGAACATCTTCCGTTAGGTTCTGATTCTGCTGCAGGAGGGATTCGATTTCTTTGGCAATCACCGCCAGAATGGGCTTCAAAGTTTCCCCGAGCTCCCCGTCAAAAATATCACCCACCTCCAGCGCCTTGGGCATATAGGTTGAGTCCCGTATATCGGTTATCCAAAACTTGGTTGCCTTGAGATATTCATCCCAAATTCTTAAATAGAGATTAGCGCGATACTCGCACCGCTCAACTATACTCTGGATTTTCGGACATTCTTCCGTTAATTCCCATACAATTGAGTTCAACAAACGAAGAGGTTCCTTATAATAGTTCTCGAGATTATAGCCGAACAAGCCATACATAGCATCCGTAAACTCTTCCTTATATTTACAGCCACTCCGGTCAGCCGCCATCAGCCACCAAATATGGAGCAGTTCATCCATGGTCGGGGGCTGAACAAAATTTTTCCTAGCCTCTTTAAATTTACCCTGCCGGTATTTTTCTGCGTACAAACCCAATACCGAGCGGTTGGCAACCAAATCCAAGTAGATCTGTTCCGCCATCATCAGAAAGTTTTTGAGTCTATAGGTGTGATCAGAAGACATTTTGGTTAATTTTCTACCAACCAGGGCTATCGCCCGCTCACTCCACTCGATTTGCTTGTACGCTTCCTTGACCACCACTCCGATCGCATAATCTGTTTTGCCGCCAGGAACAGGATAACTACCCACAACCAGTGAGGGGTTCAGATTAATATCACTGGCTTCATTGGATGACTTCATCCCAGACCAAATAATACTCCCGACATTGGGCCCGATAAACCTGACAATCTTCCGGATTGCTAGCAACAAATTGGCCAGTTCCCTGGATTCAACGGGTGATTTGTTGCGGCGCCAGAATTCAGAAATTCCTTCCCCGCCCTGAATATAAAATCTGTTAATCACATCCCGGTTTTCATTCACCCTGCTCCCCCCCGCCTGAAAAAACTTGTCGTCTGGACATGCTTTTAGACCCGCACACCCGTGTTAATCATTGGGTTTGACAAACAGGACATATTCGTTGGCATTTTGAACTTCCGCAATCCCTTTTTCCAAATGAAGGGTTAAAAGAATCGATTCGAGGTGTTCTCGGTTAATTTGCAAGCTATAGATAATTGCTTCTCGGACACTGGCTCCAATGGCCACCATTTCGGCAATCATCAAGCTTGTTCTGGTGGAGACATCAATGGGCGAATCGGAATGGTCACGAAGTCGATTAATAATCCTGACTATTTCCTGGGCAGTTTCCCGGCTGATTCCCGTTTTTTGCGCCAAAACCTCAGCTTCAACTTCCATGGGTATATAATCCATCAACACGGTATAAAATCTATCTCTTAAAGCCGGATCCATGGTTTCCGTACCAATATATTCCTCCCCTTCATTCATCGTTGCAAAAAAGACTACTCCTTCGGCCACATTAAGCAGGCCCAGTTCATCCATCCAAACCTGCCTGTCTTCCGCCAACAGCGAGAAAAGCATATTGAGGGCTTTGGGGTGCTCCGGACGGTTGATTTCCTCCAAGTGCACAACACAGTTTGGGGTTTGGATAGCCTCCGGAAACAGATAGGGGCGATATTTAGTCTCCCCGTTTTCTAAAACATGCTCCCCGTAAAGCTGACCCGGCTCAGACAATATTCCTATTTGGAAGGTAGCTAACGGCCGCTTAAAAACTGCGGCATATTGCCGGACAATCGAGGATTTACCGCAGCCCTGCCTGCCACTGATTAAAACATTGACAGGATGCTTCTTGGAGATTTTTTCCACTCTCTGAAGTACTCTCAAAGTATCGCTTTCCACATAAAAGAAAGGATCTTGCTTCGGAATCACAATTTTATTAGCTGTCATTTCTGTTCCCCCGTTCGTACCCTTACTCAATTGAGCCTTAACTTCCGATCAGTTAAGGTTGAAGAACATGCACCCTGTGAATACAGGGTGCATGTCAGCTCATTTAAACATGATCTCGGAAGTCAACTTCCCCTTCAGAGAATTTAGCACAAGTCATATTGTAATAATCTTTAATCAATCTTTTCCATACTCCACCCTGCGCCGTCCTAGAGCCGATGCACTGGCCCTTGGAAGGGTCAGTAGGATCCTCAATCCCCAATTTGCATTTCAGGCAGGGTTTTGTGGTTCCTAGTTCATACCTGAGATCATAAGCTCTAGTCTTCGCTTGTACTTCAGCCATACTCAACGTCACCTCCTAATAATATTAATGTCTTATGCTTCCAAAAGTCCGTTTCAGTTCAGTTTCAGTTTCGGTTCATCGATACCCTTGCGCAACCACTAAGCGTTCGAGACCGCATCTTGTATGCCACAGCGCCAATGAGAAAGGTTTTCTTGGCAATTGCTGCAATTTTGATATAAAATATTTTCGGCGTTGCAGACCCTGTTACATCGGACAAACTCCCAGACCAATATCAGAGAAAAATCTACAGGTTAACACCCAAAAATTCCAAATCCTCCGCTCCAAAGGACTGCTCCGTCCTAGAGATGATGGTTTCCTGCCCATAACTGGAGATATCCACAAACCGGGCGCTGAATCCCGAGACCCGGATAATCAAGTCGCCATGCTTTTCCGGTTCCTTTTGGGCTGCTCGCATTTCCTCCGTACTGACCACGTTAAATTGGACATGGTCAATGTTTAGGTCGTACCAAGTTTTCATGTAGGCCATCCAAATATTTAACCCATGTTTGCTGCGCATAATCGGAACCGAGAGCCGTTGATTAAGCAGATTGGCTTTCTGAGTGCTGGTGTCAATCTTGGACACTGACCTGAGAACAGCCGTGGGCCCTTTCTTGTCTGTTCCCATATACGGTGAAATCCCGCCGTCATCTGCAGCAGCTCCGCCGTACCTGCCATCAGGAGTTGGGCCGGTCCGAGAACCGACTTCCATATACAGACCTACCGCTTGACCTGTCGGCATTACCGGGCCACCGGAATAGTTGGTGATTTTTCTCATTTCCCCACCGATTATATCTTCATAGAATCGTTTGATGATCTCATCGGCATAATCATCATCGTTGCCCCACTTGGGAGCATTATAGAAGTCGCGCTGCATGGTTTCGTAACCTTCCCAGTTGCTATGGAGGGCTTCCACTAACTGATTCAAGGTATACTTTTTCTCGTCAAAGATCAGTTTTTTAATCGCTACCAAGGAATTTGCGGCAACTACGGTCGTGATAGGATTATGCCAGCCATTGGGCTGCTCGGACAATTCCATGGCATCTATCCCCAGTTCCATGCACCCATCGTCAATGCTGGACACAAAAGGCATTTGGAGATATTTTGTCTCAAAGTAACGACAAATATCTTTGGCCCTGATAACCATACTGATGCCATACTGATACTGGGCTCGGTAGGCTTCCCATAAATCTTCAAACGTTTGGAAATCCTGAATAGCCCCCGTCTTCGGGCCTAACTGCATGTCGGAATAACTCCAGTCATAGCCATTATTCAGAGTTATTTCCATGATTTTGGCCGGGAAAATAGAACCGCCGCCTTCTGACCTGGTTTTCTGGGTTTTTCTCCGCCCCACAAGTCCCGGGGACATGCAAAGAACATTGGCCCAATCGTGGGCTTCCTCCGGGGTAGCCCCGTTATTATTCTTGCTGAAACGGGCAAAATACGTCATTTGGGAGGTTCCGATCCCGTCATGTTTGATTGAAGGATAACCCAAGCCGTCCCGAATACATTCAAAGACTAATTTCTTGGTTTGGAGCCGCCCTTTGGGATGCCAGCGGAAGACGATGGAAGGCTCGGTGGTCCTGATATTCCTAGCTGCTTCCAAGATTGCATCCGTCATATCATTACACCCATCCGAACCATCCCTGTTTAACCCACCGACGGTCAGGATAAACAGATCATTTGAGCCAGGGAATATTTCCCTATAGCCCCGTGCCTTGCCGGCCCCATGTTCGGAAATTTTCAACCTTTCACACTCCACCAGTTCCACCGCATCCAGTTTAGACATAGGCTGAAAGCTTTTTTCCATAACACTGATCTGATAGTAAGGCCAAAGCAACTTGTCCTCTTTCTGAGCATAGCCGCTGGCATAACGGTCAATTGCGTGGCATAAAAGGTAAGTGAACCACTTAGCCTGCATTGCATCCCGCAAACCCTTGGCCGGTTCGGCAGGTATCCGGTGGCAAATATCAGCGAGCATTAATAATTCTTCTTTGCGCTTGGGATCAGTTTCAAAATTTTCTGCCACAATTTTGCACAGGCGGGCGTGGCGTCTGGCCCAAGCAATAACAGCCTTGTCCGCAATAACCATGGCTTCCCAATTATCAATTTTAGAAATATACTGAAGCCGTTCACCAGCATTCCAATACGGCGCAGCCATCTTGGCCCTAGCTTCCCGGATATGCTGCTCAGCCAGTTCAATTCTCTTCAACAAGCCATCTTCCTGCACCGTCTCGTAGGGAGGCACAATGCTGTTATAACCGGTGGCAAAAGACGGTGCCTCCATGGAACTCACCTGATACATCTGGGAGAGTTCTTCCTGGGTAAAATACGGCTGGCTGTGAGACTGCAGGGAGTGCTTAAACCAATAATTATTGATTTCCTTAGCCTCTTCAACTGGCTGAGGAGCGTATTTACTTTGAATGTAATCCTGCACTGCCATGTAGGAAAGCTCAGGATAAAGCGGAATCCAGTTTGGATGTTCGGCATGATAGCCAACGATAAGTTCATCTTCCTGCAACACAACCGTACCAGTGAGAATATTGGCCAGTCCCAGCGCTCTTCGAATAACTTCAGGCCTGCCATCTGAGTTCTTATGAGCCTCGGTTATCAGGCGCATCCGTTCGATTCCGCCCTTTACGCTCTCCTCAACGAATTCTCCTGCCGTAGCATGCTTCCAACGACACCGTGCTTTAAGCCTTTTCGTCCTCTCTGTGCTAGGGCGCGCCAGATGCTCGTGCAGTTCCTCATCAGGAATATTTTCCTCCGCCGGGTTTTCGAATGGAAATTCAATGACCTTACCCTTGTATTGTACATTCGCAGCTCTTTTAGCCATTAACAACAACCCCCCTTATACCAAAATTGTCTTATTATACCTTTTTGGATTTGAATTTTTCGCAATGCTCTTTATCCATTGTCGACTTGGAAAGCCAATACTTCCCCTTTTCGTCTTTTTCTTCAATCACACAGTCCCCTTTGCCCGGCTCATAATCATCGGCATTATCCGGTACAGAAAAAAAAGATTTGCATTCAGCACAAATAGCCACCAGTAATCATCCTCTCTTTTCTTTTTACCTTTTTACCCACTTTACAATTTGAATCCTGAACCCTTTGGTTTTTAAATTGTCACCTTTAATCAACCACCCCCTTAGCGACGTGAATTCTTCTCGCGCTCGCTGCGGACAAGGGATATATAACTGATATAAGCGAGCATTAACATCCAAAGTAAATATCTTTACAAACATTAATTTATGCAATTAACATGCCATTAACATTAATAATTAAGAATATTATTAATTATACGAATTATCAGATATCAAAGGATGAAACTTATCATCCTTTCTTTTTACCTTTTTACTCACTTTACAATTTGAATCCTGAACCCTTTGGTTTTATAAATTGTCATCTTCATGCCATAAACAATGTAATTAAGAATATTATTAATTATATTAATTATTAGATAATTAATGATTAGATTCATAATCAGTTATTAAAACTCAACGTACAAAACAACCATGGTATAAGGCCTTAAGGCTACTTGAATACATATGTAATCGCGATTAGGTTATTCATCACTTAGTTGTTTAAATTTTTTTAGTTTACTCACAATAGTCGATTGATGGATTCCCAATATTTTGGCTGCTTTACGGGTACTTTTACAGTCATTGTATACTTGCGTTATAAGTCTTTTTTCCGTTTCATTCATAACTTCCCAGTAATTTAAAGTGGCCCATTTTTCAATTTTATTTTGATCTGAGTCAAACCATAAGGAATCAAGATCAATAGTGCTGCCAGTACTTAAAACTAACATTCTTTCGATAGTATTTTCAATTTCCCGAACGTTACCAGGCCAATTATACTCAACCATTCTAGCAATAACCGAAGCTGTTATCGTTTTATTAGTATTATGTTTTTGGTTAAAATTTTGCATAAAATGATAAATAAGAGCCGTTATATCTTCTCTCCTTTTTCTTAAAGGGAGAATTTGAATGGATACGACATTAAGTCGCCAATATAAGTCTTCTCTAAACCGCCCTTTTTTCACCATCTCTTCTAAATCCCGGTTTGTAGCCGCAATGATCCGGATATCCAGCTTGATCTGCTTTCGACCGCCAACCCGGAGAATTTCCCGCTCCTGCAACACACGGAGTAACTTTACTTGCAAATCCAAAGGCATTTCCCCTATCTCATCCAAAAAAGCTGTACCGTTGTTAGCCAGTTCCAAGAGCCCAAGGCGGCCTTCTTTACTGCCCCCAGTAAAAGCACCTCCTTCGTAGCCAAAAAGTTCGGATTCAAAAAGGTTATAGGGGATAGTTGCACAGTTAATCTTAACGAAGGGTCCTTTACTGCGCTTACTGGAACTGTAAATTAATTTAGCCAACACTTCTTTACCTACACCTGATTCTCCTAATAACATCACCGTGGAATCAAACTTAGCAACCTTGATTGCCTTTTCTACATTTCTTCTCATTTCAATGCTGCGGTAAATAATGTTCTCAGATGAATTCTCCATTCTGTATTGTTCCAGTTCCAACTTAGCCTTGTTTAACTCGAAGCTTAATCTATTTAGTTCAGTCAGGTCTCGTAAATTGGAAATTACTCGATATATATTTCCATTTTCGTCAAAAATAGGGGTACCGGTACTTAGAACTTCTTTTCCATTATTTAATTTTTTGGTCAGACTTACCTGTTTTTTAGTTTTTAAAACTTTCATGATAACCGATTCGGTATTATATCCCTTTTCTACCATCCAGTTCACATGCTTGCCAATGATATCGCTGTCTGGGATACCCAGAATATCGCAACTGGCCCGGTTGGCTTTTATAATATTGCCATCTGCATCCGCAACAATAAAACCATCTGCTGAATACTCGATTACTGTATTTAGTTCTTCATTAATTCTTTTAACGTTTTTAAACTCGGAAGCCAAATTTTCCAATTCGGAGATCTCCTGATAAACACCTACAGCACCAATAATTATTCCGTTCTTAATGATCGGGGTTCTATTCGCCAAAATAACTTTATCACGAATGCAAACTTTAAGGTCAAGTTGACAGGAACTGCCTTGGATCACTTCGCTCAACCCCGAATTAGCGATAATACTATCTATGTCCTTTCCCTGAACCTCAGACACAGCGATCCCCATCATTTTTTCGGCAGCTTTATTCATCAAAACAATTCGCCCGTTCCGGTCAACAGCAATAATGCTGTTATGGGAGGAATTGATAATATCTATAAATTCCTCTAAAGCATACTCCAGCTTTCGCTGAAAAGCCGTGACCAAGTCTGTTCTGGTGATTATCCCCACCATTTGACCGGCGCTATTTACCACAACCAATCTCCCCACTGGGATTTGCCAGGCTTCTTCGGGCGAAGCTTCATCGCTGATAATTATCACGCTTCTTTGCATAATTTCTGAGACTGGTATTTTAGTATCCAGCCCTAACGCCTTAAGGGCATGGGTTTTGGTGAAAATACCCACTAATGTTTCCTGATTATCCACTACCGGCAAACCGTCAATACGATGTTTGAGCATTAAGGAAACAGCCCCTTGAACAGTTACCTGCTGGTTAACCACAATGGGGTTAACCGTCATGATGTCCTTAATTTTTAATTTTTCCAAGTTGCCTCACCATCCTGATGAAAGATTTCTTCATTAACTCAAGATTAAGCCCCACGCTATGCGTGGGAGAACGGAAAAGGAAGTATCGATGAACATAATAAAAACAGCCCTCCTCTGCTAAATGACAAAGGTTTCGCAAGCCAAAGTCAGCAGAGGAGGGCACCCAAATGGACAATTCGAGTCTATCACAAACGAAATGGGATTGCACGTACCATACTGTATTCATTCCCAATATATAGACGAAAGTGATGTACGGAAATCGACATTTTTGGACAAAAGGCTATTATGTCAATACGGTGGGAAGGAATGAGGAAGAGATCAAAAAGTACATCAAAAATCAGGTTGAAGCGGACAGGATCGAAGATAACGTAAAACAGCAATCGTAAGACCCCTTTAGGGGTAGCAAGTAACAATGGCTTGCGAAACCACGCCTTCAGGCGTAGCCAGTAACATGCCCTTATAGGGCTCTATAATCAAACCACCCGTTTGAAGGGTGGTACGGTGATCCCACCACTGCTCATCACCTTCGTTTTGACGATGTATCGTTTCTAGTGTAGCCCGCACTTCCAGTCCCATTTGCCATCCTAATTCCAAAGCTTTGATGTTTCGTTCCGCTGTACCTCTCGGAGCTCGTTGCTGAACAGCTTGCAAAACATTCTCCCAAGGTATTTTACCACTTAATGAAGCCACCACTCCTAAAGCCACAACATTAGTGCTTTGTTCGGAACCAAATTGAGTACGGGCAGTTTTAGTAATCGGTAACGAATAAAAGTTGATACTGCGCGGCTTAACTTCTGTAACCTGCGAATTATCCACAATCAGGATGACCTCGTCATTTAGCGATAAGCCATACTTTTTATAGGCTTCTTGACTGAGAGTTAAGACAAAGTCCGGTTTTTCGACTTTAGGGTAAGCAATCCCTTCGTCTCCGATAATGACTTCAGCTCGACTGGCACCTCCCCTGGCCTCGGGTCCATAGCTTTGACTCTGGGCGACATTTTGGTCAGCAATAATTCCGGCCTCTGCCAACATGATCGCCGCTAAAATCAAACCCTGTCCGCCGGTTCCGGTTAACAGAAATTCTTGTTTAGCCATGATGACTGCCCTCCCTTAATCTCTGTCTTAGTTTATCGTATTCTTGAGTATACTCCGGAGCTTGTGATTTGAAGATCTCGCCGATCTGGAAATCTTCCTCGCGGGTCGCTTGTTTTCCTGCTTGGAAGGCGTGCTCTTTTTGCCAGAGTAGCATATCTGCTGGAGTTTTAAATTTATTGCGGCGTCCATAGGAAACTGGACACTGGGAAATGGCTTCCAC
>DOPS01000194.1:0-3235 GCA_003512645.1 Desulfosporosinus sp.
TAGATTATTTTCCTGAGGATTTTATCCTCTTTGTGGATGAATCCCATGTATCCCTACCCCAAGTCAGAGGCATGTACGAAGGGGATCGGTCACGTAAAACCACCCTAGTGAACTATGGTTTCCGTCTTCCCTCTGCTTTAGATAACCGTCCGCTAAAATTTGCCGAATTCGAACATACGATTAAGCAAAGCGTCTACGTCAGTGCTACACCTGGGCCGTATGAGATGGCCCACTGTCCCACGGTCGTAGAGCAGATCATCCGACCTACAGGGTTGTTGGATCCGGAAGTTATTGTGCGTCCCACGAAAGGTCAAATTGATGACTTATTGGGAGAAATCAAGGCACGGATTGCAAGGGATGAACGGATTCTCGTGACAACGCTTACGAAAAAGATGGCGGAAGATCTCACGGATTACTTTAAAAATCTAGAAATCAAGGTCAAGTATCTTCATTCAGATATTAAAACACTGGAACGGGTGGAAATCCTAAGAGAGCTTCGCTTAGGCGATATTGATGTCGTGGTTGGGATTAACCTATTGCGGGAAGGCCTAGACTTACCGGAAGTTTCCCTAGTGGCAATTCTCGATGCCGATAAAGAAGGATTTCTTAGGTCAGACCGTTCTCTGATTCAGACCATCGGTCGTGCAGCGCGCCATGCTCAGGGTAAGGTCATCATGTATGGAGATAAGATAACCCAATCAATGCAGAATGCGCTAGATGAAACAAACCGACGTCGGTCGATTCAAATGGCCCATAACGAAAAAATGGGGATTACTCCTCAAACGATCCGTAAAGCGGTTCATGAAGCCCCAGAGGCAACCAAAGTCGCCGAAATGAAGCAAGCCTACGGCAAAAAACTTTCCCCTGAAGAGCTTGCCCAACTCATTAAGAGCTTAGAAGACGAAATGCGCCTAGCAGCGCGAGATCTTGATTTTGAGCGAGCCGCCGAAATCAGAGATGCCATGATCGAGTTAAAAGGAGAAGAGAATAAATACAAAATGACAGGCCAACAAGGCAAGAACAAAAAGAACACACGGTATGACCAGAAGGCACAGAAAAAACAGGGATCTTCCCGCAGAAAATAAGAAATGAGGCAACCCATGACCCAAGAATACCTACGCGTGCGTGGAGCACGCGCTCACAACTTAAAAAACATCGACATCGATATTCCGCGTAACAAGCTAGTAGTCATCACAGGTCTGTCCGGCTCGGGAAAATCCTCCCTAGCCTTCGATACAATTTATGCGGAGGGGCAGCGCCGTTACGTGGAATCCCTTTCAGCCTATGCTCGGCAGTTCTTAGGACAGATGGACAAGCCAGATGTGGATTCCATCGAAGGGCTTTCCCCGGCGATTTCCATCGACCAAAAGACGACCAATCGCAACCCGCGTTCGACGGTCGGTACAGCTACGGAAGTCTCCGATTACCTGCGCTTGCTTTATGCTCGAATTGGACATCCCCATTGCCCAAAGTGTGGTCGGAGTATTTCCCAGCAGACCATTCAACAAATGGTAGACCAACTGTTGAGTTTCCCTGAACGGACCAAACTGCAAATCCTAGCTCCCCTCGTGAAAGGTAAAAAAGGGGAACATCAAAAAACGTTTGAAGACGCCCGTAAGGCAGGGTATGTTCGAGTACGAGTCGATGGAGAGATAAGGGACCTTAGTGAAGAGATTGAGTTGGCCAAAAATAAAAAACATTCCATCGAGGTTGTGATCGACCGCATTTCTCTGAAACCAGGGAGTGCTGAGCGTTTGGCGGATTCTTTGGAAACCGCGCTTAAACTCGGTGAAGGAAATGTGATTGCTGACATTACGGATGGGGAGGAGTTGCGCTTTAGCGAAAACTTTGCCTGCCCGGATTGTGGTATTGCTCTGGAGGAGATCTCTCCGCGCCTTTTTTCATTTAATAGTCCTTATGGAGCTTGCCCGGCCTGTACAGGCTTAGGTGCAAATCTTGTGGTAGATATTGACCTTATGATCCCGAATCGTTCCCTGTCTCTAGCAGATGGAGCCATAGCGCCTTGGGCCAAATCAACGTCCAATTATTACCCAAGAATGATGCAGGCGGTAGCTCAAAACCTTGACTTCGAGATGGATACCCCTTTGAAAGACTTGACCGAGAGTCAATGGCAGGGATTGCTCAATGGAACCGAGACC
Organism: Desulfosporosinus sp.; assembly: GCA_003512645.1. Taxonomy (GTDB): domain Bacteria; phylum Bacillota; class Desulfitobacteriia; order Desulfitobacteriales; family Desulfitobacteriaceae; genus Desulfosporosinus. The sequence goes on from DOPS01000194.1 coordinate 2,160, forward strand.
CCGATCACGTTTCAATATCAAAATATTTTTGATCAGTTAAAAACCTATCACACTAACTTTGAAGGCTTGATCCCCTATTTTGGACGTCGGTATCGGGAGTCCACCTCAGATATGGTTCGCTCCGAAATCGAAGGATACATGAGTGAACATCCCTGCCCAGAGTGTCAGGGAAAACGTCTAAAACCAGAAGCGCTAGCGGTAAAAGTGGGTGGGATCTCCATCGATGATCTGTCCCGCCTATCAATTACAGAAGCAATCAACTTTGTTAATGCACTTATTCTATCGCCCAAAGAAGAAACCATTGCTCAGCAAATTATCAAGGAAATCAAGGAGAGATTGGGATTCTTGATGAATGTGGGACTGGACTACCTGACCATGGCTCGAGCTGCTGGTTCGCTCTCCGGAGGGGAGGCCCAGCGGATTCGCTTGGCGACTCAGATCGGATCAAGCTTGATGGGAGTACTCTATGTACTTGATGAACCGAGTATTGGGCTTCACCAGCGAGATAACGCCCGTTTACTTGGGACGTTGAAGCGCTTACGGGACCTCGGCAACACTCTAATCGTTGTAGAACATGATGAGGATACGATGATTGCCGCAGACCATATTATCGATATTGGTCCCGGAGCAGGGGCTCATGGAGGGCGAGTGGTTGCCGAAGGTCGGATAGAAGAAATAAAGGCCAACAAGGAATCAATCACCGGACAGTATTTGAGCGGCTTGAAACAGATTGAGGTTCCTAAAGATCGACGGCAACCGAATGGCAAGTGGCTTGAGGTCTTTGACGCTCGAGAGAACAACCTCAAGAATGTCCATGCGCGAATCCCTTTGGGATTGTTTACCTGTGTGACAGGCGTCTCAGGTTCAGGAAAGAGCACTTTAGTCAATGAAATTATCTATAAGAGCTTAGCTTCAAGTCTCAATCGTGCCCGGGTCCGTTCTGGGGCTTACGGTCGAATGGAAGGCTTGGAGCATCTGGAAAAGGTCATTGATATAGACCAGTCCCCAATCGGACGGACTCCCCGTTCCAATCCTGCAACATATACGGGTGTGTTTGATTTTATTAGAGAGCTTTT
>DOPS01000195.1:0-7514 GCA_003512645.1 Desulfosporosinus sp.
AATGAAGCTGGTCAAGGTACAGGCGCTCAGGCTGCAGGTGCTGCTGAAGTATCACACCCTGCCAAACAAGGTCTTGTTCAAGCCTTCTCAGTATATGTTGACACATTGTTGGTATGTACTGCAACAGCAATCATGATACTTTCAACAAACACGTTCAATGTCGCTAACCCAGCGGGAGGTTTCATATCAGAATTTGTTCCGGGCATGGAAAAAGGAAACTTTACACAAGCAGCTGTTGATTCATTTATACCAGGGATTGGCGGCGGTTTCGTAGCAATTGCCTTGGGCTTCTTTACCTTCACAACGGTGTTAGCTTATGCATTCTACACGGATTCTAATGTTGGTTATCTCTTTAGACACAATAGTAACGGCAGCGGTTATAAAATGGCGATCACAGCTTCAAGAATTGGTATTGTAGTTATGGTTTTCATCAGTACAATTATGTCGGCAGACGTGGTTTGGAACTTTGGTTCCGCAGGGGTTGGTGCAATGGCCTGGTTCAATGTTATCGTAATCATACTGCTGACCAAGCCGGGGATTGCCACTCTAAGAGACTACGAGGCACAGAAGAAGCTGGGCGTAGATCCTGTATTTGTTCCAGAGAGAATTGGTATTAAAGGTGCTGAACTCTGGCATAAGATTGTTGCCAGAACCTATGCAAATGAATTGGCGGCACTAAAGGCAAAAGACAAGACAATCAAATAAGAATAGGGTGTCTATTTTTGCATAAAGGATCATAACATTGTAGTTGGGTAATACGAATTATTTCCTAAGTTAGCAAATTGCTATTTCAGCTAAATATTTTAACTTTGAATCCTAGATTTAAAAATCTGGGATTTTTTTATATCTAGAATGTGATTTTGGACTCGCTTTTAAGAGTCTGAAAACAGTGCACCTGTCCCTCTGTTTACCTATCTGGCAGCGAAACAGCTTCAAGCGAGAAAAAAAAGTATATTCAAGGCGAGAAAATTACGATATAACTATATTAATTAGACCAAATGACGGAGGTTAGGTAATGCAATTGCAAAACTACTTTGAAGAGTTTAGAGCTAATACTATCGGTAATAATCAAGTTTTTGAAACCTATTACGGCAATGTCAAGATGGTATATGCAGATTGGACGGCAAGTGGTCGGATGTATGGCCCGATTGAGAGCAAAATTATTAATAAGTTTGGACCCTTTGTTGGAAATACCCATTCCCTGTCCAGTGAAACAGGAATGTTGATGACACAAGCTTACAATATTGCACATCAAAGGATAAAGGAGCATGTCAAGGCAGATTGTAATGATGTAATCATTACGGCGGGTTCAGGAATGACTTGTGTTATAAATAAGCTGCAGAGAATACTGGGGCTTAAGATAAGTGAAAAACTGTGGCCATTTGTAAACATCCCGGAAGAATTAAAACCCGTAGTATTTGTCACCCACATGGAACATCACTCCAATCAGACTTCGTGGCTCGAGACGATAGCCGATGTAGAGATAATAAGTCCTGACAGAAACGGACTGATCGATGTTAATAATCTGGACATATTATTAAAAAAGTATCATGATCGAAAATTAAAGATTGGATCTTTTACGGCATGTTCCAATGTAACCGGAATTCAGACCCCCTATCATAAAATGGCCAAGATCATGCACCAGCACAATGGCGTTTGTTTTGTGGATTTCGCTGCGTCCGCCCCGTATATTCATCTTGATATGCATCCCGATGACCCTGAAGAAAAGTTAGATGCCATTTTCTTTTCACCACACAAGTTTTTAGGCGGCCCTGCCACATCGGGTGTACTTGTCTTTGATTCAAGACTATATGCCAATAATGTGCCTGACAATTCGGGTGGCGGCATCGTAGATTGGACAAACCCTTGGGGAGAACATAAGTATTCTTCTGATATAGAAATCCGGGAAGATGGTGGGACTCCTGGTTTTTTGCAAGCCATAAGGACTGCACTGTGTCTCAGGCTTAAAGAGGATATGGGTGTAGAGAATATGTTGAAGAGAGAAAAGGAACTAATGAATATACTGTTCAGCGAACTTGACAGTGTCGAGGGCCTTCACATTCTTGCGGAAAATATCAGGGATCGGCTAGGAATACTGTCCTTTTATGTAGACAATATCCACTATAATCTTTTGGTAAAAATACTCAATGACCGATTTGGCATACAGTCAAGAGGAGGGTGTTCCTGTGCCGGTACCTATGGACATTATTTGTTTAACATTGACAAAGGTACATCCTATAAAATTACTAATTTTATTAATTCAGGAGACTTGTCTCAGAAACCGGGCTGGGTGAGATTATCAATACATCCCATTATGACAGACCAAGAGGTACAGTTTATTGCAGATGCGGTGAAGCAGATCGTTAAGAATATAAAAGAGTGGCAGGATGACTACTCTTACGATGCTAGCTTAAACGAGTTTAGAAACAGACATTCCCCTGATCAGGAGAATATCAAAGAATGGTTTAAGTTGTGAGCTGTCCCTCAAAAACCATTTATTTTCTGTTCTGTTCCAGTCGAGGAAGCATGGGATGATCTTGCAATTCTGCACGAGTATCGGGAGGCCCCCGTATAAAAGCAATAATGAAAGTAAGGGGGCTTTCTTAGGGTATGTTCTTGCTCTTGGGGTATGATTTGCGAGGCACGAAAGTGTTTGGGTTAAGGAAGAAGTGAGGAGGTAACAAAATGTTAGAAACTGTTCAGGCCTTGACGAAGATTGTGGGTTCGGAGTATATCCATCTCACATTGGAGGATCGAATGTGCTATTCCTATGACGGCACCTTCCGAACCTTTTTGCCGGACTATATCGTTAGGCCAAAAAATACCCTGGAGATTCAAGAAATTGTAAAAGTAGCAGCAGCTCTTAAGATCCCCCTTTACCCAAGAGGAGCAGGAACGGGCTTAAGTGGGGGCTCGGTTCCCGTTAAGGGGGGGATCGTCATGGATCTTACCCGCTTAAATAGTATTATAGAAATTGATGCGAAGAACTTGGTGGCGATTGTTGAGCCAGGTGTCATCACTGCCGACCTACATAAGGCAGTTGAAGCCTTAGGGTTATACTATCCGCCCGATCCGGCCAGTTTGAAATCCTGTACTATGGGTGGCAATGTGGCAGAAGGAGCGGGTGGGCCCAGGGCCATTAAATACGGGGTCACTCGGGATTATGTCATGGGTTTAGAAGTGGTCACTGCTGCAGGCGAAATAATCCGTACCGGGGGTCGAACCGTTAAAAATGTTGCAGGTTATGACTTAACCCGGCTCTTTATCGGTTCGGAGGGGACACTAGGGGTGGTTACCCAGATTATAGTCAGGCTCATTCCTAAACCAGAAGCTAAAAAGACAATTTTGAGTATGTTTCCTAAACTCGACGGGGCAGCCGAGACAGTGCCTCAAATCATTGCGAGAGGAATTATTCCAGCTGCTTTAGAAATTATGGATGACTTGGCCATTAACTGTGTAGAAAATCACTTGCATATGGGACTTCCGAGGGATTCAGAAGCGATTCTGTTGATCGAAGTGGATGGAGACCAGGAGGTCGTTGAAAAACAGGCGCCGATCATTGCTCAGATCTGTCAAGACAATGGAGCATCAGAGGTTAGAGTAGCCAGTAACGATGCGGAATCGGACGAACTCTGGAAAGCTCGACGCGCAGTTTCGACCGCCATCGTACAGTTGAACCCGACTAAAATTGCGGAAGATGCTACGGTTCCCCGGACTCAGATTCCGGAGATGATTCGACGCTTGAAGAAGATCTCCGCTAAGTATGACCTGCCAATGCCGATTTATGGACATGCAGGGGATGGAAATTTGCATCCAAATATTTTAGCCAATCATCGAGATCCAGAGGAGATGGAGCGGGTCGAAAAGGCGGTAGAAGAAATTTTTAAAACCACAGTGGAATTAGGGGGGACGCTGTCGGGAGAGCATGGAATCGGGCTCATGAAAGCTCCTTTCATGAAACTCCAATTTACCCCAGTGGAAATGCACTATTTCCGGGAAGTCAAAAGGGCATTTGACCCCCATAACATTCTCAATCCAGGGAAGATTTTCGGGGGTGAGGAAAGTGAAGGATTATTCACATCTCCAAACGGAAATTGATCACTGCAGTAAATGTGGAGGTTGTTTGGTAGCTTGCCCTATTTATGGGGAACTAGGCGTAGAAACCATGGGTTCAAGGGGTAGAGTTTTTCTTTTTCGTCAGTATTTGGCGGGTAATCTAGAGCTGAGCAAAAAATTTGCCGAGACCATGTCTCTATGCTTATTGTGTAAAAATTGTACGGCTACTTGCCCGAATGGAGTGGCGACTGATCAACTGGTTTTGGCCGCTCGCCAAGAGCTTGTCGGTAAATATGGATTGCCTCTCATTAAAAAGACGGTTTTTCATCACTTGCTTAAATCCAATGGACGCTTAAACCTTGTCGCTAAGTTATTAACAGTCTACCAACGCACCGGATTGCGGTGGTTAGTACGAAAGTCTCGTCTCTTAAAACCTTTCCCTTCCAACTTAGAAGCTAAAGAGAAGCTTCTGCCGGATATTCAAGCCGGACGTCCTTTCCACCAAGGGGTTTCCCCAAGGATTTCCGTGGACAATCCCCAAAAACGTGTCGCTTATTTTACGGGTTGCATGACGAATTACATTTTTCAAAACACTGGAAAATCTGTACTCAAGGTGCTTAAAGAGAACCGTGTGGAGGTCTTCATTCCGGAGCAGCTGTGTTGTGGGGTACCAGCAGAGGCAAGTGGGGATGCGGAGACGATGTTGCATTTGGCCGCGGAAAATGTGAAATTTTTCTCTCGGTTAGAGGTTGACGCGATTATTACCGATTGCCCAAGTTGTGGGATGGCTCTCAAAGAGTATGGAGAGAAATTAGGGACTGAAGAGGCCAAAGCATTTAGTTCTAAAGTCAAGGATATTACCCAGTTCCTGATGCAAGATATTGAACTTAAGATTCCCATCAATAACCTTCCGGTCACAGTAACTTATCATGACCCATGCCATGCCATTAGGGGGCTAAAAATCCAAAAAGAACCACGTGAACTGCTTAAGAAAATTCCGGATCTTACACTCAAAGAAATGAACGGGGCGAACCAATGTTGTGGTTCAGCAGGTTCGTTCAATCTATCTTATTATCAGCTCTCAATGCAGATCCTTGATAAAAAACTTAAAAATATCACAGCTACTGAGGCTGAAGTGGTGGCTACCGCTTGTCCGGCCTGTGAAATGCAGATAGGTCATGGAGTTCGCAAGAAACATCTGACACAAAAAGTAATGCACCCGATTGAATTGCTTAGTCAGGCCTACTCGGCTGGGCATGAATAAAAAGACAGGCCGCTACAGTCGGGGCTGACGTAGTTTTGGTGGTAAAGCTAAGACCAACTGGGAGTGGTTGGGGAAAAAGATTCGAAATCATCTATTCGTTGTAGAAAGGCGGGAAAAGAATGAGCCTTGAACAATTGCTTGCCCATGTGCACATCCCTAAAATGGTTAGAGTACGTCAGAATTTCGCTAGACCCATGCTTACCGATATTCCGAAAACAGTGAAGGAAGAAATGCAACGACCGGAAATTCTCGGTCGGATAAAAAGCGGTGATAAGATTGCGGTCACAGCCGGAAGTAGAGGTATAGCGAACATTGTCATTATACTACGGGAAGTGGTAGCTAATTTAAAGGCCATAGGAGCAGAGCCTTTTATTATACCGACTATGGGGAGCCACGGCGGGGCGACGGCCGAAGGGCAAGTGGAGGTCCTACATAGTTTAGGGATTACTGAGGAATCGGTAGGGGCTCCGATTCAGGCCACTATGGATGTGGTACAAGTGGGAGTCTCAGCAGGAGGCATGCCTGTCTACTTCGATAAGTATGCCGCCACCGTGGCTGATGCTACAGTGATTATTAACCGAGTGAAACCGCATACTTCCTTTCGGGGATCATTTGAAAGTGGCTTGGCTAAAATGATTGCCATAGGGTTAGGTAAACAGCGAGGAGCCGAGTGCTGCCATTCCGGAGGTTCAGGGAAAATGTCCAAAAGAATCGAGGACATAGCTCAAACGTGTATCGAGAAGACAAATATAGTTTTTGCGCTGGGCATTATTGAGAATGCCTTTGATGAGACCTGTAAGATCGTGGCTCTCCCCAAGGAAGAAATCATGACTCAAGAGCCAGAACTCCTTGAAGAGGCTAGGACTAATTTGCCGCAAATCCTGTTTCCTAAATACGATGTCCTCATGGTTAACAAAATTGGCAAGAACATCAGTGGACTTGGTATGGATCCGAACATCATCAAGAGATTTCCTACCCTTGCTATGCAATTTGAGCCTTCGATGCAACGAATCGTCGTTCTTGACCTTACCGATGAAACACACGGAAATTTTCATGGCTTAGGCCTGGCTGATGTGTGCACTAAGCGGGTATTTGAAAAAATTGATTATAGTAAAACCTATCCTAATCCCTTGACCTCCAGACTTCCAGAGGCATCTAAGATTCCGATGGTTATGGAGAACGATATTCTTGCGCTTAAAGCAGCCATTCAAACCTGTTCTAACGTAGATTATAGCAAAATCAAAATAGTCTGGATTAAAAATACTCTGAAATTAGATGAAATTCTTATTTCCGAACATCTCCTTGATCAAGTGAGGTCAGATTCTAGACTAGAGATCAGGGGGGATCCCCAACCGATGGTCTTTAATGAGCGGGGAGATTTGCTAAGGGACTTCTAAAAAAATGACAAGAGGGATACTTTCGCCTGTAGGATGCTACCCCCACCGAAGGACAATATGGAATATCTACTCATCTACTCATAGAAAATGGGACTCGAGATCATTTTGCGTGCAAACTGGCAGATAAAGGGGGAAACAGGGGGACAGGTTTCTTGTTTTGATTGCGATCAAAACAAAGTACCTGTCCCCCTGTTTCCCTTTTGTTTTTAGGCTATGGCAAATACTTCCTTTACAAAAGAAAGATATTCGGGTGCTTTTTTAATGTCAGGTTCACCGTAGGACTGGGCTAATCCATGGCGTATGGCTCGTTTGATAACAGTGTCAAAGACCTTTATATCTGGGGTCTCAGCAAATTCTTTCCGTAGTTCTTGGAGCATCACATGATGAAGGTTGGTATGGTCTTGGACCATTGTAGGCAAAATCCCTAAAATGTTTAGCTTAGTACCTTGTTCCTGAATACCCTTGATTAGAACAATTGTCTCGTAGATACCATCAATTGACAGCCCCTCGGGAAGGACAGGGATGATAATATCTGTGGAGGCTAATAGAGAATTCAAAGTTGGCATGTCATTGCTAGGAGACGTGTCAATGAGAATGTAATCGTACTGAGTCTTTATCTGAGCAATTGCCTTTCTCAAAAGGTATTTGGGGGCAGGGAATAGCTTGGCATTAAGATGAGCCATGACTGTTGGACTAAGATTTGTTAGCGAAGTGTTTGATAAGTACAGATCCACCCCAAATGCATTTTGCTTGATGTCTTTCATGGTTGCTTCACCAATTAAAACATCGTAAATCGT